>NZ_JAMYLU010000021.1:0-103975 GCF_040318135.1 Mesorhizobium sp. M1295
ACATCACCCCGCCTCCCCCCTCCGGTTTCCGGCGGGGGGGCTGGGTTATGTGTATCACCCCCCGTTGGGGGGGCCCCCAAAACCTCGGGGCGGCCCCTAACCCTCCGGCCCCCGGTTTGCCCCGGGGCCCCCGAGCCGGAAAGTTGAGATCGTGGACTGGGATAGCCGTCAGCTCACGCCGGCAAAAGTGCCTTGCATGAGCAGATCCGGCAGATAGCTTGCCGGCTTGTCGCCAACCGCCTGCCCACCGGTCAAGCCGCCTTGTATTTCAGGGCCGAAGAACGAATACGGAAAGGGCGTGACCGGCCGGCTCACCGCATCGAGCCGTGCCCGAAGGTCTTCGGGAATGTCGAAATCAAGCGCGCCGAGATTGTCCTTGAGCTGGTCAAGCCTGGTGGAGCCGACGATGACGGACGCAATGCCTGGCCTGTTTGCCGCCCAGTTCAGGGCGACCTGGGCCATGCTGCGGCCGAGCTGGCCGGCAACCCTCTCCAGTTCGGCGACGATTTGCCAGTTGCGGTCGGTGAATTTCTGGAAACCGGGATTGGTCGAACCACGCATTGTCTCCAGCCGGCCACCATCCTTGACGATTGTATCGAAACGGCATTTTCCGCTGAGCAGGCCGCTGGCCAACGGACTCCAGACCATGATTCCAGCGCCATAGCGCGTGCCGAACGGCACGAACTCGTGCTCGATGTTGCGCTCGGCCAGCGAATATTCGAGCTGAAGCGCCGAAACCGGTTCATAGCCGCGATGCTCGGCGATCGCCTGCGCCCGGCTTGCGTACCAGGCCGGCACGTCGGACAGACCGACATGCCGGATCTTTCCGGCGCGCACCAGATCGTCCAGCGTCCGCATCACCTCCTCCGGTGGCGTCAGCCTGTCCCAGGTATGGAGGATGTAGAGGTCGATGTAATCGGTGCCGAGCCGCTTCAGCGAACCGTCTACCGCCCGCAGGATGTTCTTACGGCCGTTGCCGCCGGCATTTGGATTACCCGGTTCGGCGTTGTAGGTGAATTTGGTACTGATCACCGCCTTGTCGCGCAGCCCACGCTCGGCGATGAATTCGCCGAGCCAGGTTTCGGCCGTGCCACCGGTATAGAGATCGGCGGTATCGAACAAATTGCCACCGGCTTCGACATAGGCATCAACCAAGGCGCGCGCCGTTTCCTTCTCCGCGCCCCAGCCCCATTCCGTGCCGAACGTCATGGTGCCGAGCGCCAGACGAGTGACACGCAGCCCGCTGTTGCCGAGCGTGTAGTAGGACATGGTCATGGATTTTCTCCTGAAATTTGAAAACGGGATTGAGGTCCTTGCCTGGGATATGCAGTCAGGCCTTGGCCAGCGCATCGACCACCACCTGGAACCGACGCGGATCGAAATAGTCGTGGTAGGCGCTGATCAGACCGCTCTCGAAGCGGAAGATCGCGATATTGCTGTTGGTGTATTCAGAGCCGCCAATCAGCATCGCGCGGTTCTTGTACTCAACGACGATCGCGTCCGAATCCGCTGCCGGATAGACGGCTGTCAGCTGGGAGTCGAAGGATTCGAAATTGCCGAAGAGGCCTCGGAAGGCCGCCAGGATCGCGGCCTTACCATCGATGCTGCTTCCAAATCCTGCCGGCGGGTAGAAGACAAGGATTCGGCCATCTTCAGCCCAAAGGTTGCCCCATGCCTCAATGTCCTTGCGGTGCATCAGGTCAAAGAATTTACGCACTGTCTCGAGATTACGGGTTCGTTCGGACTTGAGGTCGGTCATTGGACGTCTCCTTGGCTGCTCGGCGATTGCCGTGTGATGCAGCCAAAGATGCGTTCTCCTTCCCTATCCGATAAGATTGCATTATCCGAATGGACTATGCGATACCATGCATGAATGGATCGCGATCTGCTTAGCCACCTACCTATAATCGTTGCCGTCGCGCGGCGTGGCGGCTTCGCCTCGGCGGCCGCCGAGCTCGGCATGAGCCCGTCAGCGGTCAGCCATGCGGTGCGGCTGGTGGAGGAGCGAATCGGCCAGCCGTTGTTTGCCCGCACCACACGCAGCGTCTCGCTGACCGAGGCTGGCACCGCCCTCGTCGCTGCGGCGGAGCCGGCGCTGGAAGACATTGCCGACCGGATCGAACGCATCCGCTCTGTCAAAGGCCGGGCAAGCGGACTGCTCAGGATCAACGCGCCGCGTTTGGCGCTGCCTCTGGCGCTGATGCCCATCCTGACGGCGATGGCGGAACGTTACCCTGACGTGACGGTGGAGATCGTCACCGACGAACGTCTGAGCGATATCGTCGGCGAGGGTTTCGACGCCGGCATCCGGCTGGGCGAGATGATCGCCGAGGATATGGTGACGGTGCGGCTGACTCAGCCGTTCCGGACGACCATTGTCGCCTCTCCGGCCTATATCGGCCGCCACGGAAAGCCGCGAACAATTGCTGATCTCTCCACCCGCAACTGCATCGGCTATCGGCTGTTGCGATCACGTGCGCTCTACCGTTGGGATCTGTCAGACCAGGGCAAGGATATCGGCGTCGAGACGCGCGGCAGCGTCGTCGTCAGCGAACCGCTGTCGGCAAAAGACATGGCCCTTGCCGGCATCGGCCTCGCATATCTGTTCGAGCCGCTTGTCAAGCCCGACATCGAGGCAGGCCGGCTGGTCGAAGTCCTTGGCGAGGCATCGATCGAGGAACCGGGACTGTTCCTCTATTTCCCGCGCCGCGCCGCGATGGCCCCGAAGCTCCGCGCCTTTATCGACACCGCGCAAGAAATCGGCCGGGCATCCTCGCGGACACCCGGCCGAAAAAGCCTTTCAAACGAATAGTTTACTTCTTGACCGCTGCCGCGACTTCCGCCGCGAAATCGGTCTCTTCCTTCTCGATGCCCTCACCGAGCGCGAAGCGCAGATAGGCGGCGATTTTGGCTGGCGCGCCGATCTCGCTTTCGGCATCCTTCAGCGCCTTCTCGACGGTGATGTCGGGATTGAGCACGAAAGCCTGCTTGAGCAGCACGACCTCTTCGTAGAACTTGCGCAAACGGCCCTCGACCATCTTCTCGATGATCGCTTCCGGCTTGCCGGACTGGCGCGCCTGGTCGGCGAAGATCGCCTTCTCGCGCTCGACCGCGGCCGGATCGAGCTCTTCGGTGGTCAAGGCCATCGGGTTGGTGGCGGCGACATGCATGGCGACTTGGCGGGCAAAGGCGTTGGCGGCCTGCGCGTTGCCTGTCGTCTCGATGGCGACCAGCACGCCGAGCTTGCCAAGGCCGTCGGCAACCGCATTGTGGACGTAGGTTGCGACAGCGCCGTGCTCGACGGTGAGCTTGGCCGAGCGGCGGAAGCCCAGATTCTCGCCGATGGTGCCGACTGCGTCCTTGATGGTCTCGGTGACCGACTTGCCCGAGCCCGGATAGGGAGCAGCGGCAACGGCCTCGGTCTTGCCGCCATAGGCAAGCGCGACCTTCGCGACATTGGCGACGATCTCCTGGAACGCAGCATTGCGCGCAACGAAATCCGTCTCGGAATTGACCTCGACGATCGCTGCCTCGCGGACGCCGGAATCGACGCCGATCAGGCCTTCGGCAGCAGTACGGCCAGCCTTCTTGTCGGCCTTGGAAATGCCCTTCTTGCGCAGCCAGTCGATGGCTTCTTCCATGTTGCCGTTGGTCTCGTTCAACGCCGCCTTGCAGTCCATCATGCCCGCGCCGGTCAAGTCGCGGAGTTCTTTGACCTGTGCAGCCGAAATGCTCATTGTCGCCTCTTTGTCTAAATGCACCGACGCACCATCGAGTTTCGATGATGCGCCTGGTGCCGGTAGCGCTTACCGCGCCAACATATTGGAAAGATGAAGGCCGCAGCCGGCCTTCGCTATTATGCTTCCGGGGTCTGGGTTGCCGGGCTCTCGGCGGCCGGGGTCGGTTCGAGCGCCGGCTCGACCGGAGCCTCGACCGATGCGCCGATGTCGACGCCGAGTGCGCCCTGCTGGCGGGCGATGCCGTCGATCGCAGCCTTGGCAATCAGATCGCAATAGAGCTGGATGGCGCGGGCCGCATCGTCATTGCCGGGGATCGGGAAGTCGATCTTGTCCGGGTCGCAGTTGGAATCGATGATGGCAACGACCGGGATGCCGAGACGCTTGGCCTCGAGGATGGCGATCGCTTCCTTGTTGGTATCGATCACGAACATCAAATCGGGCGTCGAACCCATATCCTTGATGCCGCCCAGCGCCTTGTCGAGCTTCTCACGCTCGCGGTCGAGGTTGAGGCGCTCCTTCTTGGTCAGGCCCTGAGCCTCGCCGGCCAGCATCTCGTCGAGCTTGCGCAGGCGCTGGATGGAATTCGAGATCGTCTTCCAGTTGGTCAGCATGCCGCCGAGCCAGCGCGAGTTAACATAGTACTGAGCCGAGCGCTGCGCGGCATCGGCGACGATGTCGGAGGCCTGGCGCTTGGTGCCGACGAACAGCACGCGGCCGCCCTTGGCAACAGTGTCGGAAACCTGCTTCAGCGCCTGGTGCAGCAAAGGCACCGTCTGCGAGAGGTCGATGATGTGGATGTTGTTGCGGGCGCCGTAGATATAGGGCGCCATTTTCGGGTTCCAGCGGTGGGTCTGGTGGCCGAAGTGAATGCCAGCTTCCAATAGCTGGCGCATGCTGAAATCAGGCAGAGCCATTCTTATTTCCTTTCCGGTTAGCCTCCACGGACACAGGCATTTTTTGGACTTGGTCCTCGAACGCCACCGGAGGTTTCCGCCGGATTTCTCCCGGGCAGACACCAAAGTCCGTGTGTGGAATGTGCGCGCATATAGAGGGGATGCGCGACAAACGCAAGCGCTGTGGCGTCTTGCGGCTCAGCGTGCGGCGATCAGCGCACCGGTGCCTATCATGGCGCCGCCGGCAAACCTGTTCATCAGCCGCATGCGCCTTGGCGTCTTGAACCAGCTCGAAGCCCGCCCGGAGAGCGCTGCGTAGAAGCCCATGGTGACGATGTTGACGCAGATCACGACCGCAACCACGAGCAGCCCATCGGCGAAGGTCATCGTATTGAGGTCAAGAATCAGCGGCATGATAGAGGCGTGGAACAGGATCGCCTTGGGATTGCCCAATGCGATGGAGATACCGAGGAAAAACGATCGAGACAGTCTTGCCTGGGTTGCGTGCTGTCCATGCGATCGCGCGGAGGCCGATCGCCACATCCGGATGCCGAGAAACACCAGATAGGCAGCACCCGCATACTTCAGGATTAAAAAAACCCATTCGAAGGCCTGTACCAGCGCCACGAGACCGAGCAGTGCCAAGGTGACCAGCACCGCGTCGCCTGCGGCGATGCCGAGACCAGCCAGGAAAGCGCGAACGAAGCCAAGCGAGACGCCATTGGCGATAACCGTGAACATCGCCGGACCAGGCGTGGCGGCGGCAAATGTGATCGCGGCGCAGTAAGCCAAAAATGCCGTCAATGTCATCGTCGCATCTTCCCCCTCGGCACGCGCACACGCCGGAAAACAGCGACGATCTCCTCGCGGCTGCACTCGATGGCGCCGAGCCGCACCGCGCGGTCGCGCTCGAACCCGGTTATGTCATAATGCGGCGCCGATGTCTTCGGCGGCCCTTGGTAGGACGAGCGCTTGATGCCGAGCTGCGCGGCGAAGCGATGCAGCTCGTCGGTGTCGTCTGCCAGCAGATGACACCAGCGGTGGCCGACCCATTTCCAGATCGCCGCATCGACATAGACCGCCATGGGGCTTGCCGCACTCCTTCATCTTGCGCCGATCAACACGCCGCTAACGATGATAGAAGGGATTAGCATAGAAAATGAAGCCGCCGCCGGCCTGGAGTTGCGCTATGGTGCTGGTGATGGTCTCCTGCATGCGGTCGTGCAGTTCGACGAGTGCCGCCTCGACGGAGCCTTTATAGGCGTGCAAGCCTAACGGGTCCGGCACCCGGATATGGGCGCGGCGTGGGCCTGCCGGCTGCGGCACGAAACGGTCGATCGTATCGCGCAGTGTACCCTTGCAATAATCGTTGCGGATCCGCTTCAAGTGTTCGGCGATCTCCTCCTGCGTGATGCGCGGATTGGCTGAAGCCCACGGCCCGACACGCCGCAAGCGCTGGATCGCATCCGCCAGCGTTCGGACCTGCTTCCGGCTTCCGGTATCATCCGTGTTTTCTCGCAGCCAGCGGCGCGACCGGCGCAAAAGCTCGCCACTGTCGAGCGTGCCGGCGCCGACCGAGACAAGTTCAGCAAGGCGACGGCCGAGTTCCACGAGCAGGTCCTTCTGACGTGCGTCATACGAAACCCGCTCATCGGACCGCAGGCCATATGCAGCCTCATCGCGCGACAGCAATGTCGCATAGATATGATGGACGCGCTCCGGCAGCGAATCGGCGGCATGGCGTTCGATCTTCAGGCTGCGCTCGACGTAGGCGCACTCCTTTGCCAGCGCTGCCTCGACATTCCCCGTGAAAGCGAGCTTCCAGATCACGGGCGCGATCCAAACTTTGAAATCCGGATCCGTCAGGCGGCCGCGCTTCAGCGCTTCGAGCCCCATCTCGACCGCGCCCGGCAGCAGCGGGGCAACGATGTTGGCATGCCAGCCGACGCCGCCTTCGGGATGCAGGAGAACGCCGTGCCCTTTCAGCGCCCAGGCCACCGAATGTTCCTTGGCGGCCCCGCTATTGCCCGGGATTTGGGCGATTAGATTGTTGGCCAGCCAGAATTTCTGCATCAGCCGGCCAAGCCCGTTGACGACGCCGTGCGTGGCCCAGGATGCCGCCAGCGGGCTTACCCGCGAGACGACCTCCTTGTCGATCATCCAGTCGGTAAAGAACTCCGGATGGTTGGGCGTGATGAACGTCGCCTTGCCCGCGCCGCAACAAGCCTTCAACCTTTGCCGGTCGTCCTCCGGAAAATCGATGTGGCGGACATTGGCGACGCCGCGCAGACCGGCCAGACGGTTGAACGGCAACAGGTCGCGAAGCCCCGGAATGCCGTGCAGCATGACAATGCGGTTGACGAATGTCATGGCCTTGATCAGCGTCGCATTGGGCCGCGGCGCCACAAAAACGTCGATCCTGCTCAACCTGCTCCCCCCGCGGCGCTTACCGTCGTAAGACGTTGATATGCAATTGCGGCATGCTCAAGTCGGTGCAACATGCCCGCAAGATCAAGCGCCACTATCGCGGAGAGCAGCCGGCAGCAGCTTGCCGTCGGTTCGAGCCTATTTCGACGGGCAGGTCTTTGGCTGATCGAACAGCGACAGATTGACCAGCTTGCCGGTCATCGAGAACTCGCCATAGTCCATTACGAGACCGCGCGTGATGCCGTTCTCGTGCAGCTTGAAGCTGATCCGGTATTCCGGCACTTCCTCGCCGCCTTTGTCGGTATCGTCGAAATAGGCGATGTCAACCGGCCAGTATTTGTCGCTGGCGAGCTTGGCCAGCGCCGGCACTTCCGGATCAGTCTTGTCGGCATTGGCTTGCTTGCCGACGACGACGGTGGTGGTCATCACCTTGTTGGCATCCTCCGAGCCGTCGAACAGGTTGGTTTCGTAAAAACGCTCGCCCTTTTCCGCCTTGCCGATCATTTCAACCATTTGCTGGGTCGGGAACTGGGTCGCGGCGAGTTCCAGGCTGTTCTTCTCGGGCTTGTCGATTTCGACCTTGAGACCATTGGCCTCCTTCGTTGCCGTCCCCTTGACCTCCTTGTCGAGGTTCTGGTCGACAAAGGACTTGTTGACGAAGGAGAAGGTCTTGCCTTCGGCATCCTCGAAGGTGGTCATCTGCTGGTCGGTCAGCCTAGTATTGTCGTTGGTGACGATCTGGGTGACCAGGCGGAACTTTACCGTGTAGCCCTCGCAAGGCGAGCCATTGAACTCGTAGACCATACGGCCCGATATGCCGGTGATCCCCGAGCGATCCGACGCCTTGTCCAGGGTGATATCATAGACGGCACGGTGCGCCTGCAGCGCCGGCACCGCAAAAGCGGGAGCCGCCCAGGAAGCCGCTGTCAGAAGAACGGCGTTGAATGCGAGGCGCGTTGCGCGCATGGGGTGCTCCGATCATCGCGGCTAATGGCAGGCCGCATGGAAAGATGGTCCAGCTTAAAAAAAGTCGTGGCGGAAGCGAGGCAAAAATAGCAATTTCGGCCCGGCCTGCGCGGCACCTTCAAGCAATAGGGAAATAGCATGAGCGAAACAATCGAAAAGCGGCTAAGCGATCTCGGCGTGACGCTGCCGGCTGCCGCTGCGCCCGCCGCCAACTACGTTCCCTATTGCAGGACCGGCAATCTGCTGTTCACCGCCGGGCAGTTGCCGCTCAAGGAGGGCAAGCTCCAGGCGAGCGGGCTGCTTGGCCGCGATGTCGACACCGCGACCGGAAAGGAAGCCGCAAAATACTGTGCGATCAACATATTGGCGCAGACCCAGGCGGCACTTGGCGATCTCGACAAGATCCGCCGCCTGGTGAAGATCACCGTCTTCGTCGCCTCGGCACCGGATTTTGTCGAACAGCATCTGGTCGCCAACGGCGCGTCGGATTTTCTCGTCGCCGTGCTCGGCGACCGCGGCAAGCACGCCCGCTCCGCCGTCGGCACCCCCTCCCTGCCGCTTAATGCCGCAGTGGAAATCGAAGCGATCTTCGAAGTCGAATGACCGGGACTGCGACCATGACCGACCTTTCCTGGCTGACTGCCCGGCCCGTCGCCCATCGCGGCCTCCACGACATGAACAAGGCGCGCTGGGAGAACACTCTTTCCGCCTTCGCCGCGGCAGCCGAGCGCGGCTATGCGATCGAGTGCGACGTGCACCTGTCATCCGACGGCGTCCCCGTCATCATCCACGATGGCGATCTGCGGCGGCTGACCGGCGAGGACGGCTTCGTCTGGCAGCGTACGGCTGCTGAGATCACGGCGCTGAAGGTCGGCGGCACCGCCGACCATTTGCCGACACTGCAGCAGGCGCTTAATCTGGTCGACGGGCGTGTGCCGATGGTTGTCGAGCTGAAAGGCGCTGCCGGACACGACGAAGGCCTGGTCGAAGGCGTCGGCAAGATGCTCAAGCGCTATAAGGGCAAGACCGCGATCATGTCGTTCGACCATTGGCTGATCCGCGAGTTCCCGAAACATGCACCCGGCATACCCGGCGGGTTGACCGCCTACGGCAACGACAACCATCTGATCGAGGCGCATTTCGCCATGCTGGCGCATGACATCGCCTTTATCTCCTACGCCGCCGGCGACCTGCCGAACCGGTTCGTGTCGTTCGTACGTGAAAGGCTCGGCATGCCGGTGATCACCTGGACAGTGCATGACCAACCTGCCGTCGACCTGACCTTCAAATATGCCGACCAGATGACGTTCGAAGGATTCGAGCCCGATCTTGTGCGGCTTGCTTGAACGGGCTTGTATGGGTTCGCAGCGAGCTTAAGTAAGCCACATGGATCAAGGGGACGACTGCGACAGACAAACGGCGAATGCGGAGCTGTCGATCCGCATCGCCGCGGGCATCGGCGCCTTCACCAGCGCGGAATGGGACAGCCTTGGTGGCACTACGCGGGGCGAGGCAGAAAACGCCTACAACCCGCTTGTTTCATTCGCTTTTTTGAGCGCGCTAGAAGATTCCGGCTGCGCCGTTCGACGCACCGGCTGGCAGGGTCATCATCTCAGGCTGGAAACCGCGCAAGGCAAGCTGCTCGGTGCGGTCCCCTGCTATCTGAAGTCGCACAGCCAGGGCGAATATGTCTTCGACCATGGCTGGTCGGACGCATTCGAACGCGCCGGCGGGCGCTACTATCCGAAGCTGCAATGCGCGGTGCCGTTCACACCCGTCACCGGCCCTCGCCTGCTGGTCGGCAAGCGCGAGGACAGCCCCACCGTCAAGGCCGGCCTTGCGGCCGGCCTAAAGGCGGTGACGGATAAGCTCGGCGTGTCTTCCGCGCATGTCACCTTCGCGCCGGAGGATGATGTCCAGATCTTAGCGGCAGCCGGCTTCCTGCATCGCACCGACCAGCAGTTTCACTTCTTCAACGAAGGCTTTTCGAGCTACGACGATTTTCTCTCGACGTTGGCCTCGCGCAAGCGCAAGGCGATGAAAAAGGAGCGGCGTGAGGCGCTCGCCGACGGCATCTCGATCGACTGGCTGACCGGCAAGGATCTGACCGAAAAAGCCTGGGACGACTTTTACGCGTTCTACATGGATACCGGCAGCAGGAAATGGGGCCGGCCCTACCTCAACCGCGATTTCTTCTCCTTGATCGGCGAGCGCATGGCCGACGACATCCTGCTGGTGATGGCCAAACGCAACGGGCGCTACATAGCCGGCGCCATCAACTTCATCGGTTCAGACGCGCTCTACGGCCGCAATTGGGGCTGCATCGAGGACCACCCGTTCCTGCATTTCGAGGTCTGCTACCATCAGGCGATCGATTTCGCCATCTCGCGAAAGCTGAAGGTGGTTGAAGCCGGTGCGCAGGGCGAGCACAAGCTGGCGCGCGGCTACCGGCCGGTGACGATGCATTCGGCGCACTACATCGCCCATCCAGGTCTGCGCAATGCAGTGGCCGACTACCTCCAGCGCGAGCGGCGCGAAGTCGAGCGGATGAGCGAATATCTGGAAGAGCACACCCCGTTCCGCAAGGACATGGCGGAGTAGCAAAACCCGCCCGATCGCTCAACCACGTTCGAGCCTGCATGGCCGATGTCGACCGATCGTCTTGCCCGCCCGCAACAGCTTCGCTACACGAGACCGCGAGCCAAGAACCGGAGCGTGCGCCATGGCCGAAGCAACCTACGACAGCAGCAACATTTTCGCAAAAATCCTGCGCGGAGAAATCCCTTCGCACCGCGTCTACGAGGATGATGCGGTCATCGTCTTCATGGATGTGATGCCGCAAGGACCGGGTCACACGCTGGTCGTGCCGAAAGCGCCGTCGCGCAACCTGCTCGACGCGGATCCGGCGGTGCTTGGCCCCCTCTTCGCTCACGTGCAGAAAGTTGCGCGGGCAGTAAAGAAGGCCTTCGATGCCGATGGCGTCACGGTCATGCAGTTCAACGAACCAGCTTCGGGCCAGACCGTCTACCACCTCCATGTCCATGTCATTCCGCGCTTCGAAGGCATCCCCTTGAAGCCGCACAGCGGACAGATGGAACAGCCTGAAGTCCTGGCTGAGAACGCCGGCAAGATACGGACGGCGCTGGCAAACTGAATCGGGGCGAAGCCGCTCGGCCGACACTCGACCACAAGCTTCATGAAAAAAGCCCCGTTGCCGGGGCTTTTTTACTTGCAGGATTGTCAGTTCTTACGCGGCAGTTGCGGCACCAGGCTGCGCTTGCCGCCATCCTTGCCCTTCGGCTCCGACTTCTGCGCCACCGCCTTTTTCCCGGCGGGCTTTTTCGCCACCGCCTTCTTGGCTTTCGGCACGTCGTCCGGCTCTTCCTTCTTCGGCTTCACCGGCGCCTCGTCGGCGAGCGATTCGAGCTTCAGGCCGGTCTCGCCGGTTTCCTTCTTCTCGACGGTGACACGCACCGTGCCGCCCTTCTTGAGCTTGCCGAACAGCACCTCGTCGGCCAGCGGCTTCTTGATGTGCTCCTGAATGACACGGCCAAGTGGCCGCGCACCCATGCGCTCGTCATAGCCCTTGTCGGCCAGCCAGGCGATTGCATCCTGCGACAGGTCGAAGGTCACGCCGCGTTCGGAAAGCTGCGCTTCCAGCTGCATGACGAACTTCTGCACCACCTGATGGATGACCGGCACCGGCAGCGAGCCGAACGGAATGATCGCATCGAGACGGTTGCGGAACTCCGGCGTGAACAGCCGGTTGATCGCTTCGACATCGTCGCCTTCGCGTTTGGTCGAACCGAAACCGATCGCCGCGCGCTGCGCGTCGGATGCGCCCGCATTGGTGGTCATGATCAGGATGACATTGCGGAAGTCGATCTGCTTACCGTTATGGTCGGTCAGCTTGCCGTGATCCATGACCTGCAACAGGATGTTGAACAGGTCCGGATGCGCCTTTTCGACTTCGTCCAGCAACAGCACGCAATGCGGATGCTGGTCGACGCCGTCGGTCAGAAGGCCGCCCTGGTCGAAGCCGACATAGCCGGGAGGCGCGCCGATCAGCCGCGAAACGGTGTGGCGTTCCATATATTCCGACATGTCGAAGCGGATCAGCTCCACGCCGAGCGAGGCGGCGAGCTGCTTGGCCACTTCCGTCTTGCCGACACCGGTCGGACCGGAGAACAGGTACGAGCCGATCGGCTTTTCCGGTTCCCGCAGGCCGGCCCGCGCCAGCTTGATGGCCGAAGTCAGCGCGGTGATCGCGGTGTCCTGGCCATAGACGACGCGCTTCAACTCGATGTCGAGACCTTGCAGCACCTTCTCGTCGTCGGCGGAAACCGTCTTCGGCGGGATGCGCGCCATCGTGGCGATCGTCGCTTCGATCTCCTTGATGCCGATGGTCTTCTTGCGCTTGGCCTCGGGCACCAGCATCTGCGAGGCGCCGGTCTCGTCGATCACGTCGATCGCCTTGTCCGGCAGCTTGCGGTCGTTGATGTAACGCGCCGAGAGCTCGACCGAAGCCTTGATCGCTTCACTCGTGTAGCGAACCTTGTGGAACTCCTCGAAATAGGGCTTCAGTCCCTTCATGATCTCGATGGCGTCCTCGACGGTCGGCTCGTTGACGTCGATCTTCTGGAATCGCCGCACCAGCGCGCGGTCCTTCTCGAAGAACTGCCGGAACTCCTTGTAGGTGGTCGAGCCGATGCAGCGGATCGCGCCGGACGACAGCGCCGGCTTCAAAAGGTTCGACGCATCCATGGCGCCGCCAGAGGTGGCTCCTGCCCCGATCACGGTGTGGATCTCATCGATGAACAGCACGGCGCCGGGATAGTCCTCGAGCTCCTTGACGACCTGCTTCAGCCGCTCCTCGAAATCGCCGCGATAACGGGTGCCGGCCAGCAGCGTGCCCATGTCGAGCGCGAAGATGGTGGCATTGTGCAGCACTTCGGGAACGTCGCCCTCGACGATGCGCTTGGCGAGGCCTTCGGCGATCGCCGTCTTGCCGACGCCGGGATCGCCGACATAGAGCGGGTTGTTCTTGGACCGGCGGCACAGCACCTGGATAGTCCGGTTGATCTCGCTCTCGCGACCGATCAGCGGATCGATCTTGCCAGCCTTGGCCTTGTTGTTCAGGTTGACGCAATAGGCAGTCAGCGCGTCCTGCTGCTGCTTCTTCTTGCCGCCTTCTTCTTGCGGCTCAGCTCCGCCCTGGCTGCCTTGCTCGTCGTCGGCGCCGCGCGGCGTCCGCGTCTCGGAAGCGCCTGGGCGCTTGGCAATGCCATGCGAGATGTAGTTGACCGCGTCGTAGCGGGTCATCTGCTGTTCCTGCAGGAAATAAGCGGCGTGGCTCTCGCGCTCGGCGAAGATGGCGACGAGCACGTTGGCGCCGGACACCTCCTCGCGGCCTGACGACTGCACATGGATCACCGCGCGCTGGATGACGCGCTGAAAACCGGCCGTCGGCTTGGAATCTTCATCGTAGCCGGTGACGAGATTGTCGAGCTCGGTGTCGATATAGGTGAGAACCGTATGCTTCAACTCGTCGAGATCGACGTTGCAGGCACGCATGACTGCGGCCGCCTCGGTGTCGTCGATCAGGGCGAGCAGCAAATGTTCAAGGGTTGCATATTCATGGTGCCGCTCATTGGCGAGCGTCAGCGCTTGGTGAAGCGCCTTTTCCAGGCCTTGGGAGAAAGCCGGCATGTTACCTCACTTCTTCTCCATCACGCATTGCAGCGGATGCTGATTCTGTCGGGCGAAATCCATGACCTGAGACACTTTGGTCTCGGCCACCTCGAATGTATAGACCCCGCACTCGCCCACCCCATGATTGTGAACATGAAGCATTATGCGTGTGGCGGCTTCGCGATCCTTCTGGAAAAAACGCTCCAGCACGTGAACCACGAACTCCATGGGTGTGTAGTCGTCGTTAAGGATGAGGACCCGATACAGACTGGGCTTCTTGGTCTTGGTTTTTGTGCGCGTGATGACGGCCGTGCCGCGACCGGCCTCATTGCCGTTGCTGCCGTTCTGCATTCGCACCACGTAGCTCGTGGCAGTCAAACCTGTAGTCACGTAGTCCTGCCTCTTTCGAATCCTCATGCATGCTCGACATGTAGGTGCTCGATGGACGATTTTAAGCCCTTCTGTTTAGCTGACAATATGGCTAGGTGGCCAAACTTGACCGATTTTTCAAATCGTGAAGACCGCAAGGACCCCGATTTCGAGCTGGCATGAAAAAACCCGGCCGCGCGTTCGCGACCGGGTCTGTCTTTTGAGGCCCAAGGGCCGGCTTGGAACGTTCGTCGAATTTACTTCGCCTTGGCGACAATCGATTCGAACGGCTTGTAGGCTTCCTTGGCGAGTTCGGCATAGAGATCGCCAAGCTTGGTGGCCTCGGTGACGAAGCTCTCATAGGACTGCTTGGCGTAGTCGGACTGGATTTCGATCGCCTTATCCAGCGACTTGGCGGAGAAGAGCTTCTCGACAACGGCGCTGCCGGCCTCAAAACTTTTCTTGGTGTACTCGCCCGCCTCGGTGGCGATGGCCTGCGCACCCTTGGACAGCGATGCAAAGCTCTTCAATCCGGTGTCGGCAAATTCCTTGCCGTATTTGCTGAAATCTTCATAGGTCTGGGTCATTTCACGCATTCCCTTGAACGGTTGCCTTTGGACGATGGACGCGCCTTGTCCGGGCCGCGTTGTGCAATGCGTGTAAATATATTGTGCAGTGCACAAAAAGTCAAGATTTCCGCGGCAATGCGCATCGTGAGCCGCCGGCAATCGCTAAGATTCGAATAAAGAGAGGCTCAATCCCGCAGAAAATGGTGAACGCGGCGGTTACCATAAACGGATTGGTAACGCTGCCCGCGTTAGCGTGGCCCGAGGTGAGGCAGGACCCTTTGCCGCCTCCAAGGCAACGGAAATTCAAAGGAACTATCAGTGCGTAAGGCGTTGTCGGGCTTCGTTTCCAAATCCGCGTCCCCCCTCAAAACGATCATGATTCTCGCTATGGCGATGAGCTTCGTCGTCGCGGACGCGGCTTCATCCATGGCGGCCAAGTCGGCGGCCATCGTCATCGATGCCAAGTCCGGCAAGGTGCTTTATTCGTCGGATGCCGATGGCCGGCGCTATCCGGCCTCGCTTACCAAGATGATGACGCTCTATCTGACGTTCGAGGCATTGGCGAAGGGCAGGATCAGCAGGAATTCTCCGGTCGTGTTCTCGGCCAATGCCGCTGCCGAACCGCCAACAAAGCTCGGCGTCAAGCGGGGCGGCTCGGTCACGGTCGAGACCGCCATCCTGTCGATGGTGACCAAATCGGCAAACGATTCCGCAACTGCGCTTGGCGAGATGCTCGGCGGCAATGAGGCCAATTTCGCCCGCATGATGACCGCCAAGGCGCGGGCGCTGGGCATGCGGGGAACCGTTTTCCGCAACGCCAACGGCTTGCCTGATCCCGGGCAGTTCACGACGGCGCGCGACATGGCGCTGCTCGGTATCGCCCTGAGAGAGCATTTTCCACAATATTACGGCTATTTCTCGCAGCGCTCCTTTCTTTACGGGCGACAGCGCATCAACGGCCATAACCGTCTGCTCGGACGCATCAAGGGCGTCGACGGCATCAAGACCGGTTATACCCGCGCCTCCGGCTATAACCTGGTCTCCTCGGTATCGGATGGCGACCGGCGCATCGTAGCGGTGGTCATGGGCGGCAGGTCCGGCGGCAGCCGCGACAGCCAGATGGCCGGGTTGATCAATGCCTACATGCCGAAGGCGTCGTCGCGCGGCGGCGGCATGCTGATTGCCAAAGCCGGTGGCGGCAATCCGATTTCAGCCCTGGCCAAGGTGCTTCTGCCGAAGCATGACGCGCCGACGCCGGATAGTAAGCCGGACGACGATGCCGTTGCCTCCCTCGTCGAGGAAAATGCTCCCGTCGCTGAAGAAACCACTCCGGTCGTTCAGACCAGAAAGGTCAAGACGGCGGCCGTGGCGACAGCGGACGATGTGGCGACGGCCCGGGTCGCCGCAGCCTATGCCGAACCGGCTGCAGAGGTCGATCCGGTCAGCACGGCGTCGGTGCCATCCGGCTGGGCAATACAGGTCGCCTCTTCGCCAAAGCAATCCGAAGCAAAGGCTTTCCTCGACAAGGCGACGAAGCAGGTGCCCTCCGTTCTGGCCGATGCCTCCGGTTTCACCGTCGCCTTCGACAAAGACGGCGTCACCTATTACCGCGCCCGGTTCGGTGGTTTTGGTTCGAAGACCGCCGCCTGGAGGGCTTGTAACGCTTTGAAAAAGAAGAAGATCGAGTGCTACGCCGTCCAGCAGTAAGGGCGCGAAACGATATCTTTCCCGAAAGTTCTGCGTCGAAGGAGACTAGTTGTGATTGGAGAGCAAGACGTCCTTGGCTTCGTTGATCCGCGCCGCCAGGAAAGACGTGCCACCGATATCGGGGTGCAGGCGCTGCATCAGGCGGCGGTGCGCCTTGCGGACATCCGCCGCGGCAGCCCCCGCTTCAAGACCAAGGATCTTGTAGGCCTCCTCCTTAGTCATGGCGCCCGAACCTGGCGCAACACCCAGCCCTTCGCCACCATTCGCATCAGCGTCTTTGCGCCAGATGGGAAATCTGCCGTCAAGATACGTCTCTAGCAGCTGGCGGCTCTCCGGATCGCCGGAGAGCTCGCGATAAAGTTGCTGCAATTCGGCAAGCCCCATCGAGCCAAGCATCTTGCCTTCATGGCGCCCAGCCAGCACGAGGCCTTCGAGGCCGCCGGTGTCGTGATCGAGTTCCATCTCAAGCGCCGCGGTACGCACCGTCGAACGCTTGCCCGGTGCCAGTTTTGCGGCCGGCTGATTCATGCGCATGGAGCCATACCAGGCGAGCGCGGCCGACAGGATCAAGCCGCCGAGGCCCTCGCGCCCGACCAGCAGCACGGCAACGCCGACCAGCCCGAGCAGCACGGGTCCAAGGGTCCTCATGCCGCCTGCAAGCTTCCCCGGATCGGCGCGCAGGAAGATGGTGAGCATGCCGAGAAGCACCAGAAGCAATGCTACAAAAGCGATAATCGCGCCCATCAGTTTCCGCCGCCCCGCAGATGCTCGATCATCAGCCGGTCCTCCGGCCTGCCCCGGTCCTCCAGTGCTTTCAGACCGCCGGTCGCAAACACGGCGACGGACGAAAGCAGGCCGGCCAAGGTCGCGGCAGCCCGCCGATCAAACCGGAACCAGGCCCCTTTGGACAGCCGTGCAATTTCCTTGAACGCCTTTTCTGCACCGGCATCATGGCCTTCCTGAAAAACGAAGACAGGAACGCCGTGCAGACCTAGGCTACCGGCCTTTTCGGCCAGATCATCTATGTTTTCTTCCATCGCATCGCCGATATAGACCAGCGCGTTGACCTTGGCCGCCGCCGTCTGTTTCAGCGCATGGGCGAGCACCTTGCCGATCTGGGTGTGGCCGCTACGGCAGTCGATGCGCGTCATCAGCTGCTTCAGAGCTTCGGTATCGGTGACGAATGCGGAGGAACGGCACTCGCCAAGCCCGCGGAAATAGACCAGTTGAACCTTGAGCACCCCAGCCTTGCCGACGGCGTCGAACATCTCGGCCTGCAGCGCACAGGCGAGATCCCAGGTCGGCTGGCGGCTCATCGTAGCGTCGAGGGACAGGATCAGCCTGCCTGAACCGGTGGCGGATGCAGCGAGCGTCCTTGCCTGACGGAGAAAGGCGTCGATCTCGCCGGTGCTCGATTGGGACTCGACCGGCGCAGGATTGGCCTTTGCAGGCACGGGCTGCTTCTTGTCGCTCATGACATTCAAGATGTGGCGTTGTTCCCCAGCTTGCAAGCCCAGATCAGGCGACCTGCAGGACCGGTGATGATGGCAACTGCGGACAAGCGTTCGGCCGGTGCCCTTGGCGTTACGGTTCTTGGCGTCAGAGTAGGCCGAGATCGGCAAGCTCACGCCTGAGCTTCGGCGGCATTTCGATCAGCCCGGCTTTGCCCTTGCCGAGATCGGCCGGCGCGTCCGCCGGCTTCAGGTAGCGCCACCCTTGGAATGCACGGCGCGGCTGCCAGTCGGTGCGCACGACCTCGGGATCGAGGATCAGATGGCAGCGGCCGATGCCATCGTCATCAGTGAAGGGCCGGATTTCGGTGATCAGCTGACGGCATTGGACATTGCCCTTGACCACCCAGTAGAGCGAGCCGCCGTCGGTGATCTCGGCGCCGCGCGTCGGCACCATGCGGGTGGTGTGGTAGTGTTCGGCCGGTTCGCCGGCGCGGCGCCGCTCGTCGAGGCGGAAGGCAATCCACTCTTCCAGATCCTCGACGCTGTCACAGCCGACGCAAAGCTTTATGAGATTGAGAGACATCGTTTAAGGTTTAGCCCAGCACGCGAACGCGTCAACGGCCTGATCGACTTCTCCACAGTGGTGGTCCAGGCCGCCAGACTGGCGCTCAGCACTCCACGACATTGACGGCCAATCCGCCAAGGCTGGTTTCCTTGTACTTTTCGTTCATGTCGAGGCCGGTCTGGCGCATCGTCTCGATCGCCGCATCGAGCGGCACGAAATGAACGCCATCGCCCTTGATGGCCAGCGAAGCGGCGGTCACCGCCTTGACAGCGCCAAGCGCGTTGCGCTCGATGCACGGCACCTGCACCAGGCCGCCGACCGGATCGCAGGTCATGCCGAGATGATGTTCCAGCGCGATTTCGGCAGCGTTCTCGACCTGCTCGGGCGTGCCGCCCATGACGGCGCACAATCCCGCCGCAGCCATCGCCGAAGCCGAACCGACCTCGCCCTGGCAGCCTACCTCGGCCCCCGAGATCGAAGCATTGGTCTTGATGATGCCGCCAACGGCCGCCGCCGTCAGCAGGAAATCGCGGATACTCGGCTGGTCGGCTTCGGGATGGAAATGCAGCCAATAGCGCAACACCGCGGGCAGAGTGCCGGCCGCCCCATTGGTTGGCGCGGTGACGACACGGCCGCCGGCGGCGTTCTCCTCGTTGACCGCCATTGCATAGATCGACAGCCAGTCATTGGCGAGCAGCGGGTTGGGCCGGTTCTGCTGCCATTGCTCCTGCAACTTGTCGTGCAGCATCCGGGCACGGCGGCGCACCTTCAGTCCGCCGGGCATGATGCCGTCTTGCGACAGGCCGCGCTCGATGCATCCCTTCATGGCGCTCCAGATGCCGTCGAGGCCGGCGTCGAGCTCCTTGCGCGACATCTGCGTCTCCTCGTTGACGCGCTTCATCTCGGCGATGGAAAGGCCACTTTTCGCTGCCATTGAGAGCATTTCGACGGCGTTCTTGAACGGATATGGAACCTTCTTGCCTTCGGTTGTCGCCGAGCCCCTCGCCTTCATCCGCTGCAATTCTTCCTCGGAAACGACAAAGCCGCCGCCGATCGAATAGTAGACGCGCCTCAGCAGCAACCGGTCTCCGGCATCATAGGCAGAAAACGCCATGCCATTGGCGTGACCCGGCAGCGGCGTCTTGCGATCCAGCACCAGATCCGTTGCCGGGTCGAAACGATAGGACGGATGGCCGGGCGGCGAAATCCGCTTCTCGGCGGCGATGCGAGCGGCGATGCCGTCGGCGTGGTCAGGATCCACCGTCTGCGGCGTCTGGCCGGCGAGGCCGAGCACCACGGCGCGATCGGAGCCATGGCCGATGCCGGTATAGGCGAGCGAGCCATGCAGGCTGGCCGCGATTCGGTCGACCCTGGCGCCGGCCGGACGCGGCCAGTCGTCTCCCGCAATCTCGTCGAGAAACCGCCGCGCAGCCGTCATCGGCCCCATCGTGTGCGAACTCGATGGGCCGATGCCGATCTTGAACAGGTCGAAAACCGAAAGGAACACGTGGGCGTTTTCTCCTGGGACCCTGTTGAGCTCTATATATAGGAATTCCCATGATGTTTTCCGCTGTTTTGAAGATTGCGGCGCTGCGCCTGCCGACCTTGTTTGCTCCGGCAGCGACATTCCGGCTTCGGCCATCGAAGCGTTGCCTCGGCTTGTGGTAAAAGCACCGCATGAGCGATTCCTTTCATCTATCGACGGCCGACCTTGCAGCGCTGGGGTTCTTCCTCGCCGCGTGGGTGCTGCATACGCTCGCCGCCGACGGAATGCTGGTCAGCCGCATGTCGCTGACGAGGGCGATGAACGCGCAGCGCGAGGCCTGGATGAGGACCATGGCCGAACGCGAGATCCGCATCGTCGACACCGCCATCATGAGCGGCCTGCAACAGGGGACCGCCTTCTTTGCCTCCAGTTCGCTGATTGCGATCGGCGGCTGTTTTGCCTTGCTCGGCGCTTCCGATCAGGTTCTCACTGTGCTGAGCGACCTGCCGTTTGGCGCCACATCCTCACGCGCCGCCTTCCAGACGAAGGTGTTCGGGCTGGTGCTGATCCTGGCCTTTTCCTTCTTCAAGTTCGGCTGGGCTTACCGGCTGTTCAACTATTGCTCGATCCTGATCGGCGCGGTGCCGATTCCGCATGGCGAGGCGTCGCGCAATCCGGTCACCGAAACGGCGGTGTGGCGCGCGGCCCGCATGAACATGCTGGCCGGGAAGCATTTCAATTCCGGGCTGCGCGGCGTGTTCTTCTCGATCGGTTATCTTGGCTGGTTCGTCGATCCCGCCGTTTTCGTGCTATCGACGCTGCTGCTTCTGGCGGTGCTGGTGCGCCGCCAATTTTTCTCGGCGGCGCGGCAGGCGGTGCTCGGTCAGCCGCCTGGCCCGGGAAAAGGCTGATCAATGCGGCCCGACAGCCAATAGGCGACGAGCCCGATCCATTCGCGAATCGCGATGGTCGTGGTCTGCAGCGCTTCGTTGGTAGATTTGCGGAACAGGCTGATACCTTCCTTACCGGAGGTGCGGTAGTCGACCGGCCATGGAACCGTCGGGAAGCCGGCTCTGTCGAACAGCGCCTTGGCGCGCGGCATGTGGAAGGCTGAGGTCACCAGCAGCCAGATCTCGCCGGGTTTCGGCGTAATCAGCCGCTTGGTGAAGACGGCATTCTCGTAGGTGTTGCGTGACTTGTCTTCCAGGATCAGACGATCGGCCGCCACGCCGAGCGCAGTGAGTACGCGTGGCGCCGTGGTTGAGTCGCCTTCGTCCTCACCGATTATTGCAACGGGGCCGCCTGAAATGACGACTCTCGCTGTCGGAAAACGCCGCGCCAGCACGGCTGCCTCGACAATTCGATCGCCACTGGCGTTGAGTTCATAACCGCCGCGAACGAAATTGATGGCGCCGTCCATACCGCCGCCGAGCACAACGATTCCGTCAACCCTTTCCGGCAGGGGTGGCTTAGGGAAACGCTCCTCGAGCGGATTGAGCATCACTGCGCCGAGCGAGGTCCATGCTGACAGTGCCAGGACAAGGAAGGCCAGCACGCTGCCGGTGGCAAATAGCCTTTTGCGCCCGACCAATGCCGCAAGCAATCCAGCCAGCAGCAGGATGATCGCGAGATTAAGCGGCTGGACGAAGAGCCACAGGACCTTGGAGACATAGAAGAACATCCCTCACCCCCTCAGATGAGAAACGATCCTACCACCATTTTTCCGGCTGAAATGTGCCGGCCGCCTGTTCGATGACATGGGCGGTCTGGAACAGCGTTTCCTCGTCGAAAGGCCGGCCGATCAGCTGCAGGCCGAGTGGCAGCCCCTTGGCGTCGAGCCCGGCCGGAACCGCGATGCCGGGCAAGCCGGCCATGTTCACCGTCACCGTAAAGATGTCGTTGAGATACATCTTGACCGGGTCGGCGGCCATGTCTTCGTCTGCGATGCCGAAGGCGGCGGACGGCGTTGCCGGCGTCAGGATGACGTCGACACCTGCGACAAACACATTTTCGAAATCGCGCTTGATCAGGTTACGAACCTTCTGCGCCTGCAGATAGTAGGCATCGTAGTAGCCAGCGGAAAGCACATAGGTGCCGATCATGATGCGGCGCTTGACCTCACGCCCGAAGCCGGCGGCGCGGGTCTTTTCATACATGTCGACAATGTCCTTGCCGGGCACGCGCAATCCATAGCGGACGCCGTCGTAACGGGCGAGGTTGGACGAGGCTTCGGCGGGCGCAACAATGTAATAGGCCGGCAGCGCGTATTTCGTGTGCGGCAGCGAGATGTCGACAATCTCGGCGCCGGCATCCCTCAGCCAGGCAATGCCCTTCTGCCACAACGCCTCGATCTCCTCGGGCATGCCGTCGACACGGTATTCCTTGGGGATGCCGACCTTCATCCCCTTGATCGAGCGGCCGATCGCCGCCTCGTAATCCGGCACCGGCAGGTCGACGGAGGTCGTGTCCTTCGGGTCGACCGAAGCCATCGAGTTCAACAGGATCGCGGCATCGCGCACGTCGCGCGCGATCGGCCCGGCCTGGTCGAGCGACGAGGCGAAGGCGACGACGCCCCAACGCGAGCAGCGGCCATAGGTCGGCTTAATGCCGACCGTGCCGGTGAAGGCGGCGGGCTGGCGGATCGAGCCGCCGGTGTCGGTGGCGGTAGCGCCGGCGCACAGGAAGGCCGAGACGGCTGATGCCGAGCCACCGGACGAACCGCCCGGCACCAGCTGGGCATTGTCCAACGTGCGCGCGGTCCTGGTGCCGCCCGCCGAAACGAAGCCGCCCTCGCCCTGATGTGTCGTCGGCATTACCACCGTGTCGAGCCGCGAACGCCGCCACGGGTTGATGACAGGCCCGTAATACGAGGTCTCGTTGGACGAGCCCATGGCGAACTCGTCCATGTTGAGCTTGCCGAGCATGACGGCGCCATCCGCCCACAGATTGGCGGTGATAGTCGATTCGTAGCGCGGCTTGAACCCGTCAAGCACGTGGCTGCAGGCCTGGGTGTGGACGCCTTCGGTGCCGAACAGATCCTTGATGCCGAGCGGGATACCCTCGAGCGACCCGCCCTCGCCCTTGGCCAGTTTCGCGTCGGAGGCCTTGGCCATGTCGCGCGCTTTGTCGCCAGTGACCACCACATAGGCATTGAGCGCCGGATTGGCTCGCTCGATAGCCGAAAGATAAGCCTCGGTGACTTCGGTGGCGGTGATCTCCCTGGAGCGCAATTTGGCGCGGGCCTGCGAAATCGTCAGCTGGGTCAGGTCGCTCATCAGGCAAGACTCTTTTCGTAAAACACCGACCACTCGGAATTGGGATAATTCAGCACCGGCCCACAGCGCGAAAAACCGGCGCGTTCGTAGACGGTCCAGGCGGCGGGATGACGGTCGCCCGTCTCCAGCACCAGACGCTTCAGCCCTTCTTGGCGCGCCAAGCCCTCAATCCGCTCGACGATCATCGCACCGATTTTTCGGCCGCGATGCGAAGGCCGCGTATACATACGCTTGACCTCGCCGACGACAGCATCGTGGCGCTTCAGCGCGCCGCAACCGATGGCAAGGCCGTTATCGCGGGCGATGAAGACGGTCGTGTCGCGGTCCGCCATCTGCTCGACCGTCAAATGGTAGCAATGCTCCGGCGGCGTCAACTCCAGCAATGTGGCGTTGAGCTCCTCGACCAGCCCACGCACATCGTCCTGCAGCGGCGTCTCCGCGGCGATCTCGATTACCATCGGCCAGCTACTCCACGACCTTTGGCACGAGAAAGAAGTTCTCTTCGGTTGCCGGCGCGTTGGCGACGATGTCGGCTGCCTTGCTGCCGTCGGTGACGACGTCCTGGCGCTTCTTCATTGCCATCGGCGTGACCGAGGTCATCGGCTCGACGCCGGAAACATCGACCTCGTTCAACTGCTCGACAAAGCCCAAAATGGCGTTCAATTCGCCGGTCATGCGCTCTGCATCCTCCTCGCTCACCGCAATGCGGGCAAGGTGCGCGACGCGCTTCACGGTTTTAATATCAACGGACATGTTGTGCCTCGGGGAAAACCAGCGCTATAGCGGCGCAGCGCGTGCCGCGCAACATGCATCGTGCCGACAAC
Organism: Mesorhizobium sp. M1295; assembly: GCF_040318135.1. Lineage (NCBI taxonomy): Bacteria > Pseudomonadati > Pseudomonadota > Alphaproteobacteria > Hyphomicrobiales > Phyllobacteriaceae > Mesorhizobium > Mesorhizobium sp. M1295. The sequence goes on from NZ_JAMYLU010000021.1 coordinate 23,967, forward strand.
TGCCCTACGGCATCGCCACGCCGTCGCAGAGGAAATAGCTGCCACCGTTGCCGCTCTGCTCGCTTTCGTCCGCGGCAGGCCGAACCGAAACCAGGTCGATCTGCTTCGGGTTCATCTGAGTCAGTGAGAGAACATCCGGAAAGACGTAGCCCGGCTCCTGGCAGATGGCGGTCACCGCCCAGCTTGGCGACCGTGTCGCCTTGGTGATCTGCAGGAACTCGCAGTTATATTCGATGCTTTCCAATCCGTTTGCCGACAGTACGATATTGCCGCCCTCGATCACCGTCTGCAGCGTATCCTTTTTGGCCTGCGCGCAGAGATCCTCCGATTGCAGATAGATGCCCTCGATGAAATCCTCGGCGGCCAGCGCCGGCGATGCGGCAACCAGCATAGAAATGCAAAGAGAGTTTCTCAGACCCATGTCGTCATTCCGGTTCGCTATTCCTACAGCGTAATCGTCTCGCCGATCTTCGGCAACGCCACTTTCACACCCGATCCGTCCAGCCCGGCCACAAACTTGTCGGCGGTCTGATCTATCATCGGAAATGTGCCGAAGTGAGCGGGAACGACCGTCTCGAACTTGAAGAAACGCTGGCAGGCAAGAGCTGCCACCGCGCCACCCATGGTGAAGCGGTCGCCGATCGGCACGATGCCGATCTTCGGCTCATGCAACTCGTTGATCAGCGCCATATCGGAAAAGATGTCTGTGTCGCCCATATGGTAGAGCGTCTTATCCTCGGGGAAGTGCAGGACGAGCCCGCCCGGATTGCCGAGATAGGTGTTCTGGCCGCTCTCGCCTAGAAAGGACGATGAATGCAGAGCCTGAACGAAAGTGGTGGTGAAGCCGCCGCAATCGACGGTACCGCCGATATTGCCGGGATTGATTTGCTTGTCACTGACGCCTTTGCCGACCAGGTACATGCAAATCTCGAAATTGGCGACAAGCATCGCGCCGCTTTTCTTGAGCACTTCGACGGCGCCGCTGATGTGGTCGCTGTGGCCATGGGTAAGCAACACGTGCGTGACCCCTTCGGCCGGCTCTTCCCAGCCGCCTGTCCATGACGGATTGCCGACCAGATACGGGTCGATGAGGATTTTCGCGCCTTCGATTTCGACGCGGAATGCCGAGTGTCCGTACCAGGTAAGTTTCATCAATACCTTCCTCGATTTTTGCTTCGGTAGAGGCTAGAACGCCGACGGCGAAATTAAAGTGCCGCGGCATATGTTGCGCGTATAGGAAGTGCGGCGTCGCGGTCAAAGGAAAAGCCGTTGGGCATCATCACGATCGAGGAGTTGCCGGGCCGGCTCGGCGGCGGCAAGACCCTGGCTGGGCTTGACCTCGGCGACAAGACGATCGGCGTGGCGGTTTCGGACCGCGGCTTGTCCTTCGCGCACCCGCGCCCTGTCATCATGCGCAAGAAATTCTCGCTCGATGCCGCGGTGCTGCTCGCACTGCTGCAGAAGGAAAATGCCGGCGCAGTGGTGATCGGCCTCCCCATCAACATGGACGGCTCGGAAGGCCCACGCGCCCAAAAATCCCGCGCTTTCGTCCGCAACATGGCTGGATTGACCGATCTGCCGTTCGTCTTTTGGGACGAAAGGCTGTCGACGGTGGCGGCCGAGCGGACACTGATCGAGATGGATTTTTCCCGCAAGAAACGCGCCGGCAAGATCGATTCAGCGGCGGCGGCCTTCATCCTGCAGGGTGTTCTCGACCGGCTTCAGGCGCTCGGAGTCGATGCCTGGTCGAAATAGCGATTGCGCGTTGCCTTGATCCAGCTGCCGATCGCCTTGCGGCGGCGAAATGCCCAGAACGCCATCAGCAGTAGGCCGTCGAAGACGCAAGCCTTCGCCACCATGCCCGGGATGAGCGCCGGATCGACGCCGAGCATCTGCCCATAAAGCTGGAAAACGAGATCGTGCAATTGGCGGCTCAGCATGACATAGCCGAAATTGATATCGTTGAGCGACAGAAAGAACCAGCCCCAGAACAGGAGGAGCGGAGCCGCCCACAGCGCGAACAAGGTGCGCATCAGCGATCGTCCCTCGAATCCGGCCGGCCCGAAATGCGCGCAAGCGAGGAATTGTACGCCGCTGCCTTGGCCATGATATGCGCGGCCGCGCGGATTTCGCCGGTCACTGGAACTGCCGCGGCAGCGGCTGAGCGCCGCTCGGCGAGCATCGCGACATATGACGCCAGAAGTGCCGCCAATTGCACGGCGACAACCATGAACAGCCCATTGATGCCTTGCGCAGCGCCGCCGATGACGATCAACGACAGCACGCCCGAGGCCGAGATGAAGGCGATCCGCACAACACTGTCGGCTGGGTCCGGGTTGGTGGCGTCGCTGGTCAATGCTTCAACAAAGGCCCAGCAGAACAGCACCGCGACGACAAGCAATGCCACGGCGAGCGGCGCCACGACGACGGCGTTTTCAAGATCGGCAAAGCGAGTGTTCTGGACGGGAACGCCGAGCACGCCAAGGGCCGCCGCGACGCCACGATTCCCATCGATGCAGATGAACGCCAGCAGGGCGAAAACGGCCGCCCAATGCAATGCCAGAAAAGAGCTCAAAATATGCCGCATGACGCTCCTGCTTCGCAGGACAAAGACCGCTCAGCCGAACAGTCCTTGCCTTAACCATAACACTGGGCTTTGCCACCGGCCGCCGCAATGGAAACCATTTGTTAAGGTTAACGATCATCCACAGGGCGCGCGAAAAAAAGCGGCTACGACCCGGGCGACGGCACTAGTTGATCGGCGGGTAGAGCGTGTCGATGATCATCCGCGCATCGTGGCGCGAATCGAGCATTCCATAGGTGTTGCGCCACTGGCCGGCGAGGCGCGTCTCGACGAAGGCGTCGGCGATCCGCCCTGCCCCCAGCCTGCGAAGCTCTGCCGCCGCCGCCGACAATGCCAATTGCTCGGTCAACAGCCGCGCTGAGCCCTCGTCGGTTGCAGCGACCTGCATTGCTGCCTTGAGCACGCCGACGGTGCCGCGTCCGCCAGCGCCGAGATCGCGGTCGATGCCGGCCAGCACGTCATCGAACAGGCCTGGCGCGCGGCCGAGCACTCGCAACACGTCGAGCGCCATGACGTTGCCTGAACCCTCCCAGATCGCGTTGACCGGAGCTTCGCGATAGTAGCGGGCGAGCGGCCCCTCCTCGACATAGCCATTGCCGCCGAGGCATTCCATCGCCTCATAGAGCAGCGGCGGCGCAATCTTGCAGACCCAGTATTTGACGACCGGCGTCATGGCGCGGGCGAAGGCCGCCTCGCCGCGGTCGCCGGCCGCCTCGTCGAAGGAGCGCGCCAGCCGGAACGACAGCGCGGTAGCGGCGGCAACGTCGAGCGCCATGTCGGCCAGAACACGCTGCATCAGCGGCTGCTCGATCAGATTGGTTCCGAACACCTGGCGGTGGCGCGTATGGTGGACGGCCTCGGCCAGTCCGGCCCGCATGATCGCCGAGGAGGCGACGGCACAGTCGAGCCGCGTCAGGGTCACCATGTCCATGATCGTCTTCACGCCGGCGCCGGGCTCGCCAACCATCTCGCCGATGGCATTGACGAATTCCACCTCGGAGGACGCATTGGAGCGGTTGCCGAGCTTGTCCTTCAGCCGCTGAAAGCGGAAGCCGTTGCCGGATCCGTCGCCAAGCAAGCGGGGAACGAGAAAGCACGACAGTCCCTCCGGCGCCTGTCCGAGCACCAGGAAGGCATCCGACATCGGCGCCGACATGAACCATTTGTGGCCGGTCAGGCGATAAAAACCGCTGCCGGCGCGCTCGGCCTTGGTGACGTTGGCACGAACATCGGTACCGCCTTGCTTCTCGGTCATGCCCATGCCGAGCGTCAGCCCGGCTTTTTCGACCGGCGGCTTTTGGCCCTGATCGTATTTGCGCGTCGTCACCCGAGGCGCCCATTCGCGAAACAGCTTCGGGCTGGCCATCAGCGCTGCCAGCGAAGCGCTGGTCATGGTGATCGGGCAAAGATGCCCGGTTTCGAGCTCAGCCGTGAGGTAAAAGCGCGCGGCGCGCACCTGGTGGCGGCGGCCGATCTCGGCGTCGCCATTCTCCCAGACCGACGAATGCAGCCCGTTGGCGACCGAGCGGCGCATCAGCGCGTGATAGGCGGGGTGGAACTCGACCTGGTCGATGCGCCGGCCCTGGCGATCATGGGTCCTGAGCTTCGGCGTCTCGACATTGGCAAGACGGGCCAGCTCCTGCGCCTCATGCGTCAAAACGAAACGGCCAAGCCCGTCGAGGTCCTTGCGCACCGGATCGGAAAAGCGCTCGGCAAGCTGGATCAGCAACGGATCGCCCCGCCAGGCGTTGCCGCCGGCCAGCGGCGGCGGCTGGTTGGTCACGTCGTCGGTCACGCTTCGTCCTTATCACCTGAAGTCTGCGAATCCAAAGTCATCGCGGTTTATAGCCTATGGCCGGCGGCGCGCGACGAAAATACCGGGGAGAACCGATCCAATCCCAAGCCGGTGCTTGCAGCCGCGGAGCCTCCCCCCTATAGCAGCGACTTGAGATGACTGACGCATCGTCCCTTCCACTTTATCCCCACCGCCATCTTCTAGGCATCCGCGATCTTTCCCCCGCCGACATCGAGCTTCTGCTCGACCGGGCGGACCGGGCCGTTGCCATCTCGCGGCAATCGGACAAGAAGACATCGACGCTGCGCGGCCGCACCCAGATCAATCTCTTCTACGAAGCCTCGACCCGTACGCAATCGTCGTTCGAGCTGGCCGGCAAACGGCTCGGCGCCGACGTCATGAACATGTCGGTGGCAAGCTCGTCGGTGAAGAAGGGCGAGACGCTGATCGATACCGCGATGACGCTGAACGCCATGCGCCCCGACATATTGATCATCCGCCACCAATCGGCGGGCGCGGCGGCACTTCTTGCTCAAAAGGTCGGCTGCTCGGTGGTCAATGCCGGCGACGGCGCTCATGAACATCCAACGCAGGCGCTGCTCGACGCGCTGACCATCCGCCGCGCCAAGGGTCCGTTGTCGAAGCTGATCGTGGCGATCTGCGGTGACATCCTGCATTCGCGCGTGGCCCGCTCCAATATCATTCTGCTCAACGCACTCGGTGCCCAAGTACGGGTCGTCGCCCCTTCGACGCTTTTGCCCGCCGGCATCGAGAAGATGGGCGTCATCGTCACCCGCTCGATGGGCGAGGGTCTGAAGGACGCCGACGTGGTGATGATGTTGCGCCTGCAGCGCGAACGCATGGAAGGCGCTTTCGTACCCTCGGTGCGTGAATATTTCCGCTATTTCGGGCTCGACGCCGAGAAGCTGAAAGCGGCCAAGGAGGGTGCGCTGGTCATGCATCCCGGCCCGATGAACCGCGGCGTCGAGATCGCCTCCGAGATCGCCGACGGCCCGCAAAGCGTTATCCAGGAACAGGTTGAGATGGGCGTCGCCGTGCGCATGGCGGTGATGGAAGCGCTGCTCGACCCCCGTCGAAACCACGAGGGCCGCGGCGCATGAGCATAACGGTCTTCAGCCGCGCCCGCATCGTCGACCCATCGCGCGGCATCGACGAGATAGGCACCGTCATCGTCGAAGGACGCAAAATCGTTGCCGCCGGCAAGGCGGCCTTGAACCAGGGCGCGCCCGAAGACGCCACGATCATCGAGTGCGCTGGTAAGGCGATCATCCCCGGCCTGATCGATGCACGTGTCTTCATCGGCGAACCGGGCGGCGAACACCGCGAAACCATCGCATCGGCGAGCATTGCTGCGGCGGCGGGCGGCGTCACCTCAATCGTCATGATGCCCGATACCGACCCGGTGATCGACAATGTCGCACTGGTCGAGTTTGTGCTGCGCACCGCCAAGGACACGGCAATCGTCAACATCTTTCCGGCGGCAGCGATCACCAAGGGGCTGGAAGGCCGCGAGATGACCGAATTCGGCCTATTGCGCGAGGCTGGAGCGGTCGCCTTCACCGACGGCCGGCATTCTATCGCCAGCGCGCTGGTGATGCGTCGCGCGCTGACCTACGCGCGCGATTTCGACGGCGTCATCGCGCATGAAACCCAGGACGCCGATCTCGCCTCGGCCGGCGTGATGAACGAAGGCCTTTACGCAAGCTGGCTTGGCCTTGCCGGCATTCCTCGCGAGGCCGAATCAATCCCCCTGGAGCGCGATCTCGCGCTGGCTCGCCTGACCGGCGGCTCCTATCACGCTGCCAAGATCTCGACGGCTATGGCGGCAGACGCGGTAGCGCGCGCAAAAGCCGACGGGGCCAACGTCACAGCAGGCGTGTCGATCCACAATCTGTCGCTCAACGAGAATGATGTCGGCGAGTACCGCACCTTCTTCCGGCTGACGCCGCCGCTGCGCGCCGAGGAAGACCGGCTGGCGATGATCGAGGCGGTCAAGGACGGCACCATCGACCTCATCGTCTCCTCGCACGACCCGCAGGACGTCGACACCAAGCGCCTGCCCTTCGCCGATGCTGCGGCCGGCGCCATCGGGCTGGAAACGCTGCTGGGCGCGGCGCTGCGGCTCTATCACAATGGCGACGTGACGCTGCTCCGGCTGGTCGAGACCTTATCCACCGCGCCGGCAAGATTGTTCAGCCTGCCCGGCGGCACGCTGAAACCGGGGGCTTTGGCCGACCTTGCACTCGTCGATCTGGACGAGCCATGGATCGTCAGCGAGAGCGGCATCCGCTCGCGCTCGAAAAACACCTGTTTCGAAGGCGCGCGGCTGCAAGGCAAAGTCTTGCAAACGATGGTGGCGGGCCGCACAGTGTTTTCGGCCTAGGACGGAACAGGCGTCACGCCTTCAAATCCGTTCAGCCAAGGAAACTTCGGGGGAACAATGGCTTACAGTCCCGTCTTGGCATTGGTGTTCGGCTATCTTCTCGGCTCGATCCCCTTCGGGCTGCTGATCACCCGTGCCGCCGGCCTCGGCGACGTGCGCAACATCGGCTCCGGCAACATCGGCGCCACCAATGTGCTGCGCACCGGCAACAAGGGTCTGGCGGCGGCCACCCTGCTGCTCGACGCCCTTAAAGGCACCGCGGCTGTGCTGATCGCCGGCCGCTTTGCACCTGAGCTCGGACTCTGGGCCGGTTTCGGTGCGTTTCTAGGCCACCTCTTTCCGGTCTGGCTCGGCTTCAAGGGCGGCAAGGGTGTCGCCACCTACCTCGGCGTGCTGATCGGCCTTGCCTGGCAGGTGGCGGTGATCTTCGCCGTTGTCTGGCTCGCGGTGGCTTTCCTGTTCCGCTACTCCTCGCTGGCGGCATTGACGGCAGCGGTCGTCGTGCCAGTGGCCTTGTACTTCCTGAGCACGCCGCAGATTGCCGGGCTTTTCGCGGCGATGAGCCTGATCGTCATCATAAAGCACCGCGCCAACATTGCGCGGCTGCTTGCCGGCACCGAGGGTAAGATCGGGGCAAAGGAGTGAGCGAGCCCGCCGCCGGGCCGCGCCTCAGCGACCGGCAGCGGCTGAGCTGGCTTCGCCTGATCCGCACGCCGAATGTCGGCCCGGCTTCCTTTCGCGACCTGATCAACCGGTTCGGTTCGGCCGAAGCAGCGCTTGCGATGCTGCCGGAGCTGATGATTTCGGGTGGCGCCAAAAAAATCGTCCGCATTCCGTCCATTGCCGAGGCCGAGGCCGAGCTGGAGGCAGCCAGGCGGGCGGGCGCCCGCTTCGTCGGCATCGGCGAGGCGGATTATCCGCCGCTGATGAAGAGCATGGACCATCCGCCGCCGTTGCTCGCGGTCAGGGGCAGTAGTGCGGTTTTCCGCTTGCCCGCGGTCGCCATCGTCGGCGCTCGCAACGCCTCGCTGGCCGGCATCAAGATGGCGCGGATGCTGGCGGCGGATCTCGGCCGCGACGGCTATGGCATCGTCTCCGGCTTGGCGCGCGGCATCGATACGGCCGCGCACCAGGGCAGCCTTTCGACCGGCACGATCGGTGTGCTCGCCGGCGGCATCGATTTGCCCTACCCGCCCGAAAATGCCGGGCTGTGCGACGAGATTGCCGAGCGCGGTGGCGCCATCGTCTCGGAAATGCCGTTTGGCTGGCAGCCGCGCGCGCACGATTTTCCGCGCCGCAACCGGCTTGTTGCTGGCGCCGCATTGGGATTGGTGGTGGTCGAGGCCGCACAGCGCTCCGGCTCGCTGATCAGCGCCCGGCTTGCCGGTGAGATGGGCCGACTGGTCTTCGCCGTTCCCGGTTCGCCGCTCGATCCGCGCGCCGCCGGCACCAATGGCCTGCTCAAGGACGGCGCCACCCTTGTCACCGAGGCCGCCGATGTCACCAGTGCGATCGCGCCGCTGGTCGGCGCCTGGGCGCCAAGGACATCGCCGCTTGAAGAGCCGCCCGACTTTTCGGCAACGCCGCCGCCGCGCGAGGATGACCGCGACCGCGTCGTCGAGGCACTCGGCCCGACGCCGGTAGCAGTCGACGAGATCATCCGCCACACCGGCCTGCATCCCGCCCAAGTGTTCATGGTGCTGCTGGAGCTCGACCTCGCCGGCCGGCTCGAACGCCATGCCGGCGGTAGTGTCTCGCTGATTTGACCGGGAGCTTGCGCATGTCCCGGCGCGCATTCAGACGTGATTTCATGACCGATCTAAGCAACAAACCAAAGCGGACGCTGTTCACTCGTAAGACGGCCTTCGTTTGGGCGGCATTGAGCGTCGTGCTGGCGCTGCAATGGTCGATGGATCTCGGCACGCTGGGTTTTCCCGACAGCTATACAACGCCCTTCGCAAGAGGGACGAGCACGCTTCTGGGCATTCTGACGGCAGCCTGCATGGCCCAGGGTCTCTACTTTTTCCTGGCCGGCGTGTTCGGCAGAAAGGTAAGCGCCGTCGGTCTTTGCCCGCAAATCCTTGCCGCAGCGGTTCTCACGGTGGTGCCGGCGCTTATCGTGAAGGATTGTCCGCATTCGCAGCTGTGCAGCAGAGCCTATGAGGCGCTCACCGGCACGATGATGGACGATGGGGCGGTGGTTAAGGCCACCGCATGCGTTCGGCACGAGGTTGTCACCCATTTCTTAGGTACAAACTGTTACCCATGTCTCCGGGCCGTATCTGGATTTTGGTGAGCGCGATGGGATTCGAACCCATGACCTACTGATTAAAAGTCAGTTGCTCTACCGGCTGAGCTACGCGCTCCCGCGGGCTCAGAAAGGCCGCCCTCGAAATTGCGCGGAACATAGGGAGAGTGCCTCTGCCGGTCAACCGGAAAAAGACGGCTCGCACACCGGGCTTTCCAGCAGTGTCATCATGCCTTGCGGAGCGCTTCGGCGTTGACGGAACTGCCTCCCTCTCGCACAAGGCCGAAGCTCGCCCTCTATGGCGACAAAGGCAAGCAGCAAATCGGGAGAACCTTTGCGGATCAGCAACTTGGGATTTTTGGCGGAACAATTTGCGCAGCCTGCCCGTTTCCCGCGATAAGGGACATGCGTTTCAAGGAGAAGATCATGAATAGGATCATGTCGGGCCTGCTGGCGACCACTCTTTCGATCTCATTCGCTGCCGCGGAGATCGTGCCAGTCAACGCTCAGCCCAGCTATGCGCCCCCGGCCCAGGGGATCACCTCGAATGTCCAGACCGTCCAGTACGAGCCGTGGCGGAGGCACCGGAGTTTCAACCGCGATTTCTCGCGTCGCGATTTCTCCCGGCGCAGTTTTGCGCGTGACGATGGCATGTATTGGCGTGGCCATCGCGGCTATCGCGAATATCGTCGCGGCTATCGCCGTCACGGTGACTACTGGTTCCCGCTGGCCGCCTTCGCCACCGGAGCGCTGATTACGGGCGCTATCGTCAACAGCCAGAATCGTGTCTATCGTGGCGATGCCCACGTGCAGTGGTGCTACGACCGTTATCGGAGCTATCGCGCTTCTGACAACACTTACCAGCCCAACTACGGTCCGCGCCGGCAGTGCCGGTCGCCTTACTGAGTCCTAAAGCGCGTCGCGTTCGATCGGCCTCATGCGACGCGCTATCGCAAAACCGCTGTTTGCGCGACATGCATTAGATTAGAGGCTGCAGGCCCGCGCCCGAAACGGCGCGGGTGTTTCATTAGTGCGTATCCGGTGGCATCCCTGCCTATTGAGTACTGAGCGTCCTGCGTACAGCGTGGCGCCAACCTGCCAGCTTGGCGGCACGTGTCGAAGCATCCATGTCCGGCTTGAACCGGCGCTCGAGCGCCCAACTCCTGGCGAATTCCGCGGCCTTCGGCCAGACACCCGCCTTCGAGCCGGCCAGCCAAGCCGCACCAAGCGCCGTCGTCTCGAGAATTGTCGGCCGGTCGACCGGCGCATCGAGAATGTCGGCCAGCCGCTGCATGGTCCAGTCCGACGCCACCATGCCGCCATCGACCCTGAGCACGGTCTTGGCCGAGGCGCCCTTCCAGTCCTTTCGCATGGCGTCAAGCAGGTCGCGGGTCTGGAAGGCAACGGATTCCAGTGCCGCGCGGGCAAATTCCGCCGGCCCCGAATTGCGGGTCAGCCCGAAGATGGCGCCGCGCGCCTCGGCATCCCAGTGCGGTGCGCCGAGCCCGACGAAAGCCGGCACCAGATAGACGTTCTGCGTTGGATCGGCTTCCGCCGCCAATTTGCCGCTCTGCTCGGCCTTGCCGATCACCTTGATGCCGTCGCGCAGCCATTGTACGGCGGCGCCGGCGATAAAGATCGAGCCCTCCAGTGCATAGGTGGTCTTGCCGTTCAGCCTATAGGCGATGGTGGTCAAAAGCCGGTTCTTCGAACGCACCAGATCGCTGCCGGTGTTGAGCAGCGCGAAGCAACCGGTGCCGTAGGTGGATTTCATCATGCCCGGATCGAAACAGGCCTGGCCGATCGCCGCCGCATGCTGGTCGCCGGCCACACCGAGGATTCTGATCTCTGCACCAAACAGGCTTTTGTCTGTGATTCCAAAATCATCGGCACAATCTTTCACCTGCGGCAGCATTCTTGCAGGTATGCCAAGAATGGCCAGCAGCTCGTCGTCCCAGGCATTTTGTTCGATGTTGTAGACCAGTGTGCGCGAGGCATTGGTGGCGTCAGTGGCGTGGACCTTGCCGCCAGTCAGGCGCCAAATCAGAAAACTGTCGATGGTGCCGGCCAGCAGTTCGCCCTTCTCGGCGCGTTTTCTGGCGCCCTTCACCTTGTCCAGCATCCAGGCGATCTTGGTGCCGGAGAAATAGGGATCGAGTAGCAGGCCGGTCTTTTTTGTGAATTTCTTCTCCAGCCCCAGCTTCTTCAGTTTCTGGCATAGCGGCGCGGTGCGGCGGTCCTGCCAGACAATCGCGTTGTGGATCGGCTTGCCGGTCTCTTTGTCCCAGATGACGACGGTTTCGCGCTGGTTGGTAATGCCGATCGCGGCGACTTCGGCTGCGTTGCGGCCAGCTGTCTTCAGCGCGGCCTTCACCGTTTCCACGACGCTTGCCCATATCTCCTCGGGATCGTGCTCGACCCAGCCGGAGGCCGGATAATATTGAGTGAATTCCTTTTGCCCGCTGCCGACGACCTTCATCTTGTCGGCGAACAGGATCGCCCGGCTCGATGTCGTCCCCTGGTCGATTGCAAGGATGTATCCGGTCATTCTCTCTCCCGTCGAAGCGAATTCAAAGGTGCTACGGTGTCTCGACGCCAGACGGCGCGGAGCCGTTCACGCAAACAGGGGAGACGGCAACATGCCGCCTCCCCTGAGCATGGCGATGCGGGCGCGGACGCCCGCATCAAACGGTCCTATTGCTGCCAGCTCTTCACCAGCTCGTCGTAGTTGATGGTGACCGGCTTTTCCTTCTCGTTCTCGATCTTGAGCTGAGGAGCGAGATTGCCCTTCTTGACCGCGTCGGCGTTCCAGTAGGCGAGGTCATGCTCTTCGGCCATCTTCGGGCCAATATCGCCCTGGACGCCCGACTTCTCGATGCGGCTCATCACCTTTTCCTGCTCGGCGCAGAGCGAGTCCATCGCTTCCTGCGGGCTCTTGGCGCCCGACGAAGCATCGCCGATCGCCTGCCACCAGAGCTGTGCCAGCTTCGGATAGTCCGGCACGTTGGTGCCGGTCGGCGACCACTGGACGCGCGCCGGCGAGCGGTAGAACTCGATCAAGCCGCCGAGCTTTGGCGCACGTTCGGTGAAGCTCTTGTCGTGGATCGTGCTCTCGCGGATGAAGGTCAGGCCGACATGGCTCTTCTTCACGTCGACCGTCTTCGAGGTGACGAACTGCGCGTAGAGCCAGGCGGCCTTGGCGCGGTCGGTCGGCGTCGACTTCATCAGCGTCCAGGAACCGACGTCCTGATAGCCGAGCTTCATGCCGTCCTTCCAGTAGACGCCATGCGGCGACGGCGCCATGCGCCACTTCGGCGTGCCGTCGTCGTTCAGCACGGCCTTGGCGCTGGCGTCGACCATGCTGGCGGTGAAGGCGGTGTACCAGAAGATCTGCTGGGCAACCGCGCCCTGCGCCGGAACTGGCCCCGATTCGGAGAAGGTCATGCCTTGGGCTTCCGCCGGTGCATAGGCCTTCAGCCAATCGAGATACTTCTGGATGGAGTAGACGGAAGCCGGACCATTGGTGTCGCCGCCGCGCGCCGTGCAGGAACCGACCGGACGCGAATTCTCGTCGACCTTGATGCCCCATTCGTCGACGGGCAGACCGTTCGGAATGCCCTTGTCGCCATTGCCGGCCATCGACAGCCAGGCGTCGGTGAACCGCCAGCCGAGCGACGGGTCCTTCTTGCCATAGTCCATATGGCCGTAGACCTTCTTGCCGTCGATCTCACGCCCGGTGAAGAACGCTGCAATGTCCTCATAGGCCGACCAATTCACCGGCACGCCGAGGTCGTAGCCGTATTTGGCCTTGAAGTCCGCCTTGTTCTTCTCGTCGTTGAACCAGTCGTAACGGAACCAGTAGAGGTTCGCGAACTGCTGGTCAGGAAGCTGGTAGAGTTTCTTGTCGGGCGCGGTGGTGAACGAGGTGCCGATGAAATCCTTCAGGTCGAGATTCGGATTGGTGACATCCTTGCCGTCGCCTGCCATCCAGTCGGTCAGGTTGCGCACCTGCTGGTAGCGCCAGTGCGTGCCGATCAGATCGGAATCGTTGACCCAGCCGTCATAGAGGTTCTGGCCGGTCTGCATCTGGGTCTGGATCTTCTCGACAACGTCGCCTTCCTGGGTGACGTCGTGCGTAACCTTGATGCCGGTGATGGCTGTAAAGGCCGGCGCCAGCACCTGCGATTCATACTGATGCGTGGCGATGGTTTCGGAAACCACCTTGATATCCATGCCGGCGAAAGGTTTCGCGGCATCGATGAACCATTGCATTTCGGCTTCCTGGCCGGCGCGGTCGAGCGTCGACAGGTCGCCGATTTCCTTGTCCAGGAAGGCCTTGGCCTCGTCCATTCCGGCATAGGCGTTGCTTGCCCCGAGCAACAGGACAAGCGCAGTTGTTGATGTCAAGAATTGCCGTCGCATGTATTTCCTCCACTGTTAAGTTCAAAGTGCGATCTGGATCGGCGGCCGGCACGCCGCCGTTCCAACAGTTTCCCCCTCTATACGTAGCGGAACACGCCGACGGCGTAGACCACGGAGAGAGCGAGAGCCCACCACAGATTGGGTCCGACTAGACCCAGCCAAGCGAGATGGATAAAGGCACTGCCAAGCAGCGACAGGAACAAGCGGTCGCCGCGCGTCGTTTCGAAGCGCAGCACGCCGACGCGCGGATTGCCGCCCGGCGAGACGTATTCCCACACCGCCATGCCGCAAAGCAGCAGAAAGATGGTTCCAAAGAAGGCCGCGGTCGGCCACGTCCACGCCATCCACGAAAAATCGAGGTTGGACGAGAGGTTAAATCCCCACAGGCGGATATTGGCCGGATCGCTGAAGCCTACCGTTATTGCCACGAAATCGATTTGAAGGGCCACCCAGGCCACGACGACCAGGGCGAGAAACAGCACGGCCCACCACCATGGGCTTCTGTCGACCTGCTCCATCATACCCTCCCCAGGGCAAAGCCCTTGGCGATGTAGTTGCGCACAAACCAGATGACGAGCGCGCCGGGAATCAGCGTCAGCACGCCGGCTGCGGCGAGCAGCCCCCAATCCATGCCGGCGGCCGAAACGGTGCGGGTCATGGTCGCGGCGATCGGCTTGGCGTCCGTGGTCGTCAGCGTGCGGGCGATCAGCAGCTCGACCCACGAGAACATGAAGCAGAAGAAGCACGCCACGCCGATGCCGCTCGCAATCAGCGGCATGAAGATCTTGATGAAGAAGCGCGGGAACGAATAGCCGTCGATATAGGCGGTCTCATCGATCTCCTTCGGCACCCCCGACATGAAGCCTTCGAGGATCCACACCGCCAGCGGCACGTTGAACAGGCAATGCGCCAGAGCCACGGCGATATGGGTGTCGATAAGGCCGAAGGCCGAATAAAGCTGGAAGAATGGCAGCGCGAACACCGCCGGCGGCGCCATGCGGTTGGTCAGCAGCCAGAAGAACAGATGCTTGTCGCCGAGGAAGCGATAGCGCGAAAAAGCATAGGCAGCAGGCAGTGCTGCGGCCACCGAAATCACCATGTTCATAACCACATAGGTGATCGAGTTGATGTAGCCCGAATACCAGGACGCGTCGGTGAAGATGGTGCGGTAATTCGCCAATGTCGGTGCGTGCGGGTAGAGCGTCAGCGACGAGACGATCTCGCCATTGGTCTTGAAGCTCATATTGATGAGCCAGTAGATCGGCAAAAGCAGAACGATGATGTAGAGCGTCGGCACGATCCACCACCAACGCGACTCCTCGCCGCGACGGCGCATCAGCCGTGCGATCTCGTCCTGCCGCAGCGTGCTGGCTAATCCTTGCGAAGCTGTCGTCTCGCTCACTCTGTCGGCTCTTTCGTCAGCGCGGCTCATCTCAGCGCTCCGCGTCGTAATTGGTCATCACGGTGTAGAACACCCATGACAACAACAGGACGATAAGGAAGTAGACCAGCGACATCGCCGCCGCCGGGCCGAGGTCGAACTGGCCGAGCGCCGTCTTGACGAGATCGATCGAAAGAAAGGTCGTCGAGTTGCCGGGTCCGCCGCCGGTCACCACGAACGGTTCGGTGTAGATCATGAAGCTATCCATAAAGCGCAGCAGCACGGCGATCAGCAGCACGCGGTTCATCTTCGGCAGCTGGATGTAACGGAACACCGCCCAGCGCGAGGCACCGTCGATCTTGGCCGCCTGATAAAAGGCATCCGGGATCGAGACCAGGCCGGCATAGCAGAGCAGAACGACGAGGCTGGTCCAATGCCAGACGTCCATGATGATGACCGTGACCCAGGCGTCATAGGGATCTTGCACATAGTTGTAGTCGATGCCGAGCGCGTTGACGTAATAGCCGAGCAGGCCAATGTCGTTGCGCCCGAACACCTGCCAGATGGTGCCGACGACGTTCCACGGGATCAGCAGCGGCAACGCCATCAAAACAAGGCAAACAGGCACGCCCCAACCCTTCTTCGGCATATTGAGCGCAATGAAGATGCCGAGCGGCACTTCGATCGCCAGGATGATGAAGGAGAAGACAAGGTTGCGGATCATCGCCTGCCAGAAGCGGCTGGAGGAAAGCAGTTCCTCGAACCACTCGGTGCCGGCCCAGAAGAAGACGTTGTTGCCGAAAGTGTCCTGCACCGAATAATTGACAACCGTCATCAGCGGTATGACCGCCGAGAACGCCACCAGCAGCAGCACCGGCAGCACCAGGAACCAGGCTCTGTTGTTCCAGGTCTTTTCCACTTCAGGCTCCCATCTCGACGCGCCAGGAATCGGCATAGATGTTGATGCCGGCCGGGTCGAACCGCACCTTCGGATCAGCCGGAACTGTCTCGTCCTCGCCGATGATGGCGGCGATCTCGCGCCCTTCGAGATTGGCACGGACCACCTTGTGGCGGCCGACGTCCTCGACCTTGCTGACCCGGACGGCCATGCCCTGGCTGCCCAGGCGCACATATTCGGGACGGATGCCGAGCTCGATGGCGCCGCCGCCCGCCTTGGGCACGCCCGGCAGTTCGATCTGCTGCGAGCCCAGCTTCGCGGTCTTGCCGTCGATCGCCACCGGCATGACATTCATGCCGGGCGAGCCGATGAAATAGCCGACAAAGGTATGGCGCGGGCGCTCGAACAGCTCCGCCGGTGTGCCGATCTGCACGATTTCGCCGTCATACATGACGACCACCCTGTCGGCGAAGGTCAACGCCTCAGTCTGGTCGTGCGTGACATAGACCATGGTGTAGCCGAAGCGGCGGTGAAGCTGCTTCAACTGCGAGCGCAGCACCCATTTCATATGCGGGTCGATGACGGTCAAAGGCTCGTCGAACAGGATGGCATTGACGTCGGAGCGCACCAGCCCGCGTCCGAGCGAGATTTTCTGCTTCTGATCGGCGGTCAGTCCGCGCGCCTTTCGTTTGGCCATATCGGCCAGCCCGGTCATCTCCAGCGTCTCGCGCACCTTGCGGTCGACGTCGGCCTCCGGCACGCCGCGATTGCGCAGCGGGAACGCCAGATTGTCGTAGACGGTCATCGTGTCGTAGATCACCGGGAACTGGAAGACCTGGGCAATGTTGCGCTCTTGGGTCGACAGATTGGTCACGTCCCTGCCGTTGAACAGCAACTGGCCGTGCGAGGGATGCAGCAATCCCGAAATGATGTTGAGCAGCGTAGTCTTGCCGCAGCCGGACGGGCCTAGCAGCGCATAGGCGCCGCCATCCTCGAACGTGTGGTGCACTTCCTTCAGCGCGAAATCGGCATCCGTGCGGGGGTTCTGCAGATAAGAGTGGCGGATATGATTGACATCGATGCGCGCCATCGCTTCCTCCTAAGCCGCCAGCTTCGGCGCGGCCACGGCGCGGCCGTGCTCGTCGAAGACCATGATGTGGCGCGGGTCGATGAACACCTCGACCTCCTCGTCCGGCTCGAAGTCGCGAATGCCGTGGGTCAGCATGACCCAGCGCGCATCGGCAAAATCGAGATGGATGAAGCTTTCCGATCCCGTGATCTCGGTGATCGTCACCTTTGCGCGCACCGGCACCGCGGCGGCGTCGGGCCGATCGAGGGAAAGATGATGAGGCTGGAAGCCGATCGTATAGATCGCATCGGCAATGCCGAAGAGTTCGGCCGGCACCGGCAATTTCACGCCGCCCTCGAGCAGGAAATCCAGGCCCTTCTTGGCAAGCACGATGGTGTTGAGCGGCGGATCGGCGAAGGTTCTCGCCGTCACCAGATCGACCGGCTTGCGGAACACTTCGATGGTCGGCCCGAACTGGGTGATGCTGCCTTCGGAAAGCGTCGCCGTGTTGCCGCCGAGCAGCAAGGCCTCGTGCGGCTCGGTCGTGGCATAAACGAAGATTGTGCCGGCGGCCGCGAATATCTTCGGCAGTTCCGCGCGTAATTCTTCGCGCAGCTTGTAGTCTAGGTTGGCGAGCGGCTCGTCGAGCAGCACGAGGCTGGCATTCTTGACGATGGCGCGGGCCAGCGCGGTGCGCTGCTGCTGGCCGCCCGACAGACTGAGAGGCGTGCGATCGAGATAGGGCGTGAGTTTGAGAAGGGCGGCGGCATTGCGCACCTCCCTGTCGATCGTTGCCTGATCCGTGCCGGCCACCCGCAGCGGTGAGGCGATGTTTTCGTAGACCGTCATCGCCGGATAGTTGATGAATTGCTGGTAGACCATGGCGACGTTGCGCTTTTGCACAGGCATGCCGGTGACATCCTTGCCATCGAACCAGACCGAGCCGGAGGTCGGCACGTCGAGGCCCGCCATCAGCCGCATCAGGCTGGTCTTGCCGGAGAGCGTCGGCCCGAGCAGGACGTTGAGCGAGCCGTGCTGAAGCGTCAGCGAGACGTCGCGGATATGTTCCGCCGCACCCACCGTCTTCGTCACGTTTCTCAGTTCAAGCATGATGCCTCCTCCCAGGCTTTCTGCATTAGTCGGCCGTCCCTATTCGGCAGCCGCTACGTGCTGCCGGCTTATTCCGCGCATGAACTCGTCGAGCACTGCCGCCTGCTCACGGCTGAGACGCAGGCCGCGCTTGGTCCGGCGCCACAATACATCCTCGGCGGTCATCGCCCATTCGTTTTCGACGAGGTAGCGCACCTCGGCTTCGTAGAGATCGGCGCCGAAGTTGCGGCCAAGATCGACGTTCGACTTGGCGAGGCCCAGCAGCTTCCTTGCGCGGGTGCCGTAGAGCCGAGTCAACCGGCGGGCCAGCCGCGCGTCGAGGAACGGGTACGCCGTTTTCAGTTTCGCCACCTCGGCATCGAAGCCGGTGACGGGAAAGTCACCGCCGGGCAGCGGCGCGTTTGCCGTCCATGGTTTGCCGCGCTTGCCGAGAAAACCCTCGATCTTCTCGAGCATCGATTCCGACAATCGGCGGTAGGTCGTGATCTTGCCGCCAAAGGCGTTGACGATCGGGGCGGCACCCTCGCCTCCATCGGCCTTCAGCACATAGTCGCGGGTGGCTTCCTGCGCCTTTGAGGCGCCATCGTCGTAGAGCGGGCGCACCGCGGAATAGGTCCAGACGATATCCGACGGCTTGACCGGCTGCGCGAAATATTCGCTTGCCGCAGCGCAGAGATAGTCGATCTCGGCATCACTGATCCTGACGTCGTGCGGATCGCCGGGATAGTCCCGGTCGGTGGTGCCGATGAGCGTGAACTCGTCTTCGTATGGGATGGCGAAAATGATGCGCCCGTCCTTGTTCTGAAAGAAATAGGCGCGTGGGTCGTCGAATTTCTTGCCAACGACGATGTGGCTGCCTTGCACGAGGCGGACATTGTGCACGTCGTTCAAGCCGACGGTGGCTGAAAGCACCTGATCGACCCACGGGCCGGCGGCATTGACCAGCAGCCGCGCCTTGACCTCCTCGGTATCGCCGGTCCGCACGTTTTCAAGCCTGACCGTCCAGAGATTGCCTTCGCGGCGTGCGCTGACGACCCTTGTTCGGGTTCGAACGGTTGCACCGCGCTCGGCAGCGTCACGGGCGTTCAACACAACCAGCCGGGCATCGTTGACCCAACCGTCGGAATATTCGAACGCCTTTCGAAAAAGCGGCTTCAGCGGCTTGCCGGCCGGATCCTTGGCCATGTCCAGCGTTTTCGTCGGCGGCAGCAATTTGCGCCCGCCAATATGGTCGTAGAGAAAAAGCCCGAGCCGGATCAGCCAGGCCGGACGCAGCCCCTTGGCGTATGGCAGCACGAAGCGCATCGGCCAGATGATATGCGGCGCGTTCCTCCACAGGATCTCGCGTTCCATCAGCGCTTCGCGCACCAGGCGGAATTCGTAGAATTCGAGATAGCGCAAGCCGCCATGGATCAGTTTGGTCGAGCCGGAAGAGGTTCCGCTGGCCAGATCGTTCATCTCGGCAAGGAAGACCGAAAAGCCACGCCCAACGGCATCGCGGGCAATGCCGCAGCCATTGATGCCGCCACCGATGACGAAAATGTCATGGATCGGTGATGCGCCCAAAGAAGTCCTCCCTCGATTTCGCATTGCAGCATTTTTGAGTTTTGCGAAACCGTGGCGGGATTATTTCGAAATGATAACGAATGTCAAACGAAATATGATCGGCGGCAGATGCCGCAGCGGCATCTCTAGGAGAGCGACGTTTCGATCAGCTGAACCTCTGCCTCCTGGCAGATCTTGCGCACCGACGGGATGTCGCAACGATCGGTGATGAAGGTGTTGACCTGCGACAGATGGCCGATGCGGACGGGCGCGGTGCGCTCGAATTTGGTCTGGTCCGACACCAGGATCACATGCCGCGCGTTGGCGATGATCGCCTGAGCCACCTTCACCTCGCGAAAATCGAAGTCGAGCAGTGCGCCGTCATGGTCGATGGCCGAGGCGCCGATCACCGCAAAATCGACTTTGAACTGCCTGATGAAATCGACCGCTGCCTCGCCGACCACGCCGCCGTCGGAACCGCGCACGACACCGCCGGCGATCACCACCTCGATCGAAGGATATATGCGCATTCTGTTGGCAACATTGATGTTATTGGTGATGACCATCAGGCCAATATGATCGAGCAGCGACTTGCTGACCGCTTCCGTCGTGGTCCCGATATTGATGAACAGAGAGGCGTTGTCAGGGATCAGCCGGGCTGCCGCGCGGCCGATCGCCTCCTTCTCCTCGGCGGCGATCTTGCGCCGGGCCTCATATTCCATGTTCTCGATGCCGGACGGGAACAATGCCCCGCCATGAATGCGGGACAAAAGCCGCTGGTCGCAGAGATCGTTGAGATCCTTGCGGATCGTCTGCGGCGTCACGTTGAAATGCGTCGCCAACTCCTCGACCAGTACGCGGCCATGATCTTTGGCCATCTGGATGATTTCGGAATGACGCGGCGACAGATACATCTAGCAACCTCTCATTTTCGTTTTTCTCGTCTATAGCTGAAAACGAAAGCCATGAACAGGTATGAGCCGGCTAATGAAAATCGGGCGACTGCAGAGAGAAAAGCTCCGGCGCAATCTCGACGAGGCTATCAACTCAGGCCCCGCGCGATCTCAGTGATGACCTCGAAAGCAGTATCGACGTCCGCCGCAGTCGTTTCGAACTGCCCGACCTGAAAGCGGATCGCCACCTGCCCGTCCACCCGAGTCTGCGTCAGGTAGATGCGGCCGTCATCGTTGATCGCGCTGACCAACCGCAAATTGTGCTTGTCAGAGTCGATGCCCGCAGCCGTAAGATGCCGGAACGAGAGCAGCGACAGCATCGGCTCCGTTACGATCTCGAAATCCGGTTCCCGAGCCAGCCGCGCGGCAAGGCTCTCGCTCCAGGCGACATGATTGCGGATCATGGTTCGCAGATTTTCCAAGCCATGTGCACGCAGCAGGAACCAAAGTTTCAGCGCGCGGAACCTCCGTCCGAGCGGCACCGACCATTCGGAATAATTGATGACCCCGTCGCGGCCATGTGTTCTCAAGAATTCGGGCTTGATCGCCAGCGTACGCACGAGGTCTTCCGGCTGGCGAACGAACTGCATCGAGCAATCGAACTGTGCGCCCAGCCATTTGTGCGGATTGAAGACGATCGAATCCGCATGTTCGGCGCCGGCCCAGAAATGCCGGAACTCGGGGCAGATCATGGCGGAGCCGGCCCATGCGGCATCGACATGCAGGTAGAGCCCGTGCCGCTTCGCCACCGCGCCAACAGCCGCGACATCGTCGGTGCCGCCGGTACTGGTGCCGCCGACGCTGGCGATGATGCCGGCCGGCAGCATGCCGTTTTCGCGGTCGGTGACGATCGCCGCTTCCAGAGCCGCCGTCTGCATGGCGCGAAAGCGTCCGGCGACCGGAATGCGCACGAGGTTCGCCTCGCCGATGCCCGACACCCAGATCGCCCGGTCTATGGAAGTATGGACTTGGTCGGAAGAATAGACCCGCACGATCGGCTGGCCTTGCAGGCCGCTCTTGTTGCCTTGCCAGTCGAGCGCGCGCTCGCGCATGGTCAGCACGGCGGCAAGCGTCGCCGATGAAGCCGAATCCTGCATGACGCCGGAAAATCCCTCCGGCAGACCAAGCGCCTGCCGCATCCAGTCGACGACCCGCATCTCGAGCTCGGTTGCGGCCGGCGAGGTCTGCCAGAGCATGCATTGCGCAGCCATCGCGGAAACCAGATACTCGGCCACGACGGAGGCCGGGGCCGCATTGGCCGGAAAATAGGCGAAGAAACGCGGATGCTGCCAGTGCGTCATGCCCGGCAGGATCTTTTGCTCGAAATCGGCGAAGATTGCCTGCATCGTTTCGCCGTCTTCCGGCGGCGCGACATCGATGCTTTTGAAGATTTCGCCCGGCTCGACAAGCGGCCGCACCGGTCTTTCGCGAAGGCTGTTTCTGTAGTCGGCGCCCCATTCAGCCGCTCGCAGCGACCATTCGCGGAATTCGTTGCTATTCATCTTCGCCTCCGTAGCGCCTCAGCGAGCCGCGATCAAAGAGCACGAAAAACGAAGGTTTTCATTCGGGAAAATCAGGCAAGCTCGCAAAGGCGGTCTTCAGCGCGTTCGACCAGCTATCCGAGATCGTGCGATAATATTGATCGTCATGGTTTATTCGCTTTTTGAGGCCGACCTTGAAAGTGTCCTTTTCATAGAACAGCAGGTCGAGCGGCAGGCCGACCGACAGGTTCGACTTCAGCGTCGAATCGAACGACACCAGCAACAGCTTTACCGTCTCGGCGAAACTCATCGTCTTTTCGTAGGCCCGGATGATGATCGGCTTGCCGTATTTGGTCTCACCGATCTGGAAGAACGGCGTATCGTCGGTCGATTCGATGAAATTGCCTTCCGGATAGATCATGAACAGGCGCGGCGCGCTGCCCTTGATCTGACCGCCGAGGATGAAGGAGGCGTTGAAATAGGAATCCGCCTTTTCGCCGGCCGGCGACGAACTGGCGATGACCTCCTTGACGGTGTCTCCGACCAACCGGACTGTCTGGTACATGGAGGGCGTTTCGAGCAGCGTGGCATGGCGCTCCGCCACTGCCTTGGTGCGTTCGTCGAGCAGGCTGACTACGGCCTGGGTTGTCGCCAGATTGCCGGCCGACATCAAAACGATGACGCGCTCGCCCGGCTCCTCCCAGACATGCATCTTCCTGAAGGTCGAGATCGAATCCATGCCGGCATTGGTGCGCGTGTCCGACATGAACACGAGCCCGCGATCGATCTTCAGGCCGACGCAATAGGTCATCGAATCTCTTTGGCAACAATCTTGCCGGGATTACTGCTCCACGGTGACGGTGACCGCAAGCTGTTCTTCCGCCTGTCCCAGCCGAATTCCCGATACCGGCGTGGCGTCGCGATAATCGCGGCCGATCGCCACCTTTACATAGCGCTCGTCGGGAGAAATGCCGTTGGCGACATCGAAGGAGACCCAGCCCAGGCCCGAGACATGCGCCTCGGCCCAAGCGTGGCTTGCCGCCTGCTCGATCGCTGCATCCATCATCAGATAGCCGCTGACGTAGCGCGCCGGGAAATCCATGGCGCGAGCCGCGGCAACGAAGATATGGCTGTGGTCCTGGCAAACGCCGGTCTTGAGCGCAAGGGCCTCTTCGGCCGGCGTCGTCGCGTTGGTGGTGCCGGGTGTATAAGCGACATGCTCGCCGATCACGGCCATTAGCCGGTGCAGCCTTTCGATGTCGGTGCCCTTGCCCACCGAGGCAGCAAGCTCACGAATGCCGCTGCCGATCGTCGTCAGCGGCGTTTCATGGCCGAACAGCCAGAGCGGCGCGAAACCCTGATGCGGTCCGCAGACACCGGCGGTATCGCGCGTCACCACTTCGCCAGCTGCTTCGACTGTGATGAAGTCGCGCTCGCCCTCGACGCTCAACAGCCGGGTATCATTGCCGAAATGGTCGGTGAACCGCACTTCCTCGCGCGCGCCTTCGATCTTCAGCGCCCAGGACAGCACCGTCTGGGTGCGCCCGTTCACCGGGAGCAGCCGCAAACGCTGCAACAGATAATGCACCGGCGCATCGTAGCGGTATTCGGTCCGGTGGGTGATCTTCAGCCGCATTGCTGTCGTCCCTGGAGCATGAGCTTTACCGAAAACCGGTCTTCGTTTTTTGGGATCATGCTCAATAGAACCTGTAATCCTGCGCGATCTCATCGCCGAGCCTGGTGTTGTCGCGGATGAAATTGGCCAGGAATTCGTGCAGGCCGGCGTCGAAAATATCCTTGATCGAGCCGGCCGTCAGCATGGAATGGGTCTTGGCGGCCGTCGCATGACAGGCGTGGCGCTCACCATAGTCGTCACCCAGGAATTTGAGATGCTCCGTCAGGAAGCGGTAGCAAAAGGTCAGCGAGCGCGGCATGCGGACATTGAGGATCAGATAGTCGGCGATGTTGCTCGGCTTGTAGTCGGCGTCATAGACCCAGCGGTAGGAGCGGTGCGCCGACACCGAGCGCAGGATCGATTCCCACTGGTAGTTGTCGAGCGTCGAGCCGACCCAGGAGATCGACGGCAACAGAACATAGTACTTCACGTCCAGGATGCGCGCGGTGTTGTCGGCGCGTTCGACATAGGTGCCGAGCTGCGAGAAATCGAAGATCTCGTTGCGCAGCATGGTGCCGTAGAACGAGCCGCGGATCAGCGCCGTCTCGCGCTTGATTGCGTCGAGCGCGCTGGGCAGGTCGCGCTCGTCGATCGGCTTGGCCAACATCCGTTTCAGCGACATCCAGGCTTCGTTGATGCTTTCCCACGTTTCACGCGTCAATGCTGTGCGCACCATGCGGGCATTGTTACGGGCCGTTTCGATAGACGACATCGTGCTCGACGGGTTCGACGTATCGCGCAGCAGGTAGTCGGCGACATTGGCGGCGGTGTAGTCCGAATATTTCTGCGTGAAGCTGGCGTCCGAGCCGGCGCTGAGCAGCACCGAATTCCACTCCTCCGAAGCATTCTGCGTGCGAGTGAGCGCCATGCGCAGGCCGGCATCCACCAACCGCGCCATATTCTCCGCCCGCTCGATATAGCGGTTCATCCAATAGAGCCCGTTGGCGGTGCGGCCGAGAAGCATGTCAACGTGCCTCGATGCTGAGTGAGTAGCGAATAGCGAATAGCAAATAGGGGAAAATCGGCTTCATGATTTCTGTTGCAGACTCCTGATCATCGAACGCAGCATTCTCCCGATCTCATCGGCCTGGCCAAGCAAACGCAATACGTCCTGCTCAACCATCAGCGCTACCCTTCCAGACAAGATTAGGTGCGTTTCCAACTCTTTGAGAGAACCTTGCGCTATGCGAAGATATTGAACGAACGATCCCGTGTTTTCTCGCCCGTGCCCTTCGGCGACATTTGCCGCAATCGATACAGATGATCGCCGTATCTGAGACGTCATCCCGTAAACTTCGGTGCTCGGAAAGGCTTTCGTTGCCGAATAGCAATCTACAGCCAATTCAACGGCCGCCTTCCAAACAATCAAGTCCCTGTAAGAGTTAATAGTCGTGTTGGTGCCCTCTTCCCTATTCGCTATTCGCTACTCACTATTCGCTATTCGCTCTAATCATCCAACACCCAAGTATCCTTCGTGCCGCCGCCTTGCGAGGAATTGACGACCAGCGAGCCTTCCTTGAGCGCTACTCGCGTCAGTCCACCGGGCACGATCTGGATACGGTCGGACACCAGCACATAGGGGCGCAGATCGACATGGCGCGGCGCCAGCCCCTTGTCCGTCAGGATCGGACAGGTCGACAGCGCCAGCGTCGGCTGGGCAATGTAGTTCGACGGTTTTGCCGCGAGCTTTTTGGAAAAATCCTCGCATTCCTTCTTGGTCGCCGCAGGTCCTACCAGCATGCCGTAACCGCCGGACCCATGGACCTCCTTGATCACCAGTTCGTCGATGTGCTCCAGCACATATTTCAGGCTGTCCGGTTCCGAGCAGCGCCAGGTCGGGATGTTGCCGAGCATCGCCTTGCGGCCGGTGTAGAATTCGACGATTTCGGGCATGTAGGAATAGATCGCCTTGTCGTCGGCAATGCCGGTTCCGGGCGCATTGGCGATCGTGATATTGCCGGCGCGGTAGACGTCCATAATGCCCGGCACGCCAAGGGCTGAGTCCGGGCGGAAGGTCAGCGGATCGAGGAACGAGTCGTCGACGCGCCGGTAGAGCACGTCGATCTGCTTGTAGCCCTCGGTCGTGCGCATCGCGACATGGCCATCGACGACGCGCAGATCCTGCCCTTCGACGAGTTGCACCCCCATCTGGTCGGCAAGGAAAGCATGTTCGAAATAGGCCGAGTTGAAGCTGCCCGGCGTCAGCACGGCAATGGTCGGCGCGCCCTTGGTGCTTTGCGGCCGCACTGCGGCCAGCGACTGGCGCAAGAGCTGCGGATAATTCTCCACCGGCCGCACCTTGATCTGCTGGAACAACTCGGGAAAGAGCTGCATCATCGTCTCGCGGTTCTCCAGCATGTAGGAGACGCCGGACGGCGTGCGCGCATTGTCCTCCAGCACGTAGAACTCGTTCTCGCTGATGCGTACGATGTCGACGCCGATGATATGGGTATAGACGCCGGCCGGCGGCCGCACCCCGATCATTTCGGGCAGGAACGCCTCGTTCTTGGCGATCAACTCCTTCGGCACGCGGCCGGCACGCAAGATTTCCTGACGATGGTAGATGTCGTCGAGAAAGGCGTTCAGCGCCTGGACGCGCTGCTCGATGCCTTGCGTCAGCCGTCGCCATTCGTTGCCGGAAATGATGCGCGGAACGATGTCGAAGGGTATCAGCCGCTCCGATGCTTCCTGCTCGCCGTAAACGGCGAATGTGATGCCGGTCTTGCGAAAGACGCGTTCGGCGTCCTGCATCTTCTCGTTAAGCCTGGCCGGGTCCTGTTCCTTCAGCCAGCGATCGTAAGCCGAATACGGTTTTCTCAGCCCGGAAACTTCCGGAAGCATTTCATCGAACGCTGCCAATCGCATACTCCCCTGTGGCGCCATTTCACTGGCCTCGCTGGAGAAAATCAAGCGCAATCGGTGATTTGGTGGGCGCCGGCGATCAGTATATCGCTCTTGCCTAAAATTAAGGCAGTGCCGATAGGGCCGTAGTCAGGCTTTGCTTCGTGTCCGGGCAGATGCCGGATGCGGATCAAAACGCGCGAAAGGTGACGACCGTGAACGTGTCTTTGATGCCGGGAAGAATCTGCACTTTCTCGTTGACGAAGTGGCCGATGTCTTCCTCGTCGTCGACATAGAATTTGGCGAGCAGGTCGTAGTTTCCGGCTGTCGAGTAGATTTCGGAAGCGATCTCAGCATCGGCCAGGGCGCTGGCAACGTCATAGGCCTTGCCCAGATCGCACTTTATCTGCACGAAAAATGCTTTCATTGCCTGGTCCTGCCCAACATCGCACGCTCTAGGTAAAATCGAGCGGCCCTTGTGGCAGACTGCCGCCCGGCTTTCAAGCATCGGCCATCGCTCAGGCTGTCCTAGCCTCGACAATGCTTTCTCGGTCTGGACACAGCTCGCGGCGCCGAATGTTTGCGCTCGGCTGAAACCCTCGAGCACTGCAAAGCGTATAGTATCATGTACCTCGGACAGCGATTTCTCAGGGACAACGGAGACAGGCCATGCGCCGCGCGTTTTTCGCATTCGCAGTCGTTCCATTCATTTTCGCATCCCAGGCCTTTGCTGGCGACGCCGAAGTCAAGGCGGCGCAAACGGTCATCGATGGTCAATTGAAGGCCTTCATCGCCAACGACGGAGCGACGGCCTACAGCTTTGCCGCACCAAATGTGAAACGCATCTTTCCAACTGTCGATACCTTCATGAACATGGTGACCAACGGCTACCCGCCGGTGCGCCAACCGCAGACCTACTCCTTCGGCAAGGTTCGCGAGACGAGCCCGACCTCGATCATCCAGCAGGTGCTGATCGTCGGCCCGGATGGCAAGGACTATGAGGCGGTCTACACGCTCGAACTACAGCCTGACGGCAGCTTTCGGATCACCGGCTGCAGCCTGCGCGCGTCCACGTCGCTCAGCACCTGAGGGTGCTTGAGGAGGGCAAAGTTGTCTCAATCCTGTCGCCGGTAGAGCGTCCAGCTCAGGCCTGAAAACCCCCAGTGTCTCGACGCGTCGGCCCGTTCATACGCCAAAGCGCATGCGGCCGTCGGTTCAACATGTTCGGCTTGCTTGTCCACATCCCCCTCGAGGATCAGCCAAGCCGGCCGGTCGGCGCACATCCTGTTTTCCGGAACCAGCCAAGCCCGACGATCCGTCCGCGCCGCAAAATAATCGACGACCATGGCGGTGCGGAAATCACTGTTGCTCGCATAGGCGGCAGCGCCGTTCCTGGTCATTTCATCGACCATAGCAGCGTACGAGCCGCGTCCGTACTGATAGAATTGGAGCAGCGACGAAATGCTTCCACTCACCACGATCGCCAGTGCTCCCACCGCAAATAGCCTGGCAGTCCCGCGAGCAGCCAAGCCGCGACCGATCATCTCGCCGGCCCAGAGCAGCAGCAATGTTCCGCTGATGATGAAATAGCGCGGAAACTCGAGATTGGGCAGATGTGTCGCCGCCATGAGCAAAGGCAGTCCGATAATCCCGATGACATAGAGGCTGGCCCGGCGATCGCACCAGACACCAGCGGAGAGGCCAACAAGACCGCAGGCGGCAACGATATACGGCCAGTCGCCGAACCAGGGGGGCAGCCCGAACAGAGAGCGGATCATTCCGCCATAGCCCTGCGCGAAGGCGGCAATCGAGAACGGCGAAACACCACCGACACTGAAGCCGAACAGCCTGCCGCCGATAAACACGCAGGCAGCCAGCGGCAGCACGGCAAGCAAGGCCGGCAGGAAGATCGACGCCAGATCCGCAACGACACGGCTGACCCTCGCCGTACGCTGCCAGGCGAGCCACGCGGTCCAGATTGCGAGGACTGCCACCATTCCGATCATGGTGAGATGGCATAGGAACCCGAAAAGGATCGCCGCTGCCAAGGCCGTGCCAGACAACCGTTTGTTGTCGAGCCGGCGCTCCAGAAAAACCACCGAAAGCAGCGTGAAGAGCACAAGGCCGGCATAGCCACGCGCCTCCGAGCCGTAGTGCACCATCGGATAGCTCACGGCAAACAACAGGCTTGTGGCAATCATCGCCCGTCGTCCGTGCGGTGCGGCGGTCGCTGCCGCCGCAACTGTCGTGGCAACACCTAGTGCTATCGACAGGCCTCGCTGGATCAAAGGCGAAGCGTCGGGGCCGATGAGATAGAGATAGATCGAGTTGAGGAAATGATTGTTGTCGTGATTGACGCGCCAGAATATCTGGTCGATCGAGGTCAGCGGCTCAATCAGCGCAAAGCTCCAGATCTCGTCCAGCCAAAGGTCGCCGCGCGCGCCAAGCAAGCGCAAAACCAAGCCGGTCACGGCGATGACCAGAACGGCAAGCAACGACCCCGCCGTCCATTGCTGGACCGCCACGGAGGGCGAAGGCGAAGGCTCGGCGCTGCCATTCGTCCGCACCGTCGTGCCAGGAACTGAAACTTGCCCCGAAACGAACAGGTTCTTGATCCTCGCCCGATGTCGTCCGGCAATGCTTATTAGGCAGACGTTTCAAAACAGTTCATGGCAGGTGCGACTCCTTCCTGGAGCCGGATTCCTGGCGAGCACGCCTACCGGACGGGGAGGTCACCGTTTGCCCATTGCTGCGTGATGATCTCAGCTTGTCCGGCGAACCTGCCAGCCCCGATCGCTTCGCGAACGTCGCGCATCAGCTGCTGGTAGTAGGACAGATTGTTCCAGGTCAGGAGCATCGCCCCGAGCGCCTCTTGCGAGCGCACCAGGTGGTGCAGATAGGCGCGCGAATAGTCGCGTGCGGCCGGGCAGTCGCTTTCCTCATCGAGCGGGCGCGGATCGTCGGCATGGCGGGCGTTGCGCAGATTGACCTTGCCGCGCCGTGTATAGGCAAGGCCATGCCGCCCTGCCCGCGTCGGCATCACGCAGTCGAACATGTCGATGCCGCGCGCCACCGACTTCAAGATGTCGTCCGGCGTACCGACACCCATCAGGTACCGCGGCCGATCAGCCGGCAACTCCGGGCAAGTGATGTCGAGCATCTCCAGCATCACCGCTTGCGGCTCGCCGACGGCCAACCCGCCGACCGCGTAGCCCTTCAGCTCCATCGCCTTCAGCGCCTGCGCCGAGCGCAGCCGCAGGTCCGGTATATCGCCGCCTTGCACAATGCCGAACATCGCCTTGCCGGGCTGCTCGCCGAACGCCGTCTTGCAGCGCTCGGCCCAGCGCAACGACAACTCCATGGCACGCTCGATCTCTTTTTCCTTGGCCGGCAGCGCCGTGCACTCGTCGAGTTGCATCTGGATGTCTGAATCGAGCAGCCCCTGGATCTCGATGGAACGCTCCGGCGACATCTCGTAGGCGCCGCCGTCGATATGCGAACGAAAGGTCACGCCGTTCTCGGTCAGTTTCCTCAGCTTCGACAGCGACATCACCTGGAAGCCGCCGCTGTCGGTGAGGATCGGATAGGGCCAGCGGGCGAATTCATGCAGGCCGCCGAGCCGAGCCACGCGCTCGGCGCCGGGTCTCAGCATCAGGTGGTAGGTGTTGCCAAGGATGATGTCCGAGCCGACACCGCGCACCTGATCCATATACATGGCTTTCACCGTGCCGCCGGTGCCGACCGGCATGAAAGCGGGCGTGCGGATTTCCCCGCGCGGCATGGTGATTGAGCCGCGCCGGGCTCTGCCTTCGGTCGCCAGCACCTTGAAGGCGAATGCGTTAGTCATTGAATTCCCTAGCCATCGAACTCCTTGTCGAACACCGGCGCGTCCGGAGCCTGTCGGTCGAGCGACTGCCGGTAGCGGATGCAGCCGCGCATGAATTTCGGCCAGGGCGGCACGGCAATCGCCGGCTCGGTCTTTTCGGGTAAAAGCGACCAGAGGTCGGGGTGATGCCAGCACAGATCATGGCCGGTGGCGTCGCGGTGTTGGCGGATGCCGGCGCGCAGTTTCCTGACCTCGGCGAGCAAGGCTTCGCGGCCGAAAGTTTCCAGGTCATCATCCATCGTTATCCTCCCTGAACAGAAGACTTGCGTCTCCATAGGAATAGAACCTGTAGCGGTTCTCAATGGCATGCGCATAGGCCGCGTGCATCGTCTGCAAACCGCAGAAGGCCGAAACCAGCATGAACAGCGTCGAACGCGGCAGATGGAAATTGGTCATCAGCATGTCGGCGGTCTTGAAGCGATAGCCGGGCGTGATGAAGATGTCGGTCGGGCCTGACCATGCGGCCAGCCTGCCGTCCTTGCCAGCCGCGCTCTCCAACAAACGCAGCGATGTCGTGCCGACAGCGATAATGCGCCCTCCTTTTGCTCTCGCCGCATTCAGCGCCTCGGCGGTTTCCGGGCTGACCGAACCGGTTTCGGCGTGCATCTTGTGGTCGGCGGTGTCGTCCGCCTTCACCGGCAGGAACGTGCCGGCGCCGACATGCAGCGTGACGAAACGGCGCTCTATGCCCTTGGCGTCGAGCGTCGCAAACAGCTCCGGCGTGAAATGCAGCCCTGCCGTCGGCGCGGCCACGGCGCCCTCCTCCCTGGCATAGATGGTCTGGTAATCGCTGCGGTCGCGCTCGTCGTCGTCACGCTTGGAGGCGATGTAGGGCGGCAGCGGGATGTGGCCGACGGCGTGCAGAGCCTCATCGAGGAACGGACCCGACAGGTCGAAGCCGAGCAGCACCTCGCCACCTTCACCCTTCTCGATCACGGTCGCGTCGAGCTGGCCGAGAAAGCAGCAATTGGCATCATGACCAAAATGGATGCGATCGCCGGCGGCGACGCGCTTGCCCGGCCGCATGAAGGCGAGCCACCGGTCGGGCGCCGTCCGCATGTGCAGCGTGGCTTCAACCTGCGCCGCTGCCTCGCCGCGCCGCCTGATGCCTTTCAGCTGCGCAGGAATGACCTTGGTGTCGTTGAAAACCAGCACATCACCAGCCTTGAGCAGGGACGGCAGGTCGCGCACGGTCATGTCCTCGAGCCCCGCGCCCGGGCTGACCACCAGCATTCTGGCACTGTCGCGCGGCTCGGCTGGGCGAAGCGCGATGCGCTCCTCCGGCAGATCGAAGTCAAAAAGGTCGACGCGCAAGAAATCCCCGCCTCAAGGTTCCGGGCAGGTCACCGCCCAGGCGCCGACACCGTCTATGCTCAATGTGCCGCCCATCGCGAAACTGGACTGCTCGCTGGCCTTGACCAGCCGCAATCTGGCGACGATCGAGCTGAGGCCCTCATCAGTGAGATCGATCAGCATACGCTCGTCGTCCTCGAATGCCTGTCCGACGATGACTTTCGTTGAACCCGGCTGGCCGTCCGTGGTCCATGTCTTGCCGCCGGCATCCAGCCACACGCGCGCCACTGCAATGACGGCTGTGTGTCCCATCAACACGTCGATCGATGCCGCGCCGCCGTCGGCGCCGCAAACGATCGATTCCGTCGCCACCGCCGGAGTGGCCGCCGCGACGAGCACAAATGCGATGGCCGCGACAGCCCGGCTGGTCATTTCACGTCGGCCGCGACCTTGAGCGACACGATCTTGTCGGGATCCTGCACCGGTTCGCCGCGCTTGATCTTGTCGACATTGTCCATGCCTTCGATGACCTGGCCCCACACCGTGTACTGGCGGTTGAGGAAGGCGGCATCGTCGAAGCAGATGAAGAACTGCGAATTGGCCGAGTTCGGGTTCTGCGAGCGCGCCATCGAGCAGGTGCCGCGGCCGTGGTTGGCGTTGGAGAACTCGGCCTTCAAGTCGGGCTTATCGGAACCGCCCGTACCGGCGCGGGTCGGCGCGAAAGACGGCTTATTGGAATTGCCGAATTTCACGTCGCCGGTCTGCGCCATGAAGCCGTCGATGACGCGGTGGAAGACTACGCCGTCATAGGCGCCTTCGCGCGCCAGCTCCTTGATGCGGCCGACATGGCCGGGCGCCAGGTCTGGGAACAATTCAATGACGACCTTGCCCTTGGTCGTGTCCATGATAAGCGCGTTCTCGCGGTCCTTGATCTCGGCCATGTCAGAATATCCTTTTGAAACTTGGGTTTACTTGCCATCCGCGGCGATGCGCACCTTGATCATGCGATCGGGATCGGTCACCGTCCCGTTCTGCGCCTCGTCGCCTTTCTTGATGTGGTCCACCAGTTCCATGCCGCTGACGACATTGCCGACGATGGTATACTGGCCATCGAGCGGCGGTGCCGGCGCGAACATGATGAAGAATTGCGAATTGGCGGAATTCGGATCGTTGGAGCGGGCCATGCCGACCACGCCGCGCTGGTAGTGTTCGGTGCTGGAGAATTCGGCCGGCAGGTCGGGAAGATCGGAACCGCCGGTGCCGACGGCGTCGGCATTGAAGCCGCTCTTCATATTGCCGAACTTGACGTCGCCGGTCTGCGCCATGAAGCCGTCGATGACGCGGTGGAAGGCGACGTTGTCGTAGGCGCCCTGGCGCACCAGCTTTTTGATCTGCGCGACGTGCTTCGGCGCAAGGTCGGGCCTCAGCGCGATGGTCACGTCGCCGTCCTTCAGCGTTACGATCATGGTGTTTTCGGGATCGGCGGCAAACGCCGACACCGATGCGGTCACAAGACCGGCAAGCATGACAAGCAAGAAGGCAAGCTTTTTCAGCTGCATGGGATCTTTCTCCGAATATCTTCGTTCATGCATGTCGTTACCCAAAACCGGGCTCCACTTTTGGGCGACATGCATTTATTTCGCGAATTTGGCGGTGAGCGCGCCGGCCACGGCCGCCGGCACGAAGTGGCGGATGTCGCCTCCCATCGAAGCTATCTGGCGCACAAGTGTGGCGGTAATGGTGCGCACCGAGGGGCTGGCGGGCAGGAAGACCGTCTGCAGCTCCGGCGCCATGGTCTCGTTCATGCCGGCCATCTGCATCTCGTAGTCGAGATCGGTGCCGTCGCGCAGGCCGCGGATCATGATCGAGGCGCCATGCTTCCTGGCCGCGTCGATGACCAGACCGTCGAAGGCGACCACTTTGATGCGCGCACCGTCGCTGCCGAATTCCGCCTTCGTTGCCGTTTCGATCAGATCGACCCGTTCCTCGAAGGAAAACAATGGCTTCTTGCCGGGATGGATGCCGATCGCCGCATAGATGGTGTCCGCCACGGCCAGCGACGCCTTCAGCACGTCGAGATGGCCGTTGGTCAGCGGGTCGAAAGAGCCGGCATAAAGGGCGATGCGTTCGGTCATGGCAGGTGCTTCTAGCGAGCCTCTCCCCTAAAGGCAAATCCGATCGGCAGGCCCGCCCCATGAACCTTTTGGCCGACGTGAACGACAGATGAATGTGCCGCTCACAACGGCTTCACGCAGTGTTCACTAAGTTGCAGCTTCGAAAGATGAAACCAAACACCCATCTAACCGTTGTTAGGCGCAGGAGAACACGCACATGCTGATCTACATGCTCGCCACCGCAATGACCGTCGCCATGCTGATCGCTACCGTATTCGGGTTGCATCAGGAAGCACAGCGAGTCCGCGCCAAGGCCAATACCAAACGGTTCGAAGGCTTCGGCATCCGCAAGCCTTATCGCCACTTCTAGATTGCTGGGGTTTCTTGAGAACGCCGGCCCATAGGGCTGGCGCCGTCGCGGCAAACTCACTCGACGGTAGTGTCAGGCTCCCCACCTTCGGCATCGGTAGCAGCGCCACCTTCAGCATCGACACTCTCTTCGATCTCTTCGTCGGCTTGCGGCTCTGAAATCCGCTCCACCGAAACGACCTTCTCGCCCTCTGCGGTATTAAAGATCGTAACGCCCTTGGTGGCGCGGCTGGCAAAACGAATGCCGTTGACCGGGACGCGGATGACGGTGCCGCCATCCGAAACCAGCATGATCTGATCGTCATTGCCGACCGGGAAAGTCGCCACCAGGCGGCCGATTTCGGCCGTTTTCGACACGTCGGTGGCGCGGATACCCTTGCCGCCACGGCCGGTCAGACGGAAATCGTAGGACGACGAACGCTTGCCGTAGCCATATTCCGTAACCGTCAGCACGAACTGCTCATGTGCCTTGAGGAATTCGTAGCGCTCGTCGGAAAGCTCCGCCTCTTCGCCGACCTCCTCATTGGTAAGCTGGATTTCTTCCTCCTCACCGGCGGCAATGTCGACGACAAGCCGGCGTTCAGCCACCACCCGCTTGAGGTAGGCGGCCCGCTCGGCCGGCGGCGCATCGACATGCTCGATCACCGCCATCGAGATCACCCGGTCGCCATCGGCCATGGCTATGCCGCGTACACCGACCGAATTGCGGCTCTGGAAGACGCGTACGTCGCTGACCGAAAAGCGAATGCACTGGCCGGAACTTGCCGTCAAAAGCACGTCGTCATTGTCGGTGCAGGTTTCGACGCCGAGGATCTCGTCGCCTTCCTCGTCCAGCTTCATGGCGATCTTGCCGTTGCGGTTGACCTGGACGAAGTCCGAAAGCTTGTTGCGACGCACCGTGCCGCGCGTGGTGGCGAACATCACGTCGAGCTCGCCCCAGCTCGTCTCATCCTCCGGCAGCGGCATGATGGTGGTGATGCGCTCGCCCTGTTCGAGCGGCAGCATGTTGATCAGCGCCTTACCGCGCGATTGCGGGTTGCCGATCGGGAGGCGCCAGACCTTTTCCTTGTAGACGATACCGCGTGAGGAGAAGAACAGCACCGGCGTGTGCGTGTTGGCGACGAACAGCCGGGTGACGAAATCCTCGTCCTTGGTCGACATGCCGGAGCGGCCCTTGCCGCCGCGGCGCTGCGCCCGGTAGAGCGACAGCGGCACGCGCTTGATGTAGCCGGAATGGCTGACGGTGACGACCATGTCCTCGCGCTGGATGAGGTCCTCGTCTTCCATGTCGGCCCCGCCCTCGGCGAGCTCGGTGCGGCGCGGTGTGCCGAACTCGTCGCGCACGGCGATGAGTTCGTCCTTGACGATCTGCTGGATGCGGGCGCGGGACGACAGGATGTCCAGGTAATCCTTGATCTCGTCGCCGATCGTATTCAGCTCGTCCGCGATCTCGTCGCGGCCGAGCGCGGTCAGGCGCTGCAGGCGCAGTTCGAGGATGGCGCGGGCCTGCTCCTCGGAGAGATTGTAGGTTCCGTCCTCGTTGATGCGATGGCGCGGATCGTCGATCAACAGAATCAGCGATTCCACGTCGCCCGAAGGCCAGCGCCGCTCCATCAACTGCTCGCGCGCCGTCTGCGGGTCCGGCGCCGTGCGGATCAGCTTGATGACTTCATCGATGTTGGCAACAGCAATGGCAAGGCCGACCAGCACATGGGCGCGGTCGCGCGCCTTGCGCAGCAGGAATTTCGTGCGCCGGCTGATCACCTCCTCACGGAAGGCGACGAACGCCTTCAGCATGTCGGTCAGCGTCAGCAATTCCGGCTTGCCGCCGTTCAGCGCCACCATATTGGCGCCGAAGGACGTCTGCAGCGGGGTGAAGCGGTAAAGCTGGTTGAGGATGACATCGGCGACGGCGTCGCGCTTCAGTTCGATAACGACGCGGTAACCCTGGCGGTCGCTCTCGTCGCGAATGTCGGAAATGCCCTCGATGCGCTTATCGCGCACCAGCTCGGCCATCTTCTCGATCATCGACGCCTTGTTCACCTGGTAGGGAACCTCGGTGATGACAATCGATTCACGGTCGTTGCCGCGTGGCTCGACGTTGACGCGGCCGCGCATGACGATGGAACCGCGGCCTGTCGAATAGGCGCTGTAGATGCCGGAGCGGCCAAGCACGATGCCGCCGGTCGGGAAATCCGGTCCAGGAATGATCTCCATCAGCGCCGGCAGGTCGATCGCCGGATTGTCGATGAGGGCAATGGCGCCGTTGCAGACCTCGCCCAGATTGTGCGGCGGGATGTTGGTGGCCATGCCGACGGCGATACCGCCGGAGCCGTTGACCAACAGGTTCGGGAAGCGCGCCGGCAGGACTTTCGGTTCGCTGCCCGACGCATCGTAAGTGTCCTGGAAATCGACGGTGTCCTTGTCGATGTCTTCCAGCAACTCATGCGCGACCTTGGTCAGCCGCGATTCCGTGTAGCGCATCGCCGCCGGCGGATCGCCGTCGATCGAGCCGAAATTGCCCTGCCCGTCGATCAGCGGAACGCGCAGCGACCAATCCTGCGCCATGCGCACCAAAGCGTCATAGATCGAGGCGTCGCCATGCGGATGGTATTTACCCATCACGTCGGCGACCGGGCGTGCCGATTTCACATATTTGCGGTTCCAGTGATAGCCGCTCTCATAGGCGGCGTAGAGGATGCGGCGATGCACCGGCTTGAGGCCGTCGCGCACGTCCGGCAGCGCACGGCTGACGATTACGCTCATGGCGTAATCGAGATAGGAGCGCTGCATCTCCTCGATGATGGATATCGGCTCGATGCCGGTGGGGCCGCCGTCGGCGCCGCGCGGTGTCTTTTGGTCGGTCAAATCGGATCACAATCTAATCAGGAATCACTTGGTGCTTATATAGGAAGCCGGCCCGAAACTCCAATAATCGCGGCAGTTTTCCAGTGTCGTTTTTAGCGGCAAATTCAAAAGGATACACCAATTGCGACGATATGGCCGTGGCACCCTTTCACGAGCGTCGCCGGCGGGCGCGATAAGTTCCCGGCGTCTCGCCCATCAGCCGCCGGAAACGGCGGTTGAAGGTTGATAGATCGTTGAATCCCGCCGCAAAGGCGATCGCCGAGATCGCCTGATCTGACGTCCGCAGCCGCACGGCTGCCCTGTGCAGCCGCGCTCTCAGCAGGAACTGATAGGGCGTCATGCCGGCAACGTGCCGGAAGGTGCGCAGGAAATGGTAAGGGCTGGTGGCGGTCTCGTCGGCGAGTTCGGCAAGCGAGATCGGCCGGTCGGCATCGATTTCGATGCGGCGCACCGCTTCGGCGACACGCTTCTGGTCACGGCGACTTGGCGCCCGTCCCCGATCCGTATCGCCGCAAGCCGCTGTCACGGCTGCGCCGGCAATGCGCAGGGCGAGTTCCTCGAACGCGCCGGTGTCGGCCATCTCGCGCGCCGCCTCCGCTTCGGCGAGCAGCGGCACCAGCGCCGACAAAGGCGGCAGGCGCGGCATGCTGAAATCAAGCTGCTTTGCGCCCGCGTCGGCGACGATCCGCTCCATATAGGCCAGTCCGAAATGGAAGGAGAGGCAGCGGTCGCCGGTGCCATGCTCATGCCCGCATTCGTAGCAGGTGCCGGGATTGCCGAGCAGGAGCGCGCCCGGCGCCAGCATCGCCGTGCCCTGGCGCGCACGATAGCGGAACGTGCCGCTGGTCACGGCGGCGACGCAGAAATCCCGATGCTCCTCCTCGAATGGCCTGTCGGCGGCACTAGCGGTGCAGACGACATCCAACACCTGCCAGCCTCGGCCCGACGCCAGCCTATGCGCGCTCGTCGTCATCGCCGAAACATAGCAATTTTTCCCAAGCGCAGAACCCCGGTCGGCCTCTATGCTTACCGGTCTCCTGACAAGATGAGAGCGAAGCCATGTCCAATTCCTTTGCCAAGGCCCTGCACAGCGATGGGCCCGTACCGGCCCTTGCCGAGAAACTGAACCTTTATGGCCGCTTCGTCGGCGCCTGGACGTTCGACGCCACGCGCCATCTCGAGGACGGCCAGGTGCTGACCGGGCGCGGCGAAGTGCATTTCGGCTGGGTGCTCGAGGGCCGCGCGATCCAGGACGTATGGATCCTGCCCGCTCGCGACGCCGGCCCCTCGCCGTCGCTCGGCAAATGGACCTTCTATGGCACGACGTTGCGCGTCTATGACTCAGGCGTCGACGCCTGGCACATCTTCTGGAGCGACCCGCGCAACCAGTATTACAGCCGTCAGCTGGGCCGCGTCGAAGGCGACACGATCGTCCAATTGGGCGCAGACGGCACCGGCGCTTCGGTACGCTGGAGCTTTTCCCGGATCACCGGAGATTCCTTCCGCTGGCTGGGCGAGCGGTCGTATGACGACGGCGCGGCCTGGCGTGTCGAAGTCGAGTTTCTGGCGCGGCGCGCCGCCAGCCCCTGATCCGCACGGTTTCCACTGGCACCGCTTTGCTCTACCAATCCCGTTATCCGGCATTGCCGGCGGGGAGGGTCAGCATGCCGAGCTTCGACAGCCTGTTCAACGCCTTCGTCACCATACTGGTGACGATCGATCCGCCCGGCCTGGCGCCGCTCTTCCTCGCCGTGACCCGCGGCATGAACCGCGAGGAGCGCAACCAGGTCTCCGTGCGCGCCTCGGTCATCGCCTTCCTGGTGATGGCGTTGTTCGCAGTCGCCGGCGCGTCGATCCTGTCAGTCTTCGGCATCACCCTGCCGGCCTTCCGCGTCGCCGGCGGCTTTCTGCTGTTCTTCATCGCCTTCGAAATGGTGTTCGAGCGCCGGCAGGACCGCAAGGAGAAGATCGGCGATGTCGCCATCACCAGGGACATGATCCACAACATCGCCGCCTTTCCGCTGGCGATCCCGCTTATTGCGGGTCCCGGCGCGATTTCGGCGACCGTCCTGCTCTCAAGCTCGTTTCAGGGTTTTAGCGCGCAGACAGCACTTGTCGGCATCATCGCGATCTGCCTTGTCATCACCTACCTGGTGTTCGTGCTGTCAGAGCGCATCGACCGTATCCTCGGCCAGACCGGCCGTTCGATCCTCACGCGGCTGCTTGGCGTCATACTGGCGGCGCTCGCCGTGCAGTTCGTCGCCGACGGCATCAAGGCACTGATGGCGACGTAGGAACCGCCCTACTTCGCCGTCTCGATCACTTCGAAGTCATGGGTGATCACGGCGGTCTTGGCCATCATTGCCGAGGCCGAGCAGTATTTCTCGATCGAAAGCTCGATCGCGCGCTTTACCTTGTCGTGCGACAGCGCCCGGCCCTTGACGACGAAATGCATGTGGATGCGGGTGAACACCTTGGGATCGGCTTCTGCACGGTCGGCATCGAGTTCGACGACGCAATCTTCGACCGCCTCGCGCCCCTTTTCCAGGATATGGACCACGTCATAAGCCGAACAGCCGCCGGTGCCGATCAGCACCAGCTCCATTGGGCTCGGCCCCGGCGTCTTGCCCTCCGGCCCGAACGCAGTGCCTAGCACCAGCTTGTGCCCACTGGCGGACTCGCCGACGAAAGTGCGCTCCTCGACCCATTTGACCCTTGCTTTCACTGATCCGTCCTTTCACCGCTCAAACGCACAACGTCCCGAAAATCCAAGACAGATTTTCGGGACGCCATTTCGTGGCCAAGGTGCTGGCGCTTTTCGCCGCAAGGGCAGTCCGCCCCGAGAAATCAGAACGGGATTTCGTCGTCCAGTTCGCGCGACGAACCACCGCCGGTGCCCTTGTTGGCGCCACCGCGATTGAAACTTTCGCCCGGGCCGGACTGGCCGAAATCGGACCCGCGGCTGGCACCACCACCGGCATAGTTGCCGACCTGGCCGCCGCCCTCGCCCCGTGCATCGAGCATCTGCAGCTCGCCGCGGAATTTCTGCAGCACGATTTCGGTCGTATAGCGGTCATTGCCGGTTTGGTCCTGCCACTTGCGCGTCTGCAACTGGCCCTCGACGTAGACTTTCATGCCCTTCTTCAGATACTGCTCGGCCACCTTGGCGATCTGATCGTTGAAGATCACGACATTGTGCCACTCGGTCTTTTCCTTGCGCTCTCCGGACGTCTTGTCGCGCCAGCTTTCCGACGTCGCGATGCGGATGTTGACAACCGGGTCACCCGAATTCAGGCGGCGGATTTCAGGGTCCGCCCCGAGGTTGCCCACCAGAATGACCTTGTTGACGCTACCCGCCATGATACTTCTCCGCGCTCATCCGAAACCAGATTTCTGTCGCTGCACCTTACAGGCTATGGATAAGCCCTGCCTGCCGTCGCTGCCTTTTCCCACAACGTTTTTGTTCTCTTTTCGTTCTATAGTACAGGCCCTGCACTGTCAATAGTTGTCAGTAAGAAGTAGTGTCTTGGCGTCGAATTTCCACAGACCATGGGATCGAGGCGAACGCATGAAGACGGTCGCGCATGACGATCAGCCGCAAGAAGAATGGCGGGCGGGGGTAAAGACCCGAATGCATGTCTCGGCCCGCAACGGCGCAACTCAACTTTGCATATTCGAACAATGGGTCGAACCAGCGGTTGGCGCCCCGACACATTGGCACCCGGTCGAGGAAGTGCTTACCGTCATCGCTGGCAAGGCCGAGATGTGGATCGACGAAGAGCATGTCGTCTTGACTGCCGGACAGTCGCTTGTTGTTGCCGCGCGCAGGCGACATGGCTTCCGAAACGTCGGCTCCGAAATGCTTCATATCCATGCCGTGCTCGCGTCACCAGTTTTCGAGGCGACGTTCAACGGATCCCCTGACATGGTGAGACGCTGGCTTCCAGCGAGTTTGTAAAACCTCGCCCGTCTTAAAAAACACCGCCTGTCTTAAAAACACGGCTTGCCAAACCGATAAGTATCGACTTATGCTTTTGACATGATCGAAGCAGAGATTTTTCGGGCACTGGCCGATCCGACGCGTCGCGCCGTCTATGAGCGGCTCGCCGGCGGCGAGATGACGGTGTCGGAACTGCGCACTGGCATGCCGGTATCGCAGCCGGCGGTATCGCAACACCTCGCCGTGCTGCGCGGCGCCGGCCTCGTGGTCGAGCGCCGGGCCGGTCGCAACGCCTATTACCGCGCCGATCCGAAGGGGCTTGCGCCACTGCTCGGCTGGATCGAACGCTACCGCGCGTTCTGGCCAGAGCGCATCGAAAGGCTCAAGACGGTTTTGAAGGACATGGACCAATGACCAGCCGAGGCAAAGAACGCGCGGAAATGGCGGCAGACAAGATCGAGTTCGAGTGCGAGCTGCCGGAGCCGCCGGAAAAGGTGTGGCGGGCGCTGACGGTGCCGGACCTGCTCGCGGCCTGGATGATGCCGAACGACATTGAACCAAAGATCGGTAGCCGCTTTGCCTTTAAAGCGCCGGAGGCGCCGATCGAATGCGAAATCCTCGACGCCGATCCCGGACGGCTGCTGCGCTATTCCTGGCGGGAACGGCCGGCGCCCGGCGATACGCAGGCGCCGCACGGCAGCCCGGTGGACAGCCCAATGGACGACAGCCCGGTGGACAGCATCGTCACCTTTACGCTCGATCGCACCGTTTCCGGCGGCACGCATCTGCGCATCGTCCATGATGGTTTTGCTCGGGCAGCGATGCCGGAGATCGCGATGGCAGGCGCCGGCTGTCGGCTTTCGTTTGAAGCGCGCAATCCCAGGCACAAGCAGATCGCCGCCAACATCCCGCGCCTCTTCCTGCGCGCGGCCTGAACGACAATAGTCAACGGAGAGAAACGATGAGCGGCCTTGCCAATCTGGTGCCGATGGTGATCGAGCAGTCGAGCCGCGGCGAACGCGCCTTCGACATATTTTCGCGGCTGCTGCGCGAGCGCATCGTCTTCATCAACGGCCCGATCGACGACGGCACCTCGGCGCTGGTCTGCGCCCAGCTTCTGTCGCTGGAATCCGACAATCCCGACAAGGAGGTCTCGCTCTACATCAACTCGCCGGGCGGCGTGGTGACCAGCGGTTTCGCCATCTACGACACGATGCAGTACATCAGCTGCCCGGTCTCCACCGTTTGTATGGGCTTCGCCGCCTCGATGGCCTCGTTCCTCTTGATGGCGGGCACGCCGGGGCGGCGCATCGCATTGCCCAACGCCAGCATCGTGCTGCATCAGCCTCTCGGCGGTTTCCAGGGCCAGGCCTCCGACATCCAGCGCCATGCCGAGGGCATCCTTCGCACCAAGCGGCGCATGACCGATCTTTACGCCCAGCATTGCGGCCGCACCTACGAAGAAGTGGAACGCACGCTCGACCGCGACTTTTTCATGACCGCGCAGGAGGCCAAGGATTGGGGCCTCGTCGACCATGTTTTCGACACTCGCAAACAGGCCGCGTGAAGCACCTTCGAAGCGATATAAGGGCCGGCAACTTTCAGCGCCGCCGGTCTGGCTTCGGCGCTATCGCCGCACTATAGTCAGGTGATGACCGCCAGCCGTTCACCCAGCCTATACCTTGCCATTGCCGCCATTGTGGGCACGAACATGCTGGTGGGCACGGCATTTGCCCAAGATAATTCGACGTCGGCGCAAAGGGGCGCCCTGCCCGGTGTGACCAGCGACTATCGCATCGCCGAGCCAGCGCTGCAGCCCGAGCCCGACGGGGCGGTTCCCAGCAGCGGCTACGGCACATTCAAGATCGGCGATA
Source organism: Mesorhizobium sp. M1295 (assembly GCF_040318135.1). Taxonomy (NCBI): domain Bacteria; kingdom Pseudomonadati; phylum Pseudomonadota; class Alphaproteobacteria; order Hyphomicrobiales; family Phyllobacteriaceae; genus Mesorhizobium; species Mesorhizobium sp. M1295. The sequence goes on from NZ_JAMYLU010000021.1 coordinate 66,717, forward strand.
CCGAAGTTCGGATTTCCGGTAGCATCACCATCGATGTCGCCACCGGCGGGATCAGGCCTCCCAGCCGCTAAGTTCGCCTGGTATGCACCACAAATGTGCGCTTCAAACGAACAGCCCCGCCATTGCTTGTGCAACTGACGGGGCTTCTTGGATCTAAAATCCAAATTGCCGGGAGTGTACTGCCGGCTTTTTATTTCGGATGCTTCGCGGCATTCAGCCGACGATCCGACTAGCAGTCTCTGATTGTTGTGGGGATCGGCAAGTCAACGTTGGCAGATAGCGCAAAACGCCTGACCTGGCCACTTATACCTGCCGCGGCTCCAGCGACACGTGGAGCCTCAACGAACTATCCGGTGGAGTCATGCCTCTGCTCTCCTTCTGTTCATTGTGACTGTCGTCGTCGAAGCGCTCATCGCATAACCCGCGGCGTCTCGCAGGCTAGCCCCAGGCCGCGAGGCCATCGAAAGACGGCCGGCTTCGTTGACGTTTGGAGTCTGCCCCCGTGACGCATGGACGTCAACCTTGAATAGCCGATTACCGAAAAATGTGATCGCGAGACGCTTTGTGAAGCCGGCTGTACGGGCAGCTTTTGTCAGGAGCGTGTTCGGCCTTTGTTCTTTCCGCTTGCCCGTTCGCGCGAAAGGCGGTTAAACGCTTTGGTCGAGAGTTGTGGCGTCTCTCGAAAAGGCGGCGAAATTACCTACATAGGGGATGGTCGGGAAAACCCGCCCATCCCACGAATTCCAGATTCTGAGGCGGCGACCGGCGATGGCCGACCATAAATATCTCTCCATTCGCGGGGCACGCGAACACAATCTGAAGAATGTCGATCTCGACCTGCCGCGTGACAGCCTGATCGTCATGACCGGGCTGTCGGGGTCCGGCAAGTCGTCGCTTGCCTTCGACACCATCTATGCCGAAGGCCAGCGCCGCTATGTCGAGAGCCTTTCGGCCTACGCACGGCAATTCCTCGAGATGATGCAGAAGCCGGACGTCGACCAGATCGACGGCCTGTCGCCGGCCATCTCCATCGAGCAGAAGACCACCTCGAGGAACCCGCGCTCGACGGTCGGCACCGTCACCGAGATCTACGATTATATGCGGCTTTTGTTCGCCCGCGTCGGCATCCCCTATTCGCCGGCCACCGGCCTGCCGATCGAGAGCCAGACGGTTTCGCAGATGGTCGACCGGGTGCTTGCGGTCGAAGAGGGCACCCGGCTGTTCATCCTGGCACCGATGGTGCGCGGCCGCAAAGGCGAGTACCGCAAGGAACTGCTCGAGCTGCAGAAAAAGGGTTTTCAGCGCGTCAAGGTCGACGGCGTCTTCTACGAGATCGCCGACGTGCCGGCGCTGGACAAGAAGTACAAGCACGACATCGACGTCGTCGTCGACCGCATCGTCGTGCGCGGCGATCTGGCGACGCGGCTCGCCGATTCCATCGAGACCGCGCTGAAGCTGGCCGACGGGCTGGCGGTGGCGGAATTTGCCGACAAGCCGCTCGACGCCAGCCAGACCGGCGAGGATTCGGTCAACAAGTCGAAGAACGAGACGCATGAGCGCATGCTGTTCTCGGAAAAATTCGCCTGCCCGGTGTCCGGCTTCACCATTCCCGAGATCGAGCCCAGGCTGTTCTCGTTCAACAATCCGTTCGGCGCCTGCCCGACCTGTGACGGGCTCGGCAGCCAGCGCGCCATTGACGCCAGCCTGGTCGTGCCCGACGAGAATGTCTCGCTGCGTGCCGGCGCCGTCAGCCCGTGGGCGAAGTCGACCTCACCCTATTATGCGCAGACGCTGGAAGCGCTGGGCGTTGCCTATGGCTTCAAGCTCGGCGACAAGTTCAAGGATTTGAGCGAAGAGGCAAAGCAAGCGATCCTGCACGGCACTGGCGAGCGCGAAATCGCCTTCCAGTATGATGACGGGCTGCGCTCCTACAAGACGACCAAGACCTTCGAGGGCGTCATCCCCAATCTCGAGCGCCGCTGGAAGGAAACCGAATCCGCCTGGATGCGCGAGGAGATCGAGCGCTTCATGTCGGCCACGCCCTGCCCGGCCTGCCGCGGCTACCGGCTGAAGCCCGAGGCGCTCGCAGTCAAGATCGCCGGCAAGCACATTGGCGAGGTCACCGAGCTGTCGATCCGCAAGGCTGACCAGTGGTTCACCGATTTGCCTGCTTCGCTTAACGACAAGCAGAACGAGATCGCAGTGCGCGTGCTCAAGGAAATCCGCGAGCGGCTGCGCTTCCTCAACGATGTCGGTCTCGACTATCTGACGCTGTCGCGCAACTCCGGCACGCTGTCGGGCGGCGAGAGCCAGCGCATCCGCCTCGCTTCGCAGATCGGCTCCGGCCTGACCGGCGTGCTCTACGTGCTCGACGAGCCGTCGATCGGCCTGCATCAGCGCGACAATGCCCGCCTGCTCGACACGCTGAAGCATCTGCGCGACATCGGCAACACGGTCATCGTCGTCGAGCACGACGAGGATGCCATCCTGCATGCCGACTACGTCGTCGATATCGGCCCGGCCGCCGGCATCCATGGCGGTCACATCATCGCCCAGGGCACACCGCAGCAGATCATGGCGACGCCCGCCTCGATCACCGGCAAATATCTGTCGGGCGAGCTCGAAGTGGCGACGCCTGCGGTTCGGCGCGAGGCGAAAAAGAACCGCCGGCTGAAGATCGTCGGCGCGCGCGGCAACAATCTGAAGAACGTCACCGCTGAAATCCCGCTCGGCACGTTTACCGCCGTCACCGGCGTGTCCGGCGGCGGCAAGTCGACCTTCCTGATCGAGACCTTGTTCAAGGCGGCGTCACGCCGCATCATGGGCTCGCGTGAGCATCCTGCCGATCACGACCGCATCGAAGGGCTGGAATTCCTCGACAAGGTCATCGATATCGACCAGTCGCCGATCGGGCGCACCCCGCGCTCCAACCCTGCAACCTATACCGGCGCCTTCACGCCGATCCGCGACTGGTTCGCCGGCCTGCCGGAGGCCAAGGCGCGCGGCTACCAGCCGGGCCGTTTCTCGTTCAACGTCAAGGGCGGCCGCTGCGAGGCCTGCCAGGGCGACGGCGTCATCAAGATCGAGATGCATTTTCTGCCCGACGTCTATGTCACCTGTGATGTCTGCCACGGCAAGCGCTACAACCGCGAGACGCTCGACGTGCTGTTCAAGGGCAAGTCCATCGCCGACGTGCTCGACATGACGGTCGAGGAAGGCGTCGATTTCTTCGCCGCCGTGCCCGGCGTGCGCGACAAGCTGGAGACGCTGAAACGGGTCGGCCTCGGCTACATCCATGTTGGCCAGCAGGCGACGACTTTATCGGGCGGCGAAGCGCAGCGCATCAAGCTCGCCAAGGAACTGTCGCGCAAGGCAACCGGCAAAACGCTCTACATCCTCGACGAACCGACCACCGGCCTGCATTTCCACGATGTCGCCAAGCTGCTTGAAGTGCTGCACGAGCTGGTCGACCAGGGCAACACGGTCGTCGTCATCGAGCACAATCTAGAGGTGATCAAGACCGCTGACTGGGTTCTCGATCTTGGCCCCGAAGGTGGTGACGGCGGCGGCGAGCTGGTGGCGTCCGGCACGCCGGAGGACATCGTTCGCGAAAAGCGCAGCTATACCGGGCAGTTCCTGAGGGAATTGCTGGAGCGGCGCCCCGGAGGCAAGCGCGAAGCGGCGGAGTGATGGCAAAGAACGGTCTCATCACGGTCCAAAGCAGCTTCGGCGTGGCCGAAACCATCGATCGCCTGGTCGAGACTGTGGAACGTGCAGGATTGCTGGTCTTCGCCCGCATTGACCACGCCGCCGGTGCGCGCAATGTCGAAACATCACTGCGTCCAACCCAACTCCTGATTTTCGGCAATCCCAAAGGCGGTACGCCACTGATGCAGGACCGGCAGCTTGCCGGCATCGATCTGCCGGTCAAGGCGTTGGCCTGGGAGGACGAGCAAGGCAAGGTCTGGCTCTCCTACAATGACGCACACTGGCTGGCGGAACGCCACGGCTTGGGCGACGCTAGTCGCAATGCCGTCGCTGCGATCGCCGCCGGCATGGACAAGGTGATTGCGGCCGCTGCCGGCGCGGGCCAGTTTTGATCATAAGAGCCGCTCGGGCCGATGATCTCCCTACGGTGATCTCGCTCACCACCGACGCCTACGCGCCCTACACTGCCCTGTTCGGAGCGCCGCCGATCCCCGTCACCGAGGACTATGCGCCGCGCATAGAACGCGGCGAGGTCTGGCTTTCGGAGCAGTACGGACAGCCGGCCGGCCTGATCGTTCTCGAACGGCACGATGACCACACAGTGATCTTCAGCGTCGCCGTTGCGCCCGCCTTTCAAGGCAAGGGTTTCGGCATAGCGCTGCTCGACTGGGCCGAGCAACAGACGCGCCTGTGGAGCTTGCCTGAAATCCGACTCTACACCAATTCCAGAATGGAACGGAACGTTTCGTTGTATAAGGCCTACGGCTTTCGCGAAACGGGTCGCCGGCCCAATCCATATCGGCCAGGATGGACGGTCGTCGACATGGCGAAAGCCGTCGAGACGACCGCCATCGCGTGATCCTTTTTCTGCAAACCGGGAGGACTACCATGACTCAATCAGGAACAATCCGCGCTGGCATGGGCGGCTGGACCTTCGAGCCCTGGGACACGTCCTTCTACCCGGACAAATTGTCGAAGGCCAAGCAGCTGAATTACGCCAGCCGGCAGGTGCCGACCATCGAGGTCAACGGCACCTATTATTCGAGCTTCAAGGAGCCGACCTTCGTCAAATGGGCCAACGAGGCGCCGGATGGTTTCGTCTATTCGCTGAAGGGCAACCGCTTCGTCACCAACCGCCGCGTGCTCGGCGAGGCCGGCGAATCGGTGATGCGCTTCCTCGGGTCGGGCGTCGCGGCACTTGGCGACAAGCTTGGGCCGATCCTGTGGCAGTTCGCGCCGACCAAGCGGTTCGACCCGGACGACTTCGAGGCGTTCCTCAAGCTATTGCCGGAGAAGCAGGACGGCGTTGCGCTGCGCCACGCGGTCGAGGTGCGCAATGACAGCTTCGTCGTGCCCGAGTTCGCCGCCTTGGCACGCAAGCACAAGGTCGCGATCGTTTTTGCTGATCATGCTAAATATCCAGCGATTGCCGACGTCACCGGCGATTTCATCTATGCGCGGCTGCAGACCGGCAGCGACGACAATCCCGATTGCTATACGCCCAAGGCGCTCGACGAATGGGCGGCCCGCGCCAAGACTTGGGCGCAGGGCAAGGTACCGGCCGAGCTGCCGCGCGCCGATCCTTCGACCGACGCGCCGGTCAAGCCACGCGACGTATTCGTCTACTTCATCACCGAGGGCAAGGTCCGCGCTCCATTCGGCGCCATCGCGCTGATGAAGCGGGTCGCAGGCTGACGCCCCGCTGTCGGCGGTCCGGCTGGCCGGCTCCTAGATTACCGCCTATGCGGCGCGCTCGTCCGGACGCCGATCAACCCTGACGATCTCGTTGAAAGCATCGAGATCGACATAGAAGACCTTGGTGATCTCCGCGATAAGTTCGTCGTGTTCATATCCCTGCGATTTCAGAATGTTGATGGCGGTTATGATGTCGATACGCTCCGTGAGCCGTCGTTTCTGGTAGTCCTCGACATAGCGCTCCATCGTCTGGCCCTGGCTCCCAAGCACCCGAAATGTTGGACGACAACAGATCGCTGGAGGGAGCGGCTTGCGCGCAAGCGGCCCGCGCCTTCCCCTGATCTGCCAATTTGGAACTGGTACGGAAAGCGGCCGACTCACCAAGGCCAAGCAAAATCTAGCACGCAATCTTCGGCGCGCCAGAGTTGCAAAGTAATAGAATCAATAAGAATTCAGACGGTCAGGAATTTCCGCACGTCCGCCCGGTCGAGATCCTCGGCGGGGCCGGTATGGACGATCTGGCCGCGGTCCATGATATTGACCTCGTCGGCCAATTCCCGGCAGAAATCGAGATATTGTTCGACCAAAAGCACGGCAATGCCGGCTTGGTCGCGCAGATAGCGGATGGCGCGGCCGATATCCTTGATGATCGACGGCTGGATGCCTTCGGTCGGCTCGTCGAGCACCAGCAGTTTCGGCCGCATCACCAGTGCCCTGCCGATGGCAAGCTGCTGCTGCTGGCCGCCGGACAGATCGCCGCCGCGGCGCGCGAGCATCTGCTTCAGCACCGGAAACAGCTCGAAGACGTGACCGGGAATGTTGCGGTCGGCGCGCTTCAGCGGCGCGAATCCCGATTCGAGGTTTTCCCGCACCGTAAGCAGTGGAAAGATCTCCCTGCCCTGCGGCACGAATGCGATGCCCGACCGGGCGCGATCATACGCCGCGCTCCGGTCGAGCGCCTTCCCCTCGAAGGCAACACTTCCGCTCGTCAGCCGGTGATGGCCGACGATCGATCTCATCAAACTGGTTTTGCCGACGCCGTTGCGGCCGAGCACACAGGTGATCTTGCCGGCGCCGGCCTTTAGCGAGACGCCGCGCAGCGCCTGGGCGGCGCCGTAATGCAGCGTGGCATTGGAGACTTCGAGCATGGTCAGCGCTTTCTCCAACGCCTGAAAAACGAAAGGTCGAAATGATGGAACGGAACGCGCCAGACCATGCTCATCTCCCCAGGTAGACTTCGACGACGCGCTCGTCGGCCGAAACGAAGTCGAGCGAGCCCTCGGAAAGTACCGAGCCTTCGTGCAGGCAGGTAACCTTGACGCCGAGCTCGCGCACGAAATGCATGTCGTGCTCGACGACGATGATCGAATGGTCGCGCGCGATGTCTCTAAGCAGCCGCGCGGTTTCCTCAGTCTCGGCGTCTGTCATGCCGGCAACCGGTTCGTCGACCAGCAGCAGCTTCGGATCCTGCGCCAAAAGCATGCCGATCTCGAGCCATTGTTTTTGGCCATGGCTCAAATTGGCGGCGAGTTCGTCGCGCTTGTCGCCAAGCCGGATGATGCCGAGAATGTCGTCGATCTGCCGCGCTTCCGCGGCCGAGCGACGATGGAACAGTGCCGGGAAGATCGAGCGCGGGCCTTTCAGCGCCAGCATCAGATTGTCCTCGATCGTGTGGCTTTCGAAGACGGTCGGCTTCTGGAATTTACGGCCGATGCCCATCATGGCGATTTCGGCCTCGTCGTGTTTAGTCAGGTCGACCTCGCCGTCGAAGAAGACCTCGCCCGCGTCGGGCCGCGTCTTGCCGGTGACGATGTCCATCATCGTCGTCTTGCCGGCGCCGTTGGGGCCGATGATCGCCCGCATCTCGCCCTTGTCGAGCACCAGCGACAGGTTGTTGATGGCGCGAAAACCATCGAAGGAAACCGACACGCCGTCGAGATAGAGGATGGTGTTGCTCTTCGACATCAGGCCATCACTCCGCCGGCTGCGGTTCGGCACCGGAGGCCGACCAGTCGCCCGGCCTTCTCGCCGCCGAGCGATCGGTTTTCGGCGGCACCGGCGTGTCAGGATCGGTGCCGGCTTCCTCGGCAATCGAGGCTGCCCGCAGCGCCTTGGCATTGCCGCGCCAGGAATCCCACATGCCGATGATGCCCTTGGGCAGGAACAGCGTGACGGCGACAAACAGGCCGCCCAGCGCAAACAGCCAGAACTCCGGCAGCACGCCGGTGAACCAGGATTTACCGGCATTGACCAGAAGCGCGCCAATGATCGGTCCGACGATGGTGCCGCGCCCGCCGACGGCCGCCCACACCACCACCTCGATCGAATTGGACGGCTCGAACTCGCCAGGGTTGATGATGCCGACCTGCGGCACGTAAAGCGCACCGGCGATGCCGGCCATCACCGCCGACACGGTGAAGGCGAACAGTTTGACGTTCTCTGCCCGCCAGCCGAGAAAGCGCGTGCGGCTTTCGGCGTCGCGCACCGCCATCAAAAGCTTGCCGTATTTGGAACCGACGATTGCCCAGGTGACGAAGACGGCAAACGCGAGCATGACGGCGCTGGCCGCGAAAAGCGCCGAGCGTGTCATGTCGGCCTGCACGTTGAAGCCTAGAATGTCCTGGAAATCGGTCAGGCCGTTATTGCCGCCGAAACCCATGTCGTTGCGGAAAAAGGCAAGCAGCAGCGCATAGGTCATCGCCTGGGTGATGATCGACAGATAGACGCCGGTGACGCGGCTGCGGAACGCAAACCAGCCGAAGACGAAGGCGAGCAGGCCGGGCACCGCAAGCACCATGACCGCCGCGAACCAGAAATGGTCGAAGCCATACCAGAACCACGGCAATTCCTTGTAGTTCAGGAACACCATGAAGTCGGGCAGCAGCGGATTGCCGTAGACGCCTCGCGAGCCGATCTGGCGCATCAGGTACATGCCCATCGCATAGCCGCCGAGCGCGAAGAAGGCGCCGTGGCCGAGCGAGAGGATGCCGCAATAGCCCCAGACGAGATCGAGCGCCAAGGCGAGCAGTGCGTAGCAGAGATATTTGCCGGTGAGCGCCACGATATAAGACGGCACGTAGAAGGAACTTGTCGGCGAGACCGCAAGGTTGAGCAGCGGCACGACGATGGCGGCCGCCAGCAGGACGAAGATGGTGATGGCGACGCGACGATCGGCGCCGGCGGCAAAGAAACGTCCCGTGATCATGCTTCCACCGACCTGCCCTTGAGCGCAAACAAGCCGCGCGGGCGTTTCTGGATGAACAGGATGATCAGCACCAGGACGACGATCTTGCCGAGCACCGCTCCGGCATAAGGTTCGAGGAACTTGTTGACGATGCCGAGCGAGAAGGCGCCGACCAGCGTGCCCCAGAGATTGCCGACACCGCCGAAGACGACGACCATGAAGCTATCGATGATGTAGCCACGACCGAGATTGGGCGAGACGTTGTCGATCTGGCTGAGCGCGACACCGGCTATGCCGGCAATGCCGGAGCCGAGTGCAAACGTCAGGGCGTCGACCCACGGCGTCCTGATGCCCATCGAGGCGGCCATGCGGCGGTTGGCGGTGACGGCACGCATCTGCAGCCCCCAAGGCGTGCGCTTCATCACGTAGAGCAGCACCGCGAACACGCCAAGCGCGAATACCAGGATCCAGAGCCGGTTCCATGTCACGGCAAGCTGGCCGATATTGAACGAGCCGGACATCCATGACGGGTTGCCTACCTCCTGGTTGGTCGGCCCGAAGATGGTGCGTACGGCCTGCTGCAGGATCAGCGACACACCCCATGTCGCCAGCAGCGTCTCCAGCGGCCGGCCGTAGAGGAAGCGGATCAGCCCGCGCTCAATGACAAGGCCGACGAGCGCCGCCACTAGGAAGGCCAGCGGCAAGGCGATGACCAGCGACCAGTCGAACAGACCGGGAAAGGAATTCCGGATCACCTCCTGCACGACGAAGGTCGTGTAGGCACCGAGCATGACCATCTCGCCATGCGCCATGTTGATGACGCCCATGACGCCGAAGGTGATGGCCAGGCCAATCGCCGCCAGCAGCAGCACCGATCCGAGCGATATGCCGTACCAGATATTCTGGCCGGCATCCCACAGCGCCAGCGTCGAATTGATATTGGCGATCGCAGCCGTCGCCGCGTCCTTCACCGCACCTTCGGAATTGGCCTCTACAGACGTGAGCAGCGACACCGCATCGCGGTCGCCGCGCGCGCCGATGAGAGCGATAGCCGCCAGTTTGTCGGCCTCCGGCCTGTCGGAAACGAGAACCGACGCGGCGCGGGCATGTTCGAGCAGCGCCTTGACGCTTGCCACGCTCTCATTGGCGATGGCGGTGTCGAGCGGCTCGATGTTTGCCGCGTCCGGCGTCTTGAACATGGTGTCGGCGGCGGCAATGCGCACGGCCGGGTCCTTGGAGCCAAGCGTCAGTGTGCCCAGCGCGTCGCGGATGACGCGGCGCAGCGTGTTGTTGACTTTGATCTTGGTGATGTCGGCCTTGGCAGCTTCGCCCGATTTTTCGCCGGTGAGCGCATCGAGCAGCTCAATACCGTCGCCGCTCTCCTTGCCGACAAAGACCAGTGAATCGGCCTTGCGGACGTAAAGGCTGCCCTCCGCAAGCGCGGCAAGCGGCCGTTCGACGGCCGGATCGCCGGAAGCCGCAAGCTCGCGCACGACGGCTTCGATCGCCGGAAAATTGGCGGCAGTGGCGAATTTGGCGATGACGGCGCGCAGATCTGCTTCGCTGGCGTTCGACGGCAGCAGCGCCCCCAGGAGGAGCAGCAGCATCAGGCCAATCGCGCGGATCAGGATCATCGGTTTCTGGTGGCTCTTGGAGGTTGAATGTCGCCTCCGGGCAGGCTGGAGAAAGGAGCCCGCCCGGAGGCTTTGCGGTCTGGGAGGACAGACCGGGAGGATTAGTTGGTTCCCTTGCCGCCGCATTTGCCGGTGGCAACGTTGAAGTTGCCGCAGGATAGAGGCGCGCGCCAATCGGAGATCAGGTCCTTGGAGTCGGGCAGGTAGTCGGACCATTCGTCGCCCATCACCAGGCCCGGCGTCTGCGAGACGGTTTCGAACTGGCCGTCGGCCTGGATTTCGCCGATCAGCACCGGCTTGGTGATATGATGGTTCGGCATCATGGTCGAATAACCGCCGGTCAGGTTCGGCACCGAGACGCCGACCATGGCGTCGATGACCTTGTCCGGATCGGTGGTACCGGCCTTCTCTACCGCCTTCACCCACATGTTGAAGCCGATATAGTGGGCTTCCATTGGGTCGTTGGTGGTGCGCTTGTCGTTCTTGATGAATTTGTGCCAATCGGCGATGAACTTCGCGTTCTCGGGCGTGTCGACGCTCTCGAAATAATTCCAGGCGGCGAGATGGCCGACGAGCGGCGCGGTGTCGAGACCGGCAAGCTCTTCCTCACCAACCGAGAAGGCCATGACCGGAATATCCTCGGCCTTGATGCCCTGATTGCCGAGTTCCTTGTAGAACGGCACGTTGGCGTCGCCGTTGACGGTCGAGACGACAGCGGTCTTCTTGCCGGCCGAGCCGAACTTCTTGATTGCCGAGACTTCGGTCTGCCAGTCGGAGAAGCCGAACGGCGTATAGTTGACCATGATGTCTTCGGCAGCAACGCCCTTCGCCTTCAGATAGGCTTCAAGAATTTTGTTGGTGGTGCGCGGATAGACATAGTCGGTGCCTTCGAGCACCCAGCGCTTCACCGAACCGCCATCCTCGCTCATCAGATAGTCGACCGCGGGAATGGCTTGCTGGTTCGGCGCCGCACCGGTGTAGAACACGTTGCGCTCGCTCTCCTCGCCCTCATATTGAACCGGGTAGAACAGGATGTTGTCGAGTTCGCTGAACACCGGCAGCACCGATTTGCGCGACACCGAGGTCCAGCAGCCGAACACCGCCGCGACCTTGTCCTTCGAGATCAGCTCGCGCGCTTTTTCTGCGAACAGCGGCCAGTTGGAAGCCGGATCGACGACCACCGCCTCGAGCTTCTTGCCGAGCAGGCCACCCTTGGCATTCTGCTCTTCGATGAGCATCAGCATGGCGTCCTTTAGCGTCGTCTCCGAGATCGCCATGGTTCCCGACAGCGAATGGAGGATGCCGACCTTGATGGTGTCGTCGGCCGCCTTGGCGGGAATGCTCATCAGCAGGCCGGCGGTGACCACGCCGGCCGAAAACATTTTTGTTATTGTCGAGAAACTGCCCCTCATACTTTTAAACTCCCAAGCTGGTTAACTGCATCGGAACAGACCATGCAACGGCTGTGCCAATTACCGGAGCAAGATCGGAAGATCTGAGATTTCCCAGCTCTGTCAGTCGGTTAATGTATTAGGCGCAGGAGATGAACCTCGCCTGCCAGGTTCGAACTGAGAAAAGATCACCCGTATCAGCCTAAGTTTTACTCATGTACGGGCCAATGCCCGAATTTTGAGCAGCATCACAAGAGCACTGGCGAGGATTGCAGCGCCGCAGCGAAATGGGGCAAGTTCGAACCCTTAAACGAGCGACGCCATGGCCTTCCGAACGTCTTGCATTTTCATCACCATGCTTCTGCTGGCGACGACGACTGTAGCGCGCGCCGGCTTCAGCGACGGCAAGCTGCCGGACGGCCCCTATCATTGCGAAGTCTATCTGCTTGGCATGTTCCTCAGCCTCGGCGACATCACCATCAAGGGAAACGTCTATAGCGGTCCGGTGAGCTTCGGCACCGCGCGGCAGAGTTATAACTACCAGATGGATGCAGACGGGGTGATCACTTGGCTGGGTCCGCTGGGCGGCTACACCAGCGGCGGCAACTCGATCTCGCTTACGCAAGCGACGCTGGAAAGCGGAACCACCCCCTCCTTCGACATCATCATGAAGCAGCCGGACGGTGCCTTTACCGCCTCGACCTGCACCAAACGTTGAAAAAAATATGCGCAACCTCGTGAGAATTAGCACCGGAAGGCAGAGAGCCGCCTAGCTCTCCGCCGCCACGTCGAGCGCCAGCCGGGTCATATTGGTGAAAAGCCCCTGGCGTTCTGCATAGTCGGTCTGCTCGCCGGTTGCCACATTGTCGACGACGGTCAGGATCGACAGTGCCCGGGCACCAAAATCGGCCGCGATGCGGTAGAGCGCGCTGGTTTCCATGTCCACGGCGAGCGCGCCCTGTGCCTGCGCTTCGGCAAAGCGCTCACGCCCCTGCGGATGATAAAAAATATCGCTGCAGATGGTCAGGCCGGCCCGCTGGTCGATGCCGAGTTCGGCGGCCCGGGTCAACGCCTGGGCCAACAATGCCGGATCGGGGCTGGCGTTGGCACGATAGAGCCCGAAACTCTGAACGCTTTCTGAGCTTTCACCGCGCACCGATTGCGCGATCACCAGACTGCGCAGCGCCAGCTCGGCGGTCAGCCCGCCGCAGGTGCCGGTGCGGATCAGTGTTTTCGCACCATAGAAATCCAGCAGCTCGTGCACGTAGACCAGGAATGACGGGACGCCGATGCCGGTGGACTGGATGCTGATAGGCTTGCCGCGAAACAGGCCGGTAAAACCAAGCGCGCCGCGGCGGCGGTTGACGCAGCGCGGCGCCTCCAGAAAAGTCTGCGCCATCCATTCGGCGCGCTGCGGATCGCCCGGCAGCAGCACCGTGCTTGCGTAGTCGCCCTTGCTGGCCTCGTTGTGTGGCGTCACGGCATGCTTTCCAAAACCCGTCGCCCGTTTCGCCTGCAATCATGGCAGTCTCACGGCATTGCGCAAGCGGAGCATTGGAAGGGTCAGGATTCCAGCATGTCCTTGACGATCGTGGCCAATTGCTTGAGCGAAAACGGCTTGGGCAAAAAGCCGAAATGTGCGTCGGCCGGCAAGTTCTTGGCGAATGCGTCTTCCGCATATCCGGACACGAAGATGAACTTGATGTCGGGCTGCCGCTTGCGCAATTCGCCAAGCAGCGTCGGGCCGTCCATTTCCGGCATCACCACGTCTGAGACCACGATGTCGACCTTGCCGCCGAGCGCTTCGTAGACTTCAAGCGCCTCGACGCCCGACGACGCCTCGTGGACGGTGTAGCCGCGCGACTTTAGTGCACGCATGCCGCCCATGCGTACGGCGTCCTCGTCCTCGACCAGCAGCACCGTGGCCGAGCCCGACAGATCCTTGGCTGAGTCGGCGATCTTGGCAGGTGCGGCCGGCACTTCTCCAGCCTCGCCCGCCTTCCTTGCCTCCGCAATGTGCCGCGGCAGGAAGATGCGGAACAGGGATCCCTTGCCGACTTCGGAATCGCAGAAGATGAAGCCGCCTGTCTGCTTGATGATGCCATAGACCATGGACAGGCCGAGGCCCGTTCCCTTGCCAACCTCCTTTGTCGTGAAGAAGGGCTCAAAGATCTTTTTCAGCACATCAGGCGCGATACCGCTGCCGCTGTCCTCGACCTCGACCAGCACATAGTCGGCCGGAGTAAGTTCGCGATAGGAAAAGGTCTTGCATTCCCCGGCGCTGACGTTGCGGGTGCGAACGGTGAGGTCGCCGCCGGCCGGCATCGCATCGCGCGCATTGACCGCCAGATTGACCACCACTTGCTCGAACTGCCCGATATCGACCCTGACCGGCCACAGGTCGCGGCCATGGTCGATCTTGAGCTTGATATCGTTGCCGACCAGACGGGCAAGCAGCATCCTTAGGTCGGCGAGCACGTCGGTCAGGTTGAGCACCTCCGGTCGCAGCGTCTGCTTGCGCGAGAAGGCCAGCAACTGCCGCACCAGCGAGGCCGCCCGGTTGGCATTCTGCTTGATGTTCATGATGTCCGGGAACGACGGATCGGACGGCCGGTGGTTGGTCAAAAGCAGGTCTGAGGCCATGATGATGGCGGTCAGCACATTGTTGAAATCATGCGCGATGCCGCCGGCGAGCTGGCCGACCGCCTGCATCTTCTGGCTCTGCGCCATCTGGCCCTCGAGGGCCTTTTGCTCGGTGGTCTCGACGGCATAGACGATGGCCGATTCCTCGGCGCCCTCGCCGCCGGTGCCGTCTGCGACCGCATTGACGTAGAAGCGTATGTGTCGTTCCTCATTGCCGGGCAGCACCGTATCGATCGGCTCGATATCAGCCTGTTGCTGGCGTGCCTTTTCGAACGCCGCGGCGAAGGCCGGCCGGTCGCGCTCGTGGATCACCGTATCCAGCCGCACACGCCGATCGACCGCGTCGCGGTCGACGACCGAGGAAAATAGCGACAGGAACGGCGCATTGGTGCGCAGGATGCGACCGGCATGGTCGACGCCGGCAATCGCCATCGGCGTCGAGTTGAAGAATCGCGTGAAGCGTATTTCCGAGGCGCGAAGGTCGGCCGAAGCGTCCTCGCCTTGCGTCCGGTTGAGCACGATGGTGCGAGTCGGGCCGTTGAGCCCCTCTCGGCTGGCCGAAACACGATGCATGAAGCGCACCGGCAACGCCTCCCCGGTCATCGTCGTCAGATCGAGATCGATAACGGCATTGCGCGTGGTACCCGCGTCGGCCTTGACCGAACGGACCAGCGCCATGCCGTCGCCGGCGACGATCTCCGGCAGCGTGATGGCGCCGGGGGTGAAGCTGGCCAGGTCGATGCCCAGCCACTCCGCAAGGGTCGCGTTGATATAGGTGACGCGGCCTTCCTGGTCGGCCGAAAAGAAACCGGCCGGCGCGTGGTCGAGGTGATCGATGGCCTTTTGCAGGTCGAGAAAGAACCGCTCCTGCTCGGCCCGTTCCCGCGAGATATCAGCAAGCTGCCAAGCAAGCATGGGCAGCCGCTGGCCTGGAACGCTGAACGCGCGGGCCCGGACGCGGTACCAGCGCGCGCCCGATTCGGCGCCTGGCCGAATGGACTGCGCGAGCCGAAACTCGCCGTCGCCCGCCTGGCCGTCGCGCAGGCCTGACGCCAGCCGGTATATGGTCACTGAGGCCTCGGGAACGTCTGAAAGCAAACCTTCGACCGTCTTGAGGTCGGCGGCCGACTCGGCGCCAGTCATGTCGGCATAGGTCCGGTTGGCGTAGATGATCCGGCCTTTGGTATCGGTGACCAGGAGGCCTTGCGACATCGAATCGACGAAAGCTTTCGACAGTTCGTCGCTTGTCGAGCGCGGCGTGACGTGCACGAAGCCGATCGCAGTGGCGAACAGAAAGCCGACGCCGATCATCGCCAACACGCCAAGCATGCCGAGCAGGAATGGGTCGCCAAGTCGCTCGCGGAAAAGGCCGAAGACGATCGCTGCCCCCGTCAGGACGACGATGAAGACGATGAGCCGGGTGACCGCGCCCGGTCGCGTGTTCTGGTCGACGATAGGTACCGGATAGAAATCGCCGCGCGCTTCCTTGGCCATGTTCCCCCTGCTCGTGAATTCCGGTGTCGGTTGAATCATATTCTCAGGGTCGGGAAAAGGCCCGGCGGCAAATGTCCGCTAAAAAGACGCCGTTCCGCTCCCGGTGTTTCAAGCTGTTCACGAAGCGTGAAAGGCAACTTGCGGTGGCCTGCCGCAACAGTCTAGTGTCGCGTCTCTTCGAAAGCTGATTTTGGGGGAACCAATGCTGCAATGGCTGGATGGCGTGGCGGGTCCTGGTTATGCCGCGGCAATCCTGTGGACGTTTGCAGTACTTGTCCTTCTGCTCATCATTCTTCTTATCATCAGGCTGGTCCGCAGCCTGACCTTCGGAACATTCGTCGCCGGCGGCAGGAACCGCAAGACGCGGCTGGCGGTCATGGATGCCACAGCGGTCGACAGTCACCGGCGGCTGGTGCTGGTGCGCCGCGACGATATCGAGCACCTGCTCTTGATCGGTGGTCCGACCGACGTCGTCGTCGAGCGCGACATCAGGCTCTCGGCGCTGCGCCGCCCGGCATTGACCGGAGATAACAGCCACCAGCCGGCAGCAAGATCGGCTCAGACCACAGCCGCGCCGGTGAGGCAAGCGCCGCCGCAGGCGGCAAGCGTAGCCGCAACCCCTGTCCGAGCCCGCCAGACGGCGACAATGCCGGCAACAATGCCGGCACCGGCGCCGAAACCGCCATCGAACGTCACACCGTTGCCAAATTATGGATCCGTCAACGCCAATGCTTCACGGCATGCGCCGCCGCCGACAAGACAGGACTCCCCGGCAAGATACGAGCCGCCGGCACAGCACGAGTCGATCGACGATGCGCTGATGAAGGAGCTGGAGGTTTCCCTCGACGAGCCACGCTTCAGCCAAACGCCGAGCAAGCCGGTGGCGAAGGCATCGCCCTCTCTCGACGACGAGATGACGAAGCTCCTCGGCGAGTTGTCCAATCAGAAAAGATAGGCTGATAGCGAACGGCCAATGAAAATGGCCGGAAAACCGGCCATTTTGAACGCTTTACCGATGCCGCTCTGTTTTTCCCGCCGACTCAGTCGTCGCGGTACACCTTCTCGCGCCGCTCATGGCGCTCCTGTGCCTCGATCGACAAGGTCGCGATCGGGCGCGCGTCGAGCCGCTTCAGCGCGATCGGCTCGCCTGTTTCCTCGCAATAGCCGTAGGTGCCTTCGTCAAGGCGCTGGAGGGCGGAATCGATCTTCGAGATGAGTTTTCGCTGGCGATCGCGGGCGCGAAGTTCGATGGCGCGGTCGGTTTCTGAGGAAGCCCGATCGGCGAGATCGGGATGGTTGGCGTTTTCCTGCTGCAGGATTTCGAGAGTTTCGCGCGCTTCGCGCAAGATGTCGTTCTTCCAGGTGACGAGCTTCAGGCGAAAGTAGGATTTCTGCCGCTCGTTCATGAACGGCTCGTCTTCGGAGGGTACGTAATCGGCGGTAACGATGTCGTTCATTCGACTCACCCAACAAACCCCAAATTTGGCGCCTATATATTCGCGGACCGAAAACTGCACAAGGTCAATCGACGACTGTTTCACGCAATTGTTAGTCCCGGACAAACGGCATCCGCGATGCCCTTTTTGCGAAGAATACGACCGAATTCATACATGATTCGCTATGCTTGAAGGACGCTTGCCATTGCGCACGGAGCTCTTCTGATGGCAAATCCTGCGGCGTATTGACGGGTTCGGTGCCCGGCACAACGGGGATCCGGTGACCAGACTTTACCTGCTGAGGCATGCGAAGGCCGGCTGGGCGCTGCCCGGCGTCGCCGACTTCGACCGCCCGCTCTATACATCTGGCTTCGCCGATGCCGAAGCGATGGGCGTGCTGATGCGTTCTCGCAAATACGTACCGGGCCTCACCCTGTGCTCAAGCGCCAGGCGTGCCCGCCAGACGCTGGAAAGCTTAGCTGGCCATACGGACACGGGCCGGGTGCTGTTCTTTGACGCGCTCTACAACGACGATGCCGCCGCGTACCTCGCTGCCGTCCGGCAGAATGGCGGGCTGGACGCCCTGCTCGTCATTGGCCACAATCCGATGATTGAGGATCTCGCCATGGCGCTCTCAGGCGACGGCAACGAGACCGCGCGGGCCATGCTGAACCACGGCTTCCCGACCTCCGCACTTGCGGTGGTCCGGTTCAACGGCAGTCTTGCGGAGGCTGCGCCTGGCGCCGGCTATCTCGAAGCCTTCCTGACGCCTGCCGATATCTGAGGCCATTTCAAAGCCGCGCCTCAAAGCCTATATCGGTGGCTGACCGGCCCCGCGAGAACAGATTTTGGCATCATCACTGACGACTTTCACCGACGAGGCGAAGATCGCCTTGGATACGTTGTCAGGCCGCGCTGCCGGGCTTTTCGCTCCGTCGCTGCGTCTTGGCGTGACCGGGCTGTCCCGCGCCGGCAAGACGGTGTTCATCTCGGCCCTTGTGCACAATCTGGTCCATGGCGGACGCTTGCCGCTGTTTGAGGCACAAAAATCGGGGCGCATCGCCAGGGCCTTTCTCGAAGAGCAGCCGGACGACGCCGTACCACGCTTCCAGTACGAGGATCACATCGCGGCTCTTGTCGACGACCGTGTCTGGCCGGACTCGACGCGTGCGATTTCCGAACTGAGGCTCACCATCGAATACGAATCGGCCTCCGGTTGGAGCCGCATGTTTTCCGCCGGCAAATTGTCCGTCGACGTCGTCGATTATCCCGGCGAATGGCTGCTCGACCTGCCGCTGCTCGGCAAGTCCTACGCCGATTTTTCGCGTGAGGCCTTCGAGATGGCCGTGTTGCCGGTGCGTGTCGATCTTTCGCGGGAATGGCAGGCGCTCTCTGCCTCCGTCGACCCCAACGACGACGCCGACGAGATGACGGCGCGCCGTCTCGCCGAGAGCTTCGCCGCCTACCTCAAGGCCTGCAAGCTTGACGAGCGGGCGCTTTCGACCCTACCGCCCGGCCGCTTCCTGATGCCCGGCGATCTTGAAGGATCGCCGGCGCTGACCTTTGCGCCGCTGCCGAAACTCGGCCTCGGGCGCGCCCGCTCCGGATCGCTGCAGGCGATGATGGAGCGGCGCTACGAGGCTTACAAGACGTATGTCGTCAAACCGTTCTTTCGCGAACACATCACGCGCCTCGACCGGCAGATCGTGCTCATCGACGCCTTACAGGCATTGAACGCCGGCCCCGGTGCTATGGCCGATCTGGAACGCGCGGTCACCGAAATCCTGTCCTGTTTCCGGCCCGGCCGGGGCAACTTCCTGACCGACCTGTTTTCAAGACGCATCGACCGCATATTGGTGGCCGCGACCAAGGCCGACCATCTGCACCACGAAAGCCACGACCGGCTGCAGGCGATCGTGCGGCGGCTTGCCGACCGCGCCGTGGCGCGGGCGAATTTCACTGGTGCCGACGTCGACGTCGTCGCCATGGCGGCCATGCGCGCGACTCGGGAAGGCACGGTCAAGCAGGGCCGTGAGACTTTGCCGGTCATTATCGGCACGCCATTGCGTGGCGAAAAAATCAATGGCGAAACCTTTGACGGAAAGACCGAAACAGCCATATTTCCCGGTGATTTGCCGGAGAAAGTTGATGCGGTGTTCGATGGTTTCGAATCGAAGCACCAGCAGAACGATGACGACCCGGCGATCCGCTTCGTGCGCTTTCGCCCGCCGAAACTCGAGCGCACGGCCGAGGGCGTGACGCTGTCGCTGCCGCATATCAGGCTCGACCGCGCGGTGCAGTTCCTGATCGGAGATCATCTCGCATGAGCGCGCCCCGCAGACCGGCGGCCTTTCGCATCGAGCCGGAGCCCCAGCCGAAGGTAGATCCGACGGCTCGCCATTCCGGGGCCGAGGCCGCGCCGGCGCGAAAGCCGCGTAACGTGAAGGCGGATCTTGCCGTGGTCACACCGGCGGAGATCGACGTCTTCGACGAGCCTGATGTCGTCGCTGCCGAACCGCCGCCGGCGATTGCGCCGCGAAAACGTTCGCTGCTTGGCTGCCTGTTCTTCGGCGCGCTGGGCGTTCTGGTTTCGCTCGCCCTTGGCCTCTGGACCGACCAGCTGATTCGCGACCTGTTCGAGCGCGCCGAGTGGCTGGGCTGGCTGGCGGCCGGAATGGCATTGATCGCCATCCTGGCGCTTGTAGTCATCCTTATCCGCGAATTCGTGGCGATTGCTCGCCTCGCCGAGGTCGAAAAGTTGCAGAAGCGGGCGCTCGATGCGATTGCCCGCGATGATCCGAAGGCCGCCCGCGCCGTGGTCGACGAGTTGTCGGCATTTGTCGCGGCCAAGCCCGAAACCGCGGCCGGCAGGCGCTCGCTGGCCGAATTGCGCGGCGAGATCATCGATGGCGGCAATCTGGTGCGGCTGGCCGAGACCGAGATCCTCGGCCCGCTCGATGCCCGCGCCAAGATGATGATCCTCGAAGCGGCGAAGCGCGTGTCCCTGGTGACCGCGGTCAGTCCGCGCGCGCTGGTCGACGTCGCTTATGTCGTGTTCGAAGCCGGCCGGCTGATTCGCCGTCTGTCGGAGCTCTATGGCGGCCGCCCCGGCACGCTAGGCTTTTTTCGCCTGGCGCGCAGCGTTCTCGCCCATCTCGCGGTCACTGGGTCGATCGCCGTCGGCGACAGTTTCGTCCAGCAGATCGTCGGCCATGGCCTTGCGGCTCGGCTCTCGGCCAAGCTCGGCGAAGGCGTCGTCAACGGCATGATGACGGCGCGCATCGGCATTGCAGCGATGGAAACGGCAAGGCCCCTGCCCTTTAACGCCGTCAGGCGTCCAGGATTGGGCGATTTCCTTTCCGCGCTGACCTCCTTTGCGGCAAAGAAAGAAAAAGAAACATCCGCTTCCGAGACGTGACTACCGCCTTGGGGTGACAAAGCATTAACCAATCTTGTTCATGGTCGGAAGCGTCCAAACCAGTCTCTTTGTTGCCGGGTGTCGTCGATGAAAAGCGTTATTTTGTCCAACGTGCTGCACGTGGCGCTCGCCCTTGTCGCAACCATCGGCATTGCCGGAAAGGCTTCGGCGGCGGAACCGGACAAGCAGTTCTTTCGATCGGTCGAGGGCAAATGGGTCGGCCCCGGAGAAATCGTTGCCGGCAAATACAAGGGCACGAAATTCACCTGCAGCTTCATTGGCTCGACGCCTGACGGCAAGGTCGGCATGTCGCTCGACGGCGGCTGCCGGGTCGGTATGTTCACCCAGCAGATGTCGGCAACGATCGAACACATGGGCCGGCAGGGCTACAAGGGCAGCTTCATGGGCGGGGCCGCCGGCTCCGGCCTCGACATTATCGGCGGCAATGTCGTCGATGCGCACAAGGTGGTTTTCACCATTAATCGTAATCAGTTGCGCGGCGTGATGCAGGCGCTTGTCCCCGACGACAATTCGATGACGGTGACCGTTGCCGTGCGGGTCGACCAGCAGCTGGTCCCGGTCATCGGTATGAAGTTGAAGCGGATCGATGCAGTCGAGGTCGGCTCCATAACTCCGAACTGAGCTTTCGGCGTGAAAAGGCGGCAACCAAACGCCGCCGCCGTCCTTGACATGCAGATGGGTGCTCAGCCCTTGATCGCTGCAATCAACTCGTCATAGGCCTTGCAGGCCTCGGCTGCTGTCGTGCCGCCCTGATACTTGGTTGTGACCGCCTGGACCTTGGCTGTGAGGTCGGCTGCCTTGGCCGGATCCTTGGTGATAGCAGCCTGAAGTGCCGCAGTCATGTCCTGAGCCTTCTTGGTCAGCATCTCGGTCGTGCACTCCGGCGCCTTCGAACAGGCAGAGCCGGCAAGTGCCGCGATGCCAACGGCAACCAGCAAAAACTTCTTCATGTCAGTCATCTCCTCAAAAAGGGCCGTGACTTGATCGTCGCTCACCCTCCACTGGCCGAAGCCGGGCGTCCTTAGCGCCGGATAGCGAAAACAAGCAACGCCTGGAAGGCCATTATCCTGTGCAGTGCGCCTGCAATATCGCCTGCACAATGCGCCGGATTCACACTGTTCGATCCGCTCCGAAGCCCCTATCTTGGCCGCTTGACTCCCAGGAGAGCGGAAGGGCAGGCATGGCGGCAGAGGCATCGAACAGCGATCTGATCCAGGTGGTGGCGCTGCTTGCCGCCGGCGTCGTTGCAGTGCCGATCTTCAGGCGCATGGGACTTGGCTCCATCCTCGGCTATTTGGCGGCCGGCGTCGTGATCGGCCCATTCGGGCTGCGCGTCTTTTCCGAATCGGAAGCCATTCTTCATGTCGCCGAACTCGGCGTCGTCATGTTCCTGTTCATCATCGGGCTGGAGATGCAGCCGTCACGCCTATGGGGCCTGCGCCGCGAGATTTTCGGGCTTGGTGCGCTGCAGGTCGGCGTCTGCGCGGTTCTGCTGACCGGCGTCGGCCTGGCGGGAGGTTTCCCGATCGCGCAATCCTTCGTCGCTGGCGCCGGTTTCGTACTCACCTCGACGGCAATCGTCATGCAATTGCTGGAAGAACGCGGCGACCTGGCAACGCCCAAGGGCCAGCGCATCGTCTCGGTCCTGCTTTTGGAAGATCTGGCCATCGTGCCGCTGCTGGCGCTGATCGCCTTCCTCGCGCCGGGCGGCGCCGATATGAGCCTGTCGGATAGGTTGACGGAGGTCGGCATCGGCCTTGCCGCGATCGTCGGGCTGGTGGTTGCCGGGCGCTATCTGCTCAATCCGTTCTTCCGTATCCTGGCGGATGCGCGCGCCCGTGAGGTGATGACCGCAGCTGCCCTTCTGGTCGTTCTCGGGTCAGCGCTCGCCATGCAGCTTTCCGGCCTGTCGATGGCCATGGGCGCCTTCCTGGCCGGCGTGCTTTTGTCGGAATCGACCTTCCGCCACCAGCTGGAGGCCGACATCGAACCGTTCCGCGGCATTCTGCTCGGGCTGTTCTTCCTCGCCGTCGGCATGTCGCTCGACCTGCATGTCGTCGTCGTCAACTGGCAGCTCATTGCCATCTATGTCGTCGCCTACATGGTGATGAAGGCGATCGGCATCTATATCGTTGCCCGCGTCCTCAAAACCGACCATCGGGAAGCGCTCGAGCGCGCCGTCTTCATGGCGCAAGGCGGCGAATTCGCCTTCGTCCTCTATTCCGCGGCGGCTGCGGTGGGCATTATCGACGGCCAAGCCAATGCGATGCTGACCGCCATTGTCATCATTTCCATGGTGCTGACGCCGTTGGCGATCATTGCACTGCGGTATCTGACGCCGCGCGACGAGCAGTCGCTTGAAGGCGTCGATGTCGCCAACGGCCTGACCGGCAGCGTGCTGATCATAGGCTTTGGCCGGTTCGGCCAGATCGCCAGCCAGCCGCTTTTGTTGCGCGGCATCGACGTGTCGATCATCGACAACGAGGTCGAAATGATCCAAGCAGCGGCCGATTTCGGCTTCAAGGTCTATTACGGCGACGGCACGCGGCTGGACATCCTGCGAGCCGCGGGAGCCGGGCGGGCACGCGCCGTGCTGATCTGCGTTGACAAGCCCGATGCCGCCGTGCGCATCGCGGAACTGATCAAGGCGGAGTTTCCCTTGCTGACAGTGCTGGCACGGGCGTTCGACCGCGGCACCGCGTTGCAGCTCATCCGTGCCGGCGTTGACTATCAGCTCCGCGAGACGTTCGAATCGGCGCTTGTCTTCGGCGGCTCGACGCTGGAAGCCCTCGGCGTCGACCCGGAAGAGGTCGCCGAGGTAGTCGAGGACGTCCGCCGCCGCGACGCTGCCCGTTTCGAGCTTCAACAGGCCGAAGGCATCCGCGCCGGACGGCGCTTCCTCAAAGGCAATATTGGCACCCCCATCCCGACGCCGCTCAGCACACCACGCCGCGCGGGTCAGGCGCTCAATGAGGAAACCGCCGGCGTGCTGCAGAAATCCGAGCCGGCCGATTAATCCTTGGGAAGATGCGAATGATGGATGAACTGGACGAACGCGCGCTCTCCGTAACCAGATTCTGGCGCCACGCCGGGGAGGACGCATGGTTCGAGAAGAACGACGCTTTTGATGCCGACTTCCGCACCCGGTTTCTCGATCTGCACTTCGCCGCCGCCCGCCGCGAATGCGACGGCTGGTCCGAACACGCCGAAGGGTCGCTGGCACTGATGATCCTGCTCGACCAGTTTCCGCGAAACTGCTTTCGCGGCACTGGCCACATGTACGCCACGGACCCGCTGGCGCGGCATTTTGCCGGGAAGGCGATCGCTGCCGGCCATGACTTGGCGCTCGACGAAGAGCTCCGCGTCTTTCTTTATCTGCCCTATGAGCATTCGGAGGATCTCGCCGATCAGCTCAAATCGATGGAGCTTACCGCGGCCAAAGCCCCGTCCTATCTGAAATATGCGGTAGAACACCGCGACATCATCCAGCGCTTCGGCCGCTTTCCACACCGAAACAGGATGCTTGGCCGGGAGACGACACCGGACGAACAAATGTTCCTCGACGGTGGTGGGTTTTCCGGCTGATTTTCGGCCACCAATGGCGGCAGCGTCAGGTCTTCCACCATTTCCGGCCTGACGGCAGCCGTTCAATACCCGACGTGTCGACGGCGGCCAGTCGCTCCGACACGCTCTTGCCGTCGACCACAAGCTTCGGTGCAATTTCTGCCAACGGTGCCAGCACGAAGGCGCGCTCCAGCATGCGCGGATGCGGCACCTCCAGTCCGGTCTCGTGGATGATGCGGTCACCGAACACCAGAATGTCGATGTCGATCAGGCGCGGACCCCAGCGCTCCTCCCGCACCCGCTTCAGTTTTCGCTCGGCGTCGAGGCAAAGGTCGAGCAAAGCCCGCGGCGCAAGCGCGGTCGAGATCTCGGCCGCCGCATTGAGGAAATCCGGCTGATCGAGCTTGCCCCAGGGCGGCGTTCGGTAGAGCGACGAAACGGCAACGACGCGCGTGCTCTCGTCGGCATCCAGAATGCCCAGTGCCGCAGCCATCGACTTCGCCGGATCACCGAGATTGCCGCCAAGGCTGAGATAGACGGTGTTGTTGTTACTATTCTGGCCAGACAACGGTCACCTCGACATGATCGAGCACACCCGGCACCGGGGCGTTCGGCTTGCGCACGGTGATCTCGGCCTTTTTGATCTGCGGAAACCGCGCCGTCAGCGCCCTCGCCACTTCGAGCGCCAGCGCTTCGATCAGAAAGCGCCGCTCGCCGGTAATGATCTTTTCGATGACCGCAAAGGCGATGCCGTAATTGACGGTGTCCTCGATAGAATCGTCGACCAGCGCCCGCCCGGGGTCTACCGTGAGCGCCGCATCGACATAAAAGCGCTGGCCGAGCGTCTCCTCTTCGTCCAGCACACCGTGCCGGGCGAAGAAGGCGCAGTTCTTCATGCGGATGACATACATGGCTCAGCTTTCCCCGATCTCACGTGCGAGCATAGCATCGGCAATAGCCAACGCATCCACGTTGATTGCGACATCGTGGACGCGAAAAAGATGCGCGCCTTTGAGCCTCAGGATGACGCTTGTGGCGGCGGTTCCGGCGCCCCTTGCCGCTGCGTCGCGGCCGGTGACGGTGCCGATAAAGCGCTTTCGCGATGTGCCGGCCATCAGCGGAAAGCCCAGCGCACGAAGCTCGGAAAACCGTGCCATCAGGTCAAGGTTTTCCGCGGCTGTCTCCTTGGCGAAGCCGAAGCCCGGATCGAGCACGATGTGGTCGTCGGCAACACCGCTCCGTTGCGCGATTTCCAGCGACTTCCTGAGGAAGAAGAGCTGATCGGCAATCACGTCGGGCAGTTTCTGCCGGTCCCGTCCCGTGTGCATGATGACAAGGCCGGCGCCGGTTTCGGCAGCGACGCTGGCAATGCCCGGCTCGCGCTGCAGGCCCCAGACGTCGTTGACGATATGTGCACCGGCTTGGACGGCAAGCCGCGCCGTATCCTGGCGATAGGTATCGACCGAGATCAGCGTTCCGCCAGACGTCGCGAGCGCCTCGATGATGGGCACTATGCGGGCCTGCTCTTCCTTTGCAGACACCGGAGAGGCACCGGGACGCGTCGATTCTCCGCCGATGTCGATGACGGAGGCTCCCTCCTCCACCATACGGCGCGCCTGGTCCACCGCTTTTTCCGGGGCATCGAACAGCCCGCCGTCGGAAAAACTGTCCGGCGTGACGTTGAGGATGCCGACGACGATGGCCTTGCCGCCAAGGTCAAGATGGCGCCCATGCGCCAGCTGCCATCGCCCTGTCATCATTGCCCATCAACCATGTTCGATCCCACGTCATGACCGGGGATCAATTCCGTTGCGCCGGAGACGGCGGTAAAGCAAGGTGGGCAAAGAGGCAACACGATGAAACGATCCCTCCTCTGCGCCCTGATGCTCGCTCTGACCGCATTCCCGGCCGGCGCTACGACTCTCGTCAAGACATATAGTTATTTCCCGATCGGCGGCAGGACGCTCGACGACATCGGGACCCAGCTGTCGAAACTCGGGCCTCAGGTGAAAAGCACCGGGTCGCGGCATCCCGGCGCCACCCAGATGGCGTTCACCACCCGCGTCAGTTATGCGCAAAAGCCGGGCTCGTGCTGGATTGCCGACGCTGCCGTTACCGTCAAGGTCAAGGTTATCCTTCCCGAGTGGCGCCGCCCGCGCAAAGCCGATGCAGGCGTCAAGCTGTTCTGGGAGACTTTGTCCGCCGACATCAAGCGCCATGAGGAACGCCACGTCGAGATTGCCAAGAACCATGGCCGCGAACTAGAAGACGCCTTGAAGGCGAGCTACCCTGAAAAGACCTGCGAATTGGCCAAGGCCAAGGCCGCGAAAATTACAGCGGCCATGCTTGCCAAGCACGACCAGGACCAGATGCGCTTCGATCGTGTGGAAAGCGTCAATTTCCAAAGCCGCATCCTGCGGCTTTTGCACTATCGCATCGAGCGCATTGAGAATGGACGGCTCGCTCCCGGCTGAACTCCGCGTCGGACAAAGCCAAATTTGGAACAAAGCCAATTTGGCGAAGCATAGTGCCAGCTTCGAAAAACTTTCGAGCCGCTGTCGAAATCGGCCTATAGCGAACGACATATGCCAGGTTCGCAGGGATCAGCCTCCGGCAAACGCCAATCGGCGTACTAGATGCTTCCCAGCCCGTCGCGGAAGTGCACGCAGGCATAATGGATGAACGGATATGGACCAGGCTATCGACAAGCAAGCGATGGTGGAAACCAGCACGCCGCTGACCGAAACCGAGAAAAACGCCATCATCGGCGGCGTGCTTTTGTCAATGCTGCTGGCGGCGCTCGACCAGACCATCGTCGCGCCGGCGATGCCGACGATGGCACGTCTGCTCGGGCATGCCGAATATCTGCCGTGGATCGTAACCGGCTATCTTCTGACCGCGACCGCAGTGGCGCCGCTCTACGGCAAGATCTCCGATATCTATGGCCGCCGGCCGACCGTCTATGCGGCAATCCTGATCTTTCTCGCCGGGTCGCTGGTCAGCGCCACGGCCCCCAACATGCTGGTCCTGGTTGTCGGCCGGGCGATCCAGGGCGCCGGCGGCGGCGGGCTCTTCGCCCTGACGCAGACCGTGATCGGCGACCTCGTGCCGCCGCGCGAGCGGGCTCGCTACGCCGCCTGGATTTCGGGCACCTGGGCCGTCGCCAGCATCGCCGGGCCGCTGCTCGGCGGCACCTTCGCCGAACATCTGCATTGGTCGCTGATCTTCTGGATCAACATTCCGCTCGGCCTGCTGGCGATGGCGATCATTAACAATCCGCTCAAGAAGCTGCCGATCGCCGCAAAACATCACCGCATCGACGGCCTCGGCGCGCTGCTTCTGGTCGCGGCCACCTCGCTGCTGCTGCTTGCCTTGAACTGGGGCGGCAGCGAGTATCCGTGGCTGTCGCGTGAAATCCTTGGACTGCTCGCCTGCTCAGCGGTGTTCTGGAGCGCGTTCGCGCTGCGGCTGATGCGCGCGGCCGAACCGCTGATCTCGCTGGAAGTGCTCGGCAATCCGATCGTTCTCGCCGGCACGTTGTCGATGTTCCTGCTGCAGGCCGCCAATGTCGGCTTGTCGGTCTATCTGCCGGTCTACCTGCAATCGGTCGTCGGCCTGTCAGTCAGCGAATCTGGCACCGCGTTGCTTGGGCTGATGCTCGGCACGGTGGCCGGTGCGACATTCAGCGCGCGAATGATCCCACGCTTTTTCCACTACAAGCGCATTGCCATGGTCGGAACTGTTTTCTCGATCCTGTGCCTCGGCGTGCTCAGCCTGGTCGCCGGGCATGCCTCGCTATTGCTTGTCGAGGTGTTGACGACCTGCATAGGCCTGGGCACAGGCACGACCTTTCCGGTTGCCACTGTCTCGGTCCAGAACGCCGTCGATCGCATGCACCTTGGCGTGGCGACCGGCGTTCTCACCTTCCTCCGCTCGCTGGGTAGTGCGCTTGGCGTCGCCATGCTTGGTGCCGTCGCCCTTGGTTACGGGCTGCCGCTGGCCAGCGAAGGCACGCAGACGGCCGGCCATATCGCCTCAGCCACGCCGTTCGTGATGATCTTTCTTGCCGCCGCCGCGACCTTGCTGCTGTCGTTCATCACGCTCTGGCTGATGCCGGAGAAAACGCTTCGCGGCCATGCCGAGGCTTCGGCCCCAGCCCTGGCGGAGTAGACCGGCCTGGTGAAATCCGGCGAGCTTCAGTCGACCACGCCGAGCTTCTTCTGCAGGCTGGTCGACGAAGTCGTATACTGGAACACGATGCGCTCGCCGGGGCTGATGATGCGCTTGGCTGCCTGTGCCATTAGAGCGACCTCATGGAAGCCCGACAGGATCAGCTTCAGCTTGCCGGGGTACCAGTTGATGTCGCCGACGGCGAAGATGCCGGGCACCGACGTCTGGAATTTTTCGGTGTCGACCGGGATCAGGTTTTCGTGGAGATTGAGGCCCCATTCGGCGATTGGGCCGAGCTTCATCGTCAGGCCGAAAAATGGCAGCATCCGCGTGCACGGCACTTCGACATCGCCCTCCGGCCCCTTGATCGTGGCGGAGGCTAGCTGGCCGTCGCTGCCGGTCAGGCCCGTCACCTGTCCGACTTGGAATTCCAGCTGCTTCATCTCTTGCATGGCATACATCTTGTTGACGCTGTCGGGCGCTGCCCGGAATTCGGGCCGCCGATGCACCAGCGTCACGCTCTTGGCCACCGGCTGCAGGTTCAGCGTCCAGTCGAGCGCCGAATCGCCGCCGCCGACGATGACGAGGTCATGGCCGCGAAAGTCCTCCATCCGGCGCACCGAGTAGAACACGCTCTTGCCTTCATAGGGTTCGATGCCTGGAATCGGCGGCCGCTTCGGCTGGAAAGAGCCGCCGCCGGCGGCAATCACCACAATTTTGGCTTCGAACACCTCGTTTTCGTCGGTAGTGACGCGGAAGCTGCCGTCCTCCAGCCTTTCCAGGCTCGAAACCATGCGGTTATAGGTGAATTCGGGCTTGAACGGCGCGATCTGCTCAAGCAGCTTGTCGACCAGACCTTGCGCCGAGATCGAGGGCCAACCCGGAATGTCGTAGATCGGCTTTTCCGGGTAGAGTTCGGCGCACTGCCCGCCGGGCCGGTCGAGTATGTCGATCAGATGGCACTTCATGTCGAAGAGGCCGAGCTCGAATACGGCAAACAGGCCGACAGGCCCTGCCCCGACAATGAGTACGTCCGTCTTGGTGATAGCGGTCATGAAGCATGCGCCTTTATGGGAAAACGGCGCGACACTGCATGACCATTGGTCCGCTGCCAAGCGGCAGCCGCAAAAATCGGCTTCAGCCTTGGCGGGCCGGCACGCGCACGACCAGCCCATCGAGGGCGTCGCGCACCTTGATCTGGCATGACAGCCGCGAATTCGGCTGGACGTCGTAGGCGAAGTCCAGCATGTCTTCTTCCATGGCTTCCGGCTCGCCGACCTCCGCCGTCCAGGCTTCGTCGACATAGACATGGCAGGTCGCGCAGGCGCAGGCGCCGCCGCATTCCGCTTCTATTCCCGGCACCGCATTGCGGATCGCATTTTCCATGACGGTCGAGCCGTTTTCGGCATCCACGTCAAAATGCGTGCCGTCATGGGCGATGAAGGTCAGCTTGGTCATTTGTCACCTGAAGGGAGTCTGAGCCGACATAATCACTCTGCCAGACAAGTCAACTGCGGCGCGAAAGCGCCGCTGCGTGGCGTTTTGGGAATAAGTTCTATCGGCTGATGGCGGCGACGAAGTCGCGCACTTCTTCGATCAGTGAGCCAAGGCGCTTCAGCGTGCTGGCGTCGTCGGGCCGGCATTCGATCGCACTGGCGCAATCGGCAATGGCGAAGGCGCCGACCCCGCGCGCCGAGCCTTTGAGCCCGTGCGCCAGTAGCAGCCGCTGCCTGACATCCGCATCGACGATCTTGTCGCGCACCGATAGCGCCTGCTGCACGAACAGTGCCAGCACCTCTTGCTCGAGGCTCCGATCGCCCATCGTCTGGCGCGCAAGATGCGCCAGATCGATCGGCCGCGCCCCAGCTGTCCCTGACACGTCACCGCCGGGCATCGAGAAGGCAATGCCGTTTTCGCCACGTATCACTTTGAGACTCCGTTCTTCGACCGCCGCAAAAAATAGGCGTATCCGGTGGACAACGGGTTAATGATTGACCCGGAAAAATGTCGCGATAACGGCGCCGGAATCACGGCTGTGTTAACCTTATATTTAAAGTTTTACGTATCGGACGGAATGCATGTTTTCTTTACCCCGCTGTGTCATTACGATACGACAGGTCCATTTTCAGCCTCCTGCGCGGGACACGCTAGGCAGAATCAATAAGCACAACCATAAGTCCCGCGGCAGCTTGTACAGGGTAGCGAAGGCATGGCGAAGAAACCAACGACGACAAAAACGCTCGACAGCGACGTAGCCAGGGAACTCGAAAAGGCACTTGATATCGATCTGAGCGGCGATGCCGGCGGCGACTTCGACATCGCGGCATCCATGGAAGATCTGGAAGCGCAGATATCGCAAGCCGCCGACGAACTGGCGCGCGAAGGCCGCAGCCAGAACGAGGCGCCTGCCCCCGACCAGGCCCAGAATGCAGCACCCGCCGCCAATCAAAGCCAGAACCTAAATCCCGCGCCAAAAGCCAAGCCGGCTGAGTTGCGTCCTGTCGCAACGCGCAATGGCTCGCAGCCGCCAGCTTTCTCGCCGGCCAACGACGATCGTCAAAAAGACTATAAGACGCTCCTGCACACCCTCAACCGGCGCGCCTCGAACACGATCTATTGGGTCGTGGCTTTTGTTTCGCTGGCCTGGATCGCCGGCGCCGGTGGCCTCGCGAACCTGTTGTTCGGACCTGGCATCTGGAACATCCGCACCTTCGATCAGTTTTTCGCCCGTCCCGAGCTGATCGGCCTGGCGGTCGCGGCAATCGTGCCCGTCATCCTGTTCTGGGCATTCGCAGTGATGATTCGCCGCGCTCAGGAGATGCGCCTTGCCGCGCAGTCGATGACCGAGGTGGCCTTCCGTCTGGCCGAGCCGGAAAATCTTGCCCAGGATCGCGTCATGATGATCGGCCAAGCGGTTCGCCGCGAGGTGGCGGCCATGGGCGAAGGCATCGAACGCACGCTTGCGCGCGCCGTCGAGCTCGAAACGCTGGTTCACAGCGAGGTGAACCAGATCGAGCGCTCCTATTCGGAGAACGAGTCCCGCATCCGCTCGCTGGTCGACGGGCTGGGCAGCGAGCGCGAAGCGGTCGTCACCCATGCCGAGCGTGTGCGCGCCTCGATCACCGGTGCCCACGAGACGCTGAAGGACGAGATCAACGCCGCCAGCGATATCATTCGCGACAGCATTCTCAACGCCTCGACCAAGCTGTCGATGACGATCAACGAATCCGGCGACACGCTGATCGACAGGATCAACGGGAGCTCGATGTCGATCTTCGATTCGGTGGAAGGCCGGCTCGAATCGATCACCGACCGGCTGTCGACGTCGGGCGAGGCCTTCGCCAGCCTGCTCGACACCCGCATCGCCAAGCTGACGGACACCACCGATGGCCTGACGCGGTCGCTGACCGACCTGCTCGACGACCGCACGACCGGCATGGTGTCGCTGCTCGGCGGTGCCGCGCGCACACTCAATTCCGAATTCGAAGCCAGCCTCAACGGCATCGAGCGGACGCTTGCCGAACGTGGCCAGGCGCTGATCAGCGAGTTCCAGACCCGCGCCGAGGCGCTCGACACCGGTACGCAGAAGCTCAACGCCGCGCTGGAGGCTCGCGCACGCCAGATCAACGAGACGCTGGTCGAGCGCGCGCGCGAAATCGCCCACACCTTCCAGGATAGCAAGGAGACGCTGTCGGCGATGATCGATCAGGGCAAGACCCAGATCGGCGCCGACATGGCCGACATCATCTCATCGACCTCGACCATGCTCGAAGCCCGCGCCGGCGATTTCGCCGGGCGCATGGAAGCGGCGCGCCATGTCGTATCGCGATCGTTCGATACGGACATCCAGCGGCTTGCGGATGCTCGCGCCGGCATCGAGGAAGCCGTCGAAAACCACAGCCGCAAACTTTCCGAAAGCCGCGACCGGATGGCGGCGGCAATGCAGGCCGATCTGGCGAAGTTCGCCGAGGGCCGCGCCGAAATCGATGCGGCGGTGACCAACCAGGTGCAGAAGCTTGCCGAAGGCCGCGGCCTGATCTCGCGCGCCCTTGAAGAGGATCTGCGCAAGGTCAACGAATCGCGTGCAGCGATCGACGCTTCGCTGGGCAGCCATCTAGAAAGCCTTGAAGAGGGCCGCAACCGGCTCGCCCAGGCCTTGAACGAAGACTCTGGAAAACTCGTACAAGCCCGCACGATCATCGATGAAATGGTTGCCGGGCACGTCGGAAAGCTCGCCGAAGGCCGCAGCATTCTTTCGCGCGCGCTCGAGGCCGACCTCGGCAAGCTGGCAGACAGTCGCGCCAGCATCGACGGCCTTGTCGCCGGTCAAGTCGAAAAGATCGCCGAGGGTCGCGCCATACTCGCCAGTGCGCTGGAATCCGACATCGCCGGCATCAATGGCCTCATCGAGGCCCATTCGGCGAAATTGGCGCAAGACCGCAGCGGTCTTTCCCAGTCGCTCGAGAACGACCTGTCCGACATCAGAGGTCTGATCGCCGATCATTCGGGCAGGCTCGCCGATGATCGCAGCCTGCTTTCGAAGACGCTTGAAGACGATCTTGCCAAGCTGGCCGAAAGCCGGTCGAGCATCGACGGGCTGGTTGCCGGCCAGGTCGAGAAGCTTGCCGAAGGCCGCGATATCCTCAAGCGCGCGCTGGAATCGGACCTGAACGCGATCAAGGGCGTCATCGCTGGCCAGTCCGAAAAGCTGGCGGAAGACCGTGGCCAGCTGTCACGGGCACTGGAGAGCGACTTGGAGGCTGTGCGCGGCGTTGTCTCCGATCACATGAACAAGCTCGCGGAAGACCGTTCGACGCTGTCGAAGGCGCTCGAAGACGATCTCGCCAAGTTGGCCGAAAGCCGCTCGAGCATCGATGTGATGGTTGCCGGCCAGGTCGAAAAACTGGCAGAGGGCCGCGACATCCTCAAACGCGCTCTGGAAGCCGATCTGAGCACCGTCAAGGGCGTCATTGCCAGTCAATCCGAGAAGCTGGCGGAGGATCGCGGTCAGCTGTCGCGCGCACTGGAGACCGATCTCGAGACCGTGCGGGGCGTCGTCTCCGAACATATGAACAAGCTCGCCGAGGACCGTTCGGCCCTGTCGAAGGCGCTCGAGGACGATCTCGCCAGGCTGGCAGAAAGCCGGTCGAGCATCGACGGGCTGGTTTCCGGTCAGGTCGAGAAGCTGGCCGAGGGCCGCGACATCCTCAAGCGCGCGCTGGAAGACGATCTCGCCAAGCTGGCCGAAAGCCGCTCGAGCATCGACGGGCTGGTTTCCGGCCAGGTCGAGAAACTGGCCGAAGGCCGCGACATCCTCAAACGCGCTTTGGAGGCCGATCTCAACACGATCAGGGGCGCCATCGCCGACCAGTCGCAGCTATTAACCGACAATCGCGCACAGTTTTCGCGCGCCCTAGAGGCCGATCTCGGCAACGTCAACAGCCTTGTCGCTACCCACGCGGAGAAGCTCGTCCAGGACCGCTCGACCCTGTCGAAGGCGCTCGAGGACGATCTCGCCAAGCTGGCCGAAAGCCGCTCGAGCATCGATGGGCTGGTTGCCGGCCAGGTCGAGAAGCTTGCCGAAGGCCGCGACATCCTCAGGCGCGCTCTGGAAGCCGATCTGGAGAGGCTTGCATTGAGCCGCAGCGAGGTCGACGAGATTGTCGCCGGTCATGTCGGCAAGCTGACCGAGGGCCGCGACATGCTGACCCGCGCATTGCAGGACGATCTCTCCAGGCTCGCCGACACGCGCAAGGATGTCGACCGTTCGCTGTCCGGCCATATCGACCAGATCGCCGCCAGGAGCACCGACATCTCCGATGCCATCGCTGCCGACGTGGAAAAGATCGAGCAGGCGTTCAGCCGGCAGACAGGCATCATCGAGGAGCGCGCCAGCACCATGGAGCGGGCGCTGTCGACGGGTGTCGACAACGTTCGCAGTGTGCTCGAAAGAAGCGCGGTCTTCGTCGCCGGGGCGCTGCGCGAGAAGGTCATGGAAGTCACCAGCGCTCTGCATGAGCAGGCGGGCGCTGCATTCAGCGATGCCGACCGCAAGATCGCCGAGCGCGCCGAGCAGACCTCGGCCGCTCTGCTCGCCAGGGCGGAGGACATCGCCCGCACCTTCGAGGAGGCGGATCGTCGCCTCGCCGCCCGCGCCGAGGATACGTCGAGCGCACTGATTGCCCGCGCCGACGACACGTCGAACACCTTGCTCGCGCGCGCCCAGGAGACGGCCGATCAGCTGGCAACCCGAGCAAGTGAGATTGCCGGTACCTTCGACGCGGCGGACCACAGACTGGTCTCTCGCGCCATCGAAACGGCCCAGTCGCTGGCTGCACGTGCCGGCGACATCTTGCGCAATTTCGAAACAGCTGACGAGCGGCTGGGCGTGCGCATCGGCGAATCCGCCGAAGCTCTCGCGGCACGTGCGTCGGATCTCGGCCGCATTTTCGATGCCGCCGACCAGCAACTTATTTCGCGCATTGCCGAAGGCTCCGAAGCACTTTCGGCACGTGCGTCCGAGATCGGCCGCATCTTCGAGGAGGCCGATCATCGCCTGGTGTCCCGTATCGCCGACAGCAGCACCGCAATCGGCGAACATGCCGACAACATTGTCGGTGCCTTCACCAGCACCGAGCAGCGGGTTGCCGAACGCGCCAGGCAGACTGGCCAGGAACTCGCCGTCCATGCCCGTGAAATCGAGCAGCTGCTTGCCGGTGCCGACGAACGCCTGGCCTCGAGTGCTGCCGCCACAGCGGCCCGCGTCGAGGAGCAGGTCGCCAGCGTCGAGAACCGCCTCGCCTACACTGCCGAGACAATGGGCCAAAAGCTCAACGAACAGGTCTCGAACGCCGAGGCGCAGTTAGTCTCGCGTGCCAACACGATCGCCGAAACCTTCACCGCGGTCGGCCAGCATATCGGCCAGAGCACCAACGACGCTGCAAAGACCATCGGTGCCAATACTCGCGAGCTCAGTACGATGCTTGCGGCACGTTCGGCCGAAATATCGAAAATCCTGGACGAGACGGCACGGCCTCTGGTCGAGCGCTTCGCCCAGGGCGGCTCCGAGCTGCAAAAGAGCATGGAAGAGGTCACCGAACGTGCGACAGAGAAGCTGCGCACTCAAAACGCCGCCCTCGTCGACGCCCTCGCCAGCCGCACGGCCGAAACTCTGTCGGCCGTCGAAGGCGCGCGCTCGACGCTTGCCGACAGCGTTGCCGACCTCATCGGCCGCATGACCGCCTCCAGCTCGCAGCTCGGTCAATTGATCGAGCAGGCGGCGACCAATCTCGGCCAGGTCGACGAACGCCTGACTGGGAGCACGCAAAGCTTCGCGGCGACCACGGAAAAGACCGCCCAGACTTTCGCCAGCTCGGCGCGCCTTGTCGATTCGAACACGACGCGGCTCACCGAGCTGTCGTCCTCGACCTTGCGCGAGGTTGCCTCTATCGCCACCAAGTTCGACGAGCACAGCCGGTTGCTGTCCAGCGCCTCGGATCTGCTGAGCTCGGCCCAGAGCAACCTCGAGCACACGCTCGAAAGGCAATCGTCGCTGGAGGACCTCGCCGTCGGCCTTGTTAAGAAGTCGGAAGATCTCGAACGGGTCATGCGCTCGTTCGAGAATCTGGTCGGCCAGACGCTGCAGAACGCCGAAGGCAAGACGCTGGAATCCGCCGACAAGATCCGTGCCGCGATTTCCGAAGTGGTCGATTCGGCTACCAAGCGCTTTGCCGATGCGACCGAGGAAATGCGGCGCACCGCCGGCTCGATCAAGAGCGAGCTCGACCTCACCCGAGCCGAGCTCAAGAAAGGCGTCATCGAGATGCCGGAAGAGGCAAAGGAATCAACCACGGCTATCCGCCGTGCCGTTTCCGAGCAGATCAACGCGCTGAAGGAACTTTCTGAAATCGTTGCCAAATCTGGCCGCAGCGCCGACAGTTCGGAACAGCGCAACCTGCGTCCGGCGCCGCAAGCGCCTGCCGCACGCGCCGCCGAGCCGCCACGCCGCCCGGCTCCGGCTCCGGAACAGCGCCATGCACCGCAGGCGCCTTCGGGCGAGACGGCGCTGCGCGGCACGCTCGACCTCGAACGTCCCGCAGACACAGCGCTGCGCCAGCGCGACCCCAACGGCCGCACGCCGCAAGGCGGCTGGGTGCGCGACCTCCTGACCGGTGCATCGCGCGAAGACGACGCCAAGCCGGCGGCGCCTGCCGAAGCGCCGCGCCCGGCTCCCGCTCCGCGTTCGCCGCTTCATGTCGTGGAATCGCTGAACTCGCTCTCCGTCGATATCGCCCGAGCCATCGATCACGATGCCTCGATCGAGCTGTGGAACCGATACCGGCGCGGCGAGCGCGACGTCTTCACGCGCCGTCTTTACACGCTGAAGGGCCAGCAGACGTTCGACGAGATCCGCCGCAAATATCAGTCGGAGGCGGAGTTCCGCGCTGCTGTCGATCGTTACTGCGACGATTTCGAAAAGCTGCTCAAAGACGTGTCGCGCAACGACCGCGACAACATCATGGCGCAGACCTACCTGACGTCGGATACCGGCAAGGTCTACACCATGCTGGCCCACGCCAGCGGCCGCTTGCATTGATCAGACGACAATGGAACATGAAAAAGGCGGGAAATTCCCGCCTTTTTCGCGCCGTGCTGATCTTGATCCTATCAACGCATGAAGCGACACCCCAGGATGCGTTCAAATGACGAGGCATCCTGCTCTATCTGTTGTTTAGCCGCATTTCTGCGGTGCCAACTAACACCATTGGGCAGAATGCTCTAGGGTCAAAAACCAAACACTCTGAACGACCGAATTCGATAGTGTCCTGAAGGTTCTGCAAAAAGTTTTGGAGAGAGAACGGCGCTTGCTCTGAAGGGCGAGCGGCCATGGCACGGTGGTGA
>NZ_JAMYLU010000022.1:0-101892 GCF_040318135.1 Mesorhizobium sp. M1295
AGGATTTCCGAAACCGGCCTCGCCGCACTCGATCTGAAGAGCCATCATTCAATCCGCGTCCGTATCGGCGTCAAGGACGACGCCAAGCGCCCCGGCGGGATCAACATTTTCGGCAAGGGCTTTGGAAATTACGATCAGGACATCCTGCTCCGGATCAAAACTGGTTGATATCATGAAACCGGGTTCTGAAGATAACGCAGCAATTTCAATGAACTGGCTTTCTGCTGAGCCAAAACCTTCGTCTAATTGTCCTACTTTTGGCTATTTTGGCTTGACGAAGAGCTGCCAATTCCTCTTTGATATCGGGCAAGATGATTTAAATCATCGTTTGTGATATCGATGGGAGGAATGCATGAAGGCAGCCGTTACGGCACATCCGCATTATGTTGTCTCGGAAATCGATCCGAGGCTCTACGGATCCTTCATCGAGCATCTCGGGCGGGCAGTTTATACCGGCATCTACGAGCCAGGCCATCCGACGGCGGATGCCAATGGCATGCGTCAGGACGTCATCGATCTCGTCAGAGAACTTAATGTTCCGATCGTCCGCTATCCCGGCGGCAATTTCGTCTCCGCCTACAATTGGGAAGACGGCATCGGCCCCAAGGAAGAGCGCCCGGTGCGGCTCGACCTCGCCTGGCATACGTCGGAAAGCAACGAAGTCGGCCTGCACGAATTTGCCGATTGGTGCACCTCCGCCAACACCGAGATGATGCTTGCCGTCAATCTCGGCTCGCGCGGCCTTGACGAAGCCCGCAACCTTCTGGAGTACGCCAACCATCCCGGCGGCAGTAAATGGAGCGACAAACGCATCGCCAATGGCCGCAAGGAGCCCTTCGACGTCAAGCTCTGGTGCCTCGGCAATGAAATGGACGGCCCCTGGCAGATCGGCCACAAGACCGCGGACGAGTATGGCCGCTTAGCGCATGAGACGGCCAAGGCAATGCGCGCCTTCTCCAAGTCGCTCGAGTTGGTGGTCTGCGGCTCTTCGAATGCCAAGATGCCGACCTACCCTGAATGGGAAGCGACGGTTCTCGACCATACCTACAACGAGGTCGACTACATCTCGCTGCACATGTATTTCGACAACGAAGCCAACGACGCTTCGAACTATCTCGCCATGAGCGAAAAGCTCGACGACTACATTGTCTCGGTCGCCGGCGTCATCGACTATATCAAGGCCAAGAAGCGCTCCAACAAGCAGGTCTACATCTCGTTCGACGAATGGAACGTCTGGTACCATTCCAAGGAGCAGGACAAGAAAATCCTCGGCGGCAGCGACGGCTGGCCATTCGCCCCGCCGTTGCTCGAAGACATCTATAATTTCGAGGATGTGCTGCAGGTCGGCCTGATCCTCAACACCTTCATCCGCCGTTCCGATGTCGTCAAGATCGCCTGCCTGGCACAACTGGTCAACGTCATCGCGCCGATCATGACCGTTCCGAATGGCCCGGCATGGCGGCAGACGATTTTTTATCCCTATCTGTTTGCTTCTAACTACGGCCGCGGCAATGCGCTAGATCTCAAGGTGGAAAGCCCGACCTATAAATCCACCGTTGCGGGCGACGTCGCCTACGTCGACATTGCCGGCGTGCACGACACGAAGACCGGCCACGTCACCTTCTTCGCCGTCAACCGCCATTCGAGCGAGGCAATCGAAACAGTGGTCGACCTCACCGGCTTCGGCGCAGCGGAAATCGTCGATCACCGGGTCGTGGCGCACGCCGATCTGAAAGCCGTCAATTCGGCCGAGAACCCAGGCAATGTCGGCCCAAGGAAGGGTGAGGGCGCCTCACTCGCCGGCGGCAAGCTGAGCCTGTCGCTGCCGGCCTATTCCTACCAGGTCATTCGCCTGAGGCTCTGAGTTCAGGCGGATCATCGAGACAAGCGCAAGCGCTGAGGAGGAGCGTCGACGTGACGGCCGATATCGAGATCAGAAACGTGAGCAAGCAGTTCGGTGCCATGACGGTGCTGGATCATCTGTCGCTCTCCATAAGGGCACGCGAATTCATCGTGTTCCTGGGGCCGTCCGGTTGCGGAAAATCGACGCTTCTTCGAATGATTGCCGGTCTCGAAGCTGTCGATAGCGGCGAGATTGCCATCAACAATGAGCGCATCGATCATCTGCCGCCGGGCAAGCGCGGCATTGCCATGGTGTTCCAGTCCTATGCGCTTTATCCGCATATGACGGTGCGCGACAACATGGCCTTCGGGCTTGCGAATATCGGCGTTCCAGGCAAGGTCATCGAGGCGCGCATCAACGAAGCCGCCCGCATCCTCGAAATGCCGCATTTGCTCGATCGCAAGCCGGGCCAGCTCTCCGGCGGTCAGCGCCAGCGCGTCGCCATCGGCCGTGCGATCGTCAAGGAGCCGAAGGCGTTCCTGTTCGACGAGCCGCTCTCCAATCTCGATGCGGCGTTGCGCACCCGCACCCGCATCGAACTTGCCCAGCTTCATCAGCGCCTGCAGTCGACGATGATCTTCGTCACCCACGACCAGGTCGAGGCAATGACGCTCGCCGACCGCATCGTCGTCATGAACAATCGCAAGATCGATCAGATCGGCACTCCGATGGAGATCTACGAGCGTCCGGCGACCAAATTCGTCGCAGGGTTCGTCGGTGCGCCGGCGATGAACTTCGTTGATGCGACGCTCAACAAATCCGGCGAGAACGCCACGGCCAGGTTTGCGGACGGCATCTCGGTGCAGACCGAGATCGCCTCCAGCCAATTGACCGATGGCAAGTACACTTTCGGCATCCGTTCGGAAGACGTCCGTATCGTTGCCGCCGGACAGGGCAATGCCGATGGCGTGGTCGATGTGCTCGAGCGGCTCGGCGAACGCACCCTGATCTACGCGCGGCTGGGCGATGGCCAGCAGATAGTCGGTTCCGATGCCGGCAACAGTCGCGTCGCCGTCGGCGACAGGATCGGGCTCGCCTTCG
Source organism: Mesorhizobium sp. M1295 (assembly GCF_040318135.1). Classification (NCBI taxonomy): domain Bacteria; kingdom Pseudomonadati; phylum Pseudomonadota; class Alphaproteobacteria; order Hyphomicrobiales; family Phyllobacteriaceae; genus Mesorhizobium; species Mesorhizobium sp. M1295. The sequence continues at coordinate 2,945 of NZ_JAMYLU010000022.1, forward strand.
ACGGCCAGAAATCGCATCTGTTCAATGAGACCGGCCGCGCCTGGCATGCGAGGGAGGCCTGAGATGTTTGACCGGCTGGCGATGTCCCCGACCGCGACGCTTGCTGTCGGCGCCAGAACGCCGACCGCCGACATCTATGCGCCGCAATGGCGAAACTTCATTTTCGTTGCGCCATTCTTGTTCTTCTTCACGACGCTGCTGCTCTTCCCGCTGCTCTGGGGGATGTGGCTGAGTTTCCACAAGGCCGACACGTTCTCGTCCGGAAATTTTGTCGGTTTCGGCAATTACGTCAGGCTGTATCACGACAAGGTCTTCCTGCAATCGATCTGGAACACCTTCTACTTCGTGCTGCTGACGGTGCCGACGCTGGCGCTGATCGGTCTTTTCCTGGCGCTTTGCCTCAATCGCAGGACGCGCACTGCTGCGGTTTTGCGGACGCTGTTCTTTTCCTCGTCGGTGCTGTCGGTCACCATCGTCACGCTGATCTGGCGCATCGTCTTCATTCCGAATGTCGGCCTGTTGTCGACGATCTACGGATGGTTCGGCGCGACCGCGCCGGCTTTCATTTCCGATCCCAACCTGGCGATGGTCGGCATCGCCATTGCCACCATCTGGTGGTGCATCGGCCTGCCGATGATGCTCTTTCTCTCGGCGCTCCAGCAGATTCCGCAGGATATCTACGAGGCGGCGGCGCTGGACAATGCCAATCGCTGGCAGACGCTACGCTCGATCACGCTGCCGTCGATCAAGCGGACCTTCATCCTGGTGATCATTATCCAGATCGTGCTGCAATTCCAGCTGTTCGGCCAGGCTTGGCTGATGACGCGGGGCGGTCCGAACAACCTGACCAAGCCGATCGTGCTCTACATCTACGACACCGCATTCCGCCGCTGGGATCTCGGCCTGGGCGCCGCTGCATCGGAAATCCTGTTCATCCTCATCCTGATCGCGGCCATGGCCCAGTACCTGGTGACACGCAGCAGGGGAGACCAGGCATGAGCGCTCCAGCCGCTTCCATCAAGGGACGGGCATTTGGCGACCATTTGTTATTGGCCCTGGTCCTCCTGCTTTCGATCGTCATGATCGCGCCGGTTCTGTGGGTCATCGGCCTGTCACTCAAGGACAATGCGGAGCTGATGGCAGATCCGAATTCGGTGTTTCACGCGCCCTATACGCTGAAGAACTACATCAACACGGTCGGCACCTCGTCGGTGTTCATCTGGGTGCGCAACAGCATCATCGTCTCGGGCGGATTGACGCTCGGCACCTTGATCCTGTCGTCGCTCGCCGGCTACGGCTTTGCACGGCTGAATTTCCCCGGCCGAGACGTGCTGTTCGTGATCGTGCTGTTCGGCCTGGCGGTCCCGGAGCAGGCCGTGCTCGTCGCCCGTCACCAGATCTTCAGCATGCTGAAGTTCCACAACACCTTTCAAGGGCTCATTCTGCCGGGCCTTTCGGCTCCGTTCGGCGTCTTCCTGATGACCCAGTATTTCAAAGCCATCCCGAAGGAGTTGGACGAAGCCGCCATGCTCGATAACGCCAGCCGGCTCAGGATTTTCTGGAAGGTGCTTCTGCCGCTCACGCTGCCTGCGCAGGCAACGCTCGGCATCTTTACCTTTCTCGGCGCGTGGAACGATTATTTCTGGCCGCTGATTTCGGCAACGAGGAAGGACATGTTCACGCTGACGGTCGGCATGGCCTCGACGCAGACCAACTTCGCCCAGTCCGAAGGCATCGGCTTCCTGATGGCGCAGGCGGTGTTTGCCGGTGCACCGATCCTGATCGTCTACCTGTTTTTCCAGAAATACATCGTCACGGCGGTCTCCGGCGCTGCGGTGAGATAACGAAGATTGCCTGACGGCCGGGGGGAATGCGCAGCGATTGAAGCACGAAGGCCAATCCACGGTGGAGCGGCGGAAACTCAGTAGGAGGAACTGATATGAAACTGAAGAAAATGCTGTTTGCCGCAGTCTCTGCGGGCGCAATGATGCTCGCAAATCCAAGCTTCGCGGCCACGGAACTGAGCGTGCAGCGCTTTTTCGGCGCCTGCGATGCCGATTTCGGCACCAACACCGATCCCACCAAAGCCGTTGGCGAATGCGGAATCATCACCTCGCTGATCAACAAGTTCAACGCCGACAATCCCGATGTCCACGTCAACGTCACCACCGTGGAATGGCCCGGCTACGATCAGCTGACCGCGCAGTTCGCTTCAGGCGACGCTCCGGACATCGTCACGATCCATGAATCCGTACTGTCGGATTATCAGTCGAAGGGCCTGTTGATGCCGCTCGACGATCTCTTGAAGTCAGTCGGCGTGACACCCGACGCCTTCACCGACGCGGCGCGCAATGGCGCCACCAAAGACAGCAAGATCTATGGCCTGCCGATCGACAGCTGGACGATGCTCTATCATGTCAACATGGATCTTTTCAAACAAGCCGGCCTCGTCAGTGCCGACGGCACGCCGATTTTTCCAAAGTCGCCCGAGGAACTGCTCGCCCAGGCCGAACAGTTCAAGCAGAAGACGGGCAAGCCTTATTTCGTCCAGAACCTGACCAATGAGACTGCGCTCTACACACGCAATCTCTACACTTATCTTTTCCAGCAGGATTCCGATTTCTTTGCCGATCCGAAGCATGTGAAGTTGAATACGCCGGAAGCCAAGAAGGTCGTCGAGATGTACAAGGCGATCTTCGAGAAGGGCTACACCACCAAGGACCTCGATTATGGCGGCTCGATCAATGCCTTCCTTGCCGGCGAGGGTGGCGTCCACCTCAACGGCACCTGGGTGGTCGGCGATTACAACGCCCAGTCCGAAACCAAGGGTACGGCGCTCAACAAGGGCGGCTATGCGGTTTATCCGTATCCGCAGCTGTTTGGCGGCACCCACGCGCAATATGCCGACGGCCACACCTGGGCCGTGTCGCAGAAAGACCGCACGCCTGAACAGATCGCGGCCATCGGCAAATTCCTGAAGTTCTTCGCCGACAACGACTTTGAGTGGTCGCGCACCGGTCACCTGCCCGCCTACAAGGCCGTCATCACCTCGGACGCCTTCAAGGCCCTGCCGCATCGCAACACGATCTCTGCGGTCGCCGACCTCGGCAAGCCGCTGCCGTCGGCCGTACAGCGCCAGTTTGCGATCCAGGACATTATCGGCGAAGAGATGAGTGCAGCAATCAGTGGCCAGAAGGACGTCGACACCGCCCTTGCCGACATGGAAAGCCGCGTCAACGAATTGCTCGCCAACATTTGACCACAGGTTTCGAAAGGCCCTCCCAAGGCGCCCCCGCGGCTGGAAACGGCCGCGGGGTTTTGGTGAGGCGGTGGTTATTGTCCTCGAATTGCGCGACTTGCCGCTGGCGACCGGGTCAAACACGCCAGCCACGGCGCCGCAACCTCGGCAGCAGCCGACGCGAGCCCTGACTGGAGGATTCCGCTAGAACGCCGCGGCCATGGGCATTGCGATCTTGTTGGGGATCTGGATGTCGATCTCCAATCTCGACGTCGTTTCGCCGTGATCCATGCTCACCTGCAGGAAATCCTGGTCGACCTGAACATGCCGGGCGATCACCGCCATGATCTCCTCGCGCAACACGGAGACGAGATCGGGCTGGTTGCGGCTTCGACGCTCGTAAGCCAACAGCAGTTGCAAGCGCTCGCGCGCCACGGGTGCGCTGCCGCGGCGCTTGAAGATATCGAGCAGGTTCATGCTGCCCTCCTTCCCAACAGCCGGTCTAGGAGGCCCCTCCGCTCGAAAGGCAGAATGACCGGCAGGTCCTCGCCCTCGAGTCTTCTTGCCGCGTCGATATAGGCGCGTGCGGCGGGGTTGGTGTTTTCGCTGAGCGTAACCGGCGCGCCCACATTGGATGCGCGCAGCACGTCCTGGCTCTCGGGAATTATTCCCAGCAGAGGCGTGGACAGGATCTCGAGCACGTCATCAATGCTGAGCATCTCGCCGCGGGCAGCGCGGGCAGCGTCGTAGCGCGTGACGAGGACGTGTTTGGCAATCGATTCACCTTGCTCTGCTTTCATCGTCCTGGAGTCGAGCAGGCCGATAATGCGATCGGAGTCGCGGACCGAGCTCACTTCCGGGTTGGTCACGATAACCGCCTCGTCGGCAAAGCGCATCGCAAGCTGCGCGCCGCGCTCTATGCCGGCGGGGCTGTCGCAGAAGACGTAGTCGAAAACCGAGCGCAGCTTGTCGATGACATCGGCGACGCCTTCCTCGGTGAGAGCATCCTTGTCGCGCGTTTGCGAGGCCGGCAGCAGGAACAGCGTGTCGAGCCGCTTGTCACGGATCAGCGCCTGCGAGAGCTTGGCGGTTCCCTGAATGACGTTGACGATATCGAAAACAACGCGCCGCTCGGCGCCCATGATCAGATCGAGGTTGCGCAGGCCGACATCGAAGTCGACGAGGGCCACCCGCTTGCCGGTTTTCGCGACCGCGGCGCCGAGAGCGGCCGTCGAGGTCGTCTTGCCGACACCCCCTTTGCCGGATGTGACAACCACTACCTTGCCCATATTTGTGCCTCCAATGTTGTTAGTTGAGCGGTGCGACGCAAAGTGCGCCGTCCTCGAGAAAGGCCTGTACCGGCCTTCCTCGCGAGGAGGCGTCCATCTCCTCGGCGGTGCGGTACCAGCCGTCTACCGCCAGAAGTTCGGCTTCATTTTTCCGGCAAAAGATACGAGCCGCAGAATTTCCCGTGGCGCCGGCGAACGCACGCCCACGCAGCGTGCCGTAGACGTGGATCGACCCCCCGGCGATGATTTCGGAACCGGAACTGACGGAGCCGACAATGACCACATCGCCATCGGGGTGAAAGATCGACTGGCCGGAGCGGATCGGTGCCTTGATCATCAATGAGTTCGGCGCCTGCGGCTCTTCCGTCTTGGCCTCAGCGGCGGCTTTTGGGTCCGGCTGCACGTAAAGCGCGTCAGCGGTTGCCTCCTTGGCGCCAACGAGGAGCGGCGGCAGATCAGCATCGAGACCAACATTGCCGTCCGCCTCGATCGCGTAGATGCGAATCCCGCGCTCCGCGAGCTGTGAGACCAGATCTTCGATCTCGTCCGCCTCGGGCTTGAGCATATTCAGGTCGAGCACGACCGGGCGACCGGCAAAGAAGCCGGGAGAGTTTTCGGTCCAGTGATCCAGGCTTTGCAGCCATTCCCCCAACGGGGCCTCAGGGGTGAGGGTGAAGGCTACAAACGAGCGCGCTCGAAAGCGTATGGACTTGTTTTGGATGGGAGCGACGCAGGTCACAGAGGCGACTCCTTACTGATTGGTTAAGGCTAGCCCGGCATGGTTAACGAACAGTTAATGGCGGCCTTCCGAGGCTTCCATTCTTGCTGTTTCGGAGCGCACCGACGGTCGATCTGATTGGACCCTGGAGACCCTCGCCGTTGCCGAAGACCGGCCGATGGGCGGAAATGAGGCGTTGCGACGGTGCGGAGGTGCCATTCGACCTCCGCACCGCAATCGCCATGGCACTTTTGTCAGTTACCCATCATCTGCTTGGCGTTTTCCGGCGTGATCGCCGTCGTTGCAACTGTGACCGTCGGCTCGACGGATGTGGCGCAATCGAGAAGAACCGACTTTGCCATATCGATCGCCTCCTTGGCGCCCGTCGGATAAGTGAAGGTTGCAGCCCATTCGCCTTCGGCAACGGCCCGGATGCCGCCGGCAGGACCTGGCAATCCGTCGGTGCCGATGATCTTGATCTGCCCTTCCTTGCCGGCGCCCTTGGCGGCAAGGCGCGCTCCGGCGGCCATCATGTCGTTGCTGGCGTAGACCATCTTGATATCGGGATTGGCCTGAAGCATGGCTGCGAACGCCGTCTGTGCCTTGTCCGGCAGCCAGTCCGCCGCCTGCTCAGCGACGACCTTGATCTTGTCGTTCTCCTTGACGCCGTCCTTGAAGCCGTTGAGCCGTTCCACGGCAGGGGTCGAACTGGGCAGCCCTTCCAGAACGGCAACTTCACCGCCGTCAGGAAGCAGTTTCGTGGCGGTGTATTTGCCGGCTTCGAAGGCGATCTTGTAATTGTCGCCGCCAATAAAAGCCGTGTAGTCCTTGCCCGGATCGCCAACCGTCTTGCGGTCGAGCTCAATGACGGGGATGCCGGCCTCCATGGCCCGCTTCACCGCCGGCGTCAGCGGCGATGCTTCGAAGGGCGATATCAGCAGCAGGTCGACCTTCTGGGTGATGAAATTGTCGACCTGTGAGGTCTGGGTGTTCACGCTGCCGGCGCCATCGGCGATCTGCAAGGTGAACTGGGACACTGCCTTGGCGGCGGCGGTGAGTTCGTCATTGACGTGCTGGCGATACGGCTCGGCATTGTTGGCCTGAGAAAAGCCGATTACGAATTCGCCGGTCTTGGAGCAAGCCTTGACCAATGGTTCCGCAGCTTGAGCCCCTCCGGCGGCTGCGAGAAAGGTCCCGGCAAGCAGACACGTTTGCCAGGCCCTTTGTCTGCTATTGCGTGTGCTCCTGATAACCATGGTTGTTTCCTTCCTGTCGATGCCCTTGGCTCGACTGTTGGTTTGCTGAGCTTCACTCTCCCGACGCCGGGTAAGCTGGCGTTCAGGGGTCTTCCAATGTCGCCCACTTAACGGACCAGACCTTCGCGGCGACGGACGAGGGACTGAAGAACCGCCGCCAGGATGATGATCGCGGCTGTCGCGAGCAATTGCAGGGCGGGTGTGATGTTGTTGAGTTGCAGGACGTTGGCGAGCGCGCCGAGCATGATCGTGCCGGCGACCGTGCCGACCATCGATCCGGCTCCACCGAACAGGCTGGTACCGCCGATGACGACCGCGGCGATGGCGGTAAGTTCGTACCCGGCGCCGTCATTGGCACTGCCGAAGTTGAACTGCCCTGCATGGACGATGCCGGCGAGAGCGGCCGCGAAGCCGGTGATCGCATAGACGGTGATCTTGACGGCGGACACCGGAACGCCCGAGAGGCGCGCCGCCCGCTCATTGCCGCCGACGGCAAAGACATAGCGGCCAAAGCGGGTCGTGTTGAGAACCACTGTGGCGATCGCCGCAAAAGCGATGAAGACGATGGTTGCCACCGGCACCACATTGTTGAACAAGCGCTCGCCCAGAATGGCAAATACCGGAGGGGCAAGCCCGGGTCCGTCGCCATAGGAGATGTTGATGTACTCGTTGCCCGAGACGACCAGGGCCAGACCGCGCGCGGCCTGAAGGCCCGCGAGGGTGACGATGAAGGGCTCAAGGCGGAAGCGCGTCGAGATCGAGCCCTGAACGGCACCGAAGACCACGCCGGCAAGAAGCACGGCAAGAATCGTCGGCACGAGGCCAACACCGCCATTGATCATCATCGTGGCCGTGACGACACTGGCCAGGCCAAGCAAAGCGCCAACCGAGAGGTCGATCCCCGCAGTGATGATGACGAAAGTCATGCCGATCGCGATGATGCCGGTCTCGGACACGGCGCGTACGATGTTGGCGATGTTGTCCGGGGCGATGAACAGTATCTGTCCGTGCCGGCGCGGCGAGAAGATGATGCCGCCGATCACGACGACCACCAAGCCGATCAGGCTCTGGAAGCGGACGATGAGTGCAAGCGGATCGCGCCGCTTCTGAGCTGTCTTGCCGCTCGGCAGTTCGGTATCCGCCGTGCTGGTGTCGGACATCAGGAGGCCTTTCCGGTTGCGGCGGCAAGCACCGTGTGTTCATCGACGCCGCGCTCGAATTCCGCCACGTTGCGGCCCTCCCGAAGAACCACGATGCGATCGCATAGGCCAATCAGCTCAGGCATTTCGCTCGAGGCGACGAGTATGCCGAGGCCTTGCGATGCCAGATCGCGAAGCCTGGCATAGATTTCCGCCTTGGCGCCGACGTCGACGCCACGCGTCGGTTCATCCAGCAACAGCAGCCGCGGATTGCCGAGGATCTCCTTGGCGAGCACCACCTTCTGCTGGTTGCCGCCCGACAGCGCGCCGACCGGGATGGCCGCATTGCGCGGTCGTATGTCGAATTGGCCGAACGAGCGCGCCACAGCGGCTGCTTCGCGTGCAATCGACATGAAGCCGCGCGGCGAGATTCGTCGCAGCACCGACATGACCAGGTTGCGGCCGACCGTCGTACGCAGCATCAGTCCGCTTCCTCGCCTGTCGTCGGTGACGAAGGCGACGCCGGCCCTGCGCGCAGCTCTGATGGACTCGAGGCGCACCGGGCGATCGTCGACCTCGACGGTGCCGGCCCAACGGCCTGCCAGGCCGGTGCCATAGAGCGCGCTGAGCAACTCGGTACGGCCGGCACCCATGACGCCCGCCAGCCCGACAATTTCGCCCTCATGCACGTCGAGCGAAACGTTTTGGGGAACCTGCCAGCCGGCGCTGGCTCGAGCGGGATGGAAACGGGCGTCCTTGAGATGAAGGAGCCGGCGACCTACCGTGCGTGTGCGTTTCGGGTAAAGGTCCTCCAGAGGCCGGCCGACGAGAAGGCTGACCAGTTCGGCCTGTGGTGCGTCCGGGGCTGTCGTCCCGGCCACGCGGCCATCGCGCATCACCGTTACCCGGTCCGCAACTTGGGGAACCTCCTCAAGCCGATGCGAGATGTAGATGATGCCCACGCCGGTGGCACTGAGCTTGCGCATGATGGTGAAGAGCCTGTCCACCTCGCTGACCGTCAGGGCCGCCGTCGGCTCGTCCATGATCAGGACACGCGATGCATAGGACAGTGCCTTGACGATCGCCACGACCTGACGATGCCCGATCGACAGTTCGCCGACGGGCCGTTCGACATCGATGTCCAACTCGATGGCGGTCAGCCGGGTGCGGGCTTCTTCGCGCATCCTTGCGACATCGAGAAAACCGCCGGGCTTCACCAACTCGCGACCGAGGAAAAGATTGGCCGCGACATCGAGGCCAGGCACGAGATCGAGTTCCTGGAAGATCGTGGCGATGCCGGCGGCCTGCGCTTCGCGCGGATTGGCAAAATGCACCGGTGCGCCATCGATCGTGATCGTTCCTTCGTCAGGGGCGTGCACACCGGACAGGATGTTCATCAATGTCGACTTGCCAGCGCCGTTCTCGCCCAGCAGGGCATGGATCTCGCCCACGCGCAGTTCGAAATCGACGCCGCGCAAAGCGTGAACGCCACCGAAACGTTTAACGACGCCATTCATGGTCAGAAGCGGCGAAGTCATGCCGGTCTTCCGCAGGATGCGCGCAGGCGCAGCGTTGGCTCAAGGCGAACCGTGCGTCGTTGGCCATCTGGAAGTCCAATCCGCTCAATCAGCAACGCGGCTGCCTGCCGGCCCAAATCCTCGCAGGGCTGTTCGACCAGCGTCAGTCGCGGCTCGAAGTAATCGGCCCATTCGAAATCGTCGAAGCCGACCACCGATATGTCCCTGGGGACAGCGAGCCCTCGCTCACGGACCGCGCGCATCACGCCTATCGTCGACAGATTGTTGCCGGTCACCAGGGCAGTCGGAGGCACCAGCAGCGACAACAGCGCATGGGCGGCGGTGCTCGCACTGGCGGTGGTCGCGTTTCCCGTCACGACGTAGTCCGGCACAAACTCCAGGCCGTTGGCCTCCAGTGCCGCGCGAAATCCGTTCATGCGCTCCAGCGTGGTGGCAAATCCCCGCTGTCCGGCAACAAAACCGATGCGGCGATGTCCGAAGGACACGACGTGGTCGATCAGCGCGCGGATGGCCTCGAAATTCTCGACACCGACCTGATCAAAGCGATCGTCAGGTAGTCGGTCGATCAAGACGCAGGGCAGGGACCGTTCCGAGAGATATCGCAATGCAGCTTGCGGCGCGGCAGAGGGCGCCAGGATGATCCCGTCGACGCGTCGCTGGTGCAGTGCCTGGACGACAGCCAGTTCCTTGTCGGGATCGTCCTGCGTATCCGACAGGAACACCATGAGGCCAAGGCGCGCGCACTCGGTCTCGACGGCGCAGATGATGTCGCTGAAATAGGGGTTTGAGATCGCCGAAATCGCCAGGCCAACACTGCTCGTCGAGGCCAGCTTTAGCGAGCGTGCGACACTGTTGGGCATATAGCCGAGAGCAGCGATCGCCTCGCTCACCGATCTGGCAGTGGCCGGGGAGACATAGCGGGTTTGATTGACGACGTGTGAAACGGTCGACACCGACACGCCTGCCCTGCGAGCGACCTCGACGATCGTCGTCATCGCGGAGCTGTCGCGCTCGACGTGGTGACGGGCAAGCGCACGCACGCTCCTCCTCGAATCTTGCGTTTCCCAGTCTCACAATCTTTGAATCCGCCTGGGCGGCCGTTGTGACTTTCCGAAAGCTAGCGCCATCGAAACGTTTGCGCAACCGGTTTTCTGGCTTGATGTGACTTGCTTGCGCCGAAATCAGCCAGGACTTCCGTGCCGGCCATCAGCTGCGGCTGGATGCCACCGCGATCTGTTGGCCGGGCGCGACAACTAGAGCAAGGCTTCGTACCGATCGCCAATCTTGTCGACTGTGAAATCCGCCGCCCGGCTTTTCAGGACGGCAGCAGGGGTGGGGTGGTCCAGCATCTCGGCCATCGCCTTCGCCAGGGCTGCGGCGTCACCGACCGGCACCAAGGTGCCGAAACGGCCGTCACCGAGTATCTCGCGCGGGCCATGCGGAGCATCGGTGGAGATTACCGGGACACCGGCAGCCATGGCCTCGACCAACACGTTGCCAAAGCCTTCGCTGGTGGATGTAAGGACGAACAGATCGGCTGCGGCATAACAGGCTGCCGGATCGTTGACGTAGCCGGCAAAGAGCACGTCAGGGCCGATGCCGGTCTCTTCGGCATAGGCGTGCAATTCGGCAGCCAGCGGACCTTCGCCGAAGATGACAAGCCGGGCACGGCGGCCGGCGCGCAGGGCAGCGAAGGCCCGCAGCAAAGTCCGGTGGTCCTTGACCGGCACCAGGCGCCCGGCGGTGGCGATGACCGGGCCATATCCCATCGCTGCCAATTTTGCCTGCCAGGCATAGGAAGTCCCCTGCGGTGCTTCAGCCGGCGGCAGCGGGTTGCTGATGACCACGACCTTGGATTCGGGGAAGCCGCGGGCGATGATGTCACGGCCGACACCCGCCGAAACGGCGATGGCTTTGGTCGCGCGCGCTGCAACCAGCGCGGAAAGCCAGATCGCCAGCCTCGCGCCGAGGCCGCTCGCAGGCAGCGAGGCGGCGGCGTGGAAGCTTGGAAAGAATTTTGCGCGGCTTCTGGCCAACATGAGTGACAGCGCCATGACCAGATTGGCGAATTCCGGGGCACTATAGACCGCATCAGGATCAAGGCGGCGGAACAAATTTGCGCTTCGCACGATGCCTTTTAGCGTCGCCGACTTGGCGTAACCCTCGCCGCGCAAGAGAAGGCCGAAGTCGACCAGATGCACGGCGGCGGAGCGCAGCGCCGCGTTAGGCCCTTGCGCGTTCCAGGTAAAAAGCGTGACCTCGTGGCCACGCGACGCCATTTCATTTGCCATCAGGACGAAGACACGCTCGGCGCCGCCGCCTCGCAGGCTGGCGATGTGGAAAACGATGCGCTTCGCCATGCCTTGCTTCAGGCTCGGCTGGCAGCAAGGTCTGATCTGTTCGGCGGCCGGCGCATGTCGCGGATAATGCCCATGCCAATGGCCAGCAGCATGCCCAGGGCAAAGCCTGCGAACGCTCCTGCGCCTGCCACCAGGGCAGTGCGCGGGGGCCATGAGCGCCCTGGCGGGGGCACCGCGGTCGAAATCACCTGTACGTTTGTGGTGTCGATCTGCTCGCGCTCGCTGATTTGGCGCGCACGTGACAGAAAGCTCTCATAGACCGCTCTCTTCGAGGCCGCATCGCGTTCAAGCTCACGCAGGGCGACTTCGGACTCGCTGTCGGTGAAAACGTTGCTCTTCAGATCGTTCATCCTGGCGTTGAGAGAGGCCAACGAGGCCCTGGCCTTGTCCAGGCTGGACTTTGCCGTTCCGACGGTGCGGGAGAACTCGGCTCGGAGTTGCGAGTTGACGGTCTCGAGCTCCGTCCTCAGCCTGACAATCGTCGGGTGGCGCGGACCGAAGGTCATCGACTGTGAGTCGATCTGCTGTCGCAGGCTGTTTGACCTGTCGCGCAGCGCCGCGAGCGCTTCCGAAACCGTGGGGTCGGGATTGGCCCCATTTATCCCGGAGGCAACCAGGGCGTCGTAGCTTGCCTGCGCGGCGATCACGCGCGATTGCGCATCGACGATTTCGCCGTTGAGCTGCGTCATCGTCTGCGAACTGACGAGCTGGCCATTGCTGGAGGACAGGTTGTGGCTGCGCCTGTAGCTCTCGACCTTCTCTTCGGCTGCCTGGACGTCGCTCTTGAGTTGGCCAAGCCGGCTGTCGAGGGCAGCCGCGGCACGGCCGGCACCGGCAGCTTCGGCCTTGGCCAGTTCTTCCTGGAAGTTTTTGACTATGGCCTGCGAGATCAGGATCGCTTTGGCAGTGGTTTCCGCGGATACCGAGAGGGTTGTGACAAACGAGGTTGGGTCCGCAGCGGCGTTTACCCGGTCCGCCAGGTTCTTCAAGGCGATAAGCTTCGGGTCGGGCTTCGCCACCGCGCCAGACGTAGACGTGCTCCGGTCTGGATCGAAAAACTCTGGATCGTGAGTCAGATTCAGTTCGTCCACCACACGGGAAAGCACGTTGCCCGAGGTCAAGATGCGCTGCTTGCTGCGTGTGTTGAGCAGCTGGCTATCGACCTGGCCCGGTTGTGAGTAGAGGTCGTTTTCCACAACCTGCAAATTGGAGGGGTTGATGAGTACCTCTGTCGTGACGGTGTAACGCTGCTTGCTCAGCAATGCATAGGCGCCGCCGACAATGCCGCCGATTACCGCCAGCATGAACGCCAGGGCGAGACCGGCCCGCAGCCAGATGAACAGGCGTCGAAAATCGAGCTCGAGGAAATCGCCGATCTTGTCCAGGGTCACCGTCGCGACAGGCTCGGATGGTTGCGGCGTCACCGGTGCGGAGCTGCGCGCCGCGACTGGGTCATGCTGTTGCAGCATCGCCCTGCGCCGCGCATTGGCGATACGCGCGAACGCACTGTTATTGGAAGCCGTCGCGGAGATGGGGGGTGTGCCGGAACCGGCAGACATGGTGACAACCCTTGTTAAATCGTTACGCTTGGCCTGCTCTACAGAAACATCGTTAATATCTTATTTTCCAAGCTGGCCCATTTTGCCGTTCATCCCCCCCTTCCGTCCGGCGGACGTTGAAGGGATTCGTTGCCCAGAATTTGGCGCGCATTCTTGCCGTCGCCCGATTTGCGTCCGCAACCGGTGAGTGATTTTCATGAAATCGGTAACGCGCACTTAACGGCGCGGTTGTATTGAAAAGATGGCAATGCCTTTTGAATGACATCTGAAGCACTGACCGCGACCTGCAGGATGGCGTCAGTCGCCTGCAATTGCAGGAGAGGAACGTGACGAAATTCTATTCGGTCCAGTATCTTCGCGCCTGCGCCGCTTTGTTGGTTCTGTTCGCGCACGCTTTTTCCTACCAGATCGGCATAGATAATCCGATTATCGTGACTGCGGGCCGCCTTGGTGTCATTCTGTTCTTCGTCATTAGCGGATTCATAATGGTCTATATTACGGGGAGCGGTCCCTTCTCTGCTCCAACCTTCCTGAAACGCCGAGCGATCCGGATCATCCCCCTCTACTGGCTTTTCACAAGCGTCGCCGCACTTCTGGCAGCTCTTGCACCAAGTCTCTTCCAGAAGACCGTCTTTACGTGGCCCCATTATCTCCAGTCGCTGTTCTTCGTTGTCCACCAAGCGCCCGAACGAGATGGCGTCAGCCCAATTTTGTCACTCGGCTGGACGCTCAATTATGAGGCCTATTTCTATATCGCATTCGCGGTGCTCGCATTCCTATCGGTGACCGCGCGCGCATTTGTGTTGACGGTCTTTTTCATTGCGATGTGGCTGGCCGGGCTGTTGATAGCTCCCACCAACCCTGTTCTCCAGTTCTATCTGAACGCTTCGCCGGTGGCCTTCGTCGTCGGCATGTGGATAGGCCGGCGCTATCTGGACGGCGGCTTTGCTTCCGACACACGCCATGTCTGGCTACTCGGCCCTATGGCCGCTGCAGGCGTGTTGCTTGCATTCGTCGATGACGGCACGCCGCTGATGAGCCAGATCAGCTTCGCGGGGCAGGTAATGTGGGCCGCCAGCCTGCTTCACCTTGGCCTCATTCTGGAACCGAAACTGAAGCACTGGAGCCTGCTCGAAGAGCTCGGCAACGCCTCCTACGCGCTTTACCTGTCGCATATCTTCGTGATCGGCGCCGTAGCCTACCTGGCCAGGCGCACCATCGGCTACGACCATCCGGCAACAGTGTTGCTGGTCTCGGTGGTCAGCATCGTGACTGCCTGCATAGCCAGCCTGGTGATCCACCAGATGATCGAGAAGCCGATTCTTCTCATTCTGAACGGCAGAAGGAAGGTTAGAGCCACATCGCTTCCTTACGCTGCCACGGAGAACAAATAAGGAGACCGTGCAAACGTCCGGGCATCGAACTTAACGGTTGTGGCAAACGCATGGCCCGGCATATTTTGACAACACACACGCCGCATCCGTTCGGCAGTCTCTTGAATGGATCTCGTGGCCGGAATGCCGTTTGAATACCTTCACTTGGAGGGGCCATGAGCTATCCTGCTGCCGCATCGGAACGATTGTTGTCCAGCCAGGCGCGCCGTCAAAACGCGTTGTCGCTGCTGTTTTTCCTATGCGCCGCATTCGCGTTCCTGCTGCGCTTTACGGTGTCGCCGCAGGTGATGAACATGGTCGTCGACTATACGGCCCAGGGAGGCTCGTTCTACGAGAAGCTGCATTTCGGCACTTACGCGATCTTCCTGCTGCTTGCTGTCGTTCTTTTCAGCCGACCGTTTCTGCTGCAGGGCGACGAAATTGGAATATTCAAGGCGTTGATGCGCTATTCGGTGCTGATGTTCGCGCTGGTGCCTTATCTGTTCATTACCGGCCGTGCGGGCTCCTCCGGGTTCATCATCGATACCTATCTGGTGGCCGGCGCCACAGGCCTGTTGATGCTGGCATTAAACGCGGAGTCGCGGCGGGCGCTGGGCGACGTAGTGCTTGGAATGGCCATCCTGAGCGCCGTGATCGGCACTATCGAAGCGGTGACTCAACATCGATTCCTGCCTTACGGCATCAACGAACTGCAGTTCAGGCCGATCGGCTTAGCGGCCCATCCGCTGTCACTAGGCGCGCTCTGCGCCACAGTCATCGGATTCGTACCGCTGACGCGCTGGCGCATATGGGTGCGGGTGGTGGCGATTTTCGTATTGGTCGTCGGTTGTGCTGCATCGGGCGCTCGCGCCGCGCTTCTGCTCGCTGCCGGAGAAATCCTCATTCTGCTGCTGTTCGTGCCTTGGCCGGGCCTGTCGCTCAAGTATGAGCGGCAGGCCAAATTTGTCGTGCTGATGTTCACTATGACAGGCGGCGCGGTGCTTGTTGCGATGCTGTTTGCTGGCGGTCTGCTGAACCGGTTCAGCAACACCATTTTCGACCAAAATTTTATGGCGCGGGTGACGATCTACCAGGTGTTCGGACTTGTCAGCTGGAAAGACATCCTGTTTGGCATGAACGGCGACGAACTCCTGGCGATCGTCAACGAGAAGCTGCATCTGCCGTTCATCGAGAGCGCGCCGGTGGTCATCGTCATGCTCTTCGGCCTGCCCATAGCCGTGCTCTTTACGGTGCTGATATTCTGGTTCGTTTTTCGGCTGCTGCGCGGGGCGCCGCTGCCCGCATGGATAGGCATCATCACCTTCCTGCTTGCTGCGCTGTCGAACAACGCGCTCTCATCAAAATCGCCTGAAATCGCGATTATTGTGGTGTTGCTGCTTGCCTATAGGAAGCAGCCCGATAGAGGCCAGCTCGAGAGCATGCCTTCGGCCGCTGCATCCCACCCAAACCCGGCCGGGTCTCGTTAAGCACGGACCTCGGATCCGGTCAGCCGGCGCTATCCACGACCTCGACATCGCCGGCGCGATTGAGCGTGTGGATACCCGCCCGCGCCCATGCCGGCCCCGGATCGATTGGGCGGGGCAGTTCAAAACGGACGTCGAAATCATTAAGCCGATCCAGCCGCATCAACCCCAGGCCACCGCCATAGGCTCTCGAGCCGTTTTGCACCGGCAGCAGCAAGGCGTCGCCCTGACGGATGAAAGCGCCGCCCGGCCGAGTGGCCGAGTGATCGACGGCGACGGGATTGAGCGCATGCGCTACCCAAGGCCCACGCAGCGCCGTGGCGGAATAGACGGTCATCGTGTCCGACGCGCTGCCGTGACCGAACCGCTCCGTCCCCAGCAACCAGAAGCGGCCGTCGGAATCTAGCAGCGTGGCGTCGTTGAAATCCCTGTCCGCGATCAGCACCGTATCGCGTACCCAGCGATCCGGAAACTGCACGGCACGGTAGAGCACCAGTTCGCGTGCCGTAGCGCTTTCAGGAATCATGAAAATTTCGCCGGAGTGGGCGAACACCTGCGGATATGACAGGTGATGCGCTTCCTCCAGCACCAACCTCGGCACGCCGAAAACGCCGTCGTCGCCAAGTTCAGCGACGGAAATCACGCCGCGGCCGGTGGCGTAGGGGAACTCCTCGACAAAAAGATAGTGGCGGCCGTCGCGTTCGAGAACGAACGGATCGGCGTAGAATCGCTGCCCGTCATCGGCAAGCACGGTGAACGGCTTGCCATCCAGCTGTCCGGTTTCGGCGACGCCTGGACCGTCGATCAGCCGGTAAGCAACCTGCCAATAGAAGGGGCGCCGGCCACGTCGCAGTTTTTGCACGGCACGGTCGACCAATCCCCTGCCGAAAAAGGGCAGATAGTGCCGGATAAATCCGCCTTTCTGCAGGGGTGGCGCCGGGCTCTCGGCAATCGGCGCAAGTTTGCCCGTGGAAAAGCGGGCGACACATTGGGCAATCAGGGAGATGGCGCCGGCGAGTAGCTCGTTGCTGCTGCGGGACAGCCAGAGCCGATCGCTGATCATCGGCCGCGCCCTGGCGATGGCAACGCCGTCGAGGCGGGCGGTGAGTTCGGGTAGCCGCCCGCTCGCCAGCATCTCGGTCATGCCTGCGGCAAAGCTGCTGCGGCCACAAAATTCGAGCGTCAGGACAGGCGTGCCCCGTCGTGCGGCGGTAGCGGTGAGATCGACTATAAGGTCGGCGGGGCCGGTATCGCCGGACGGCAACGGCTCGGAACGGCTTGCCAGTGAGGGGCCGAAGCGCCGGCCCTCGAGCGCCAGCACATTATCCATCCCGCGCGCGTTGGCTTCAGGCGTCGGCGCGCGGCAACTCGAGACAACGTGTCCAGCCGCGCTCAACCGCACCAGAAGCTCATTTTCCCAGCGCCGGGATGCGTCGGCGTGGCCGATGATTAAAATATTAGTCAATCCAATATATTCTTTTTCAAGACTACTACCATAGACTATTTGTCAGCCCGACCCTTTCACAAGAGTTAACCCGGGAGAACGCGGCCTTGGTTGTTAATCATATATTAAGAATTGAGATCACGAAGGCGTTTTCCGGCGCTATTATGGCTGTTGCGGACAATAGTCGGCATGTTTCGAGTGCTGCAGGCGGCCAGGATCAGCAATGAACGTCCTTTCACGTCCAAAACTGCCGTCCAGGCGGAAACTGCTGATCGTGTTCGGCACGAGGCCGGAGGCGCTCAAATGCTTTCCGGTGGCGCGCGCCGCCCTTGCTCATCCAGGCTTCATCACCGAAATATGCATCACCGCCCAGCATCGCGAGATGGTCGACCAGGTTGTCGAACTGACCGGCCTGCCGGTGCATCACGATCTCAACATCATGCAACCCGGCCAGTCGCTGTTCGACGTGACCTCGCGCGTGCTCTTGGGCATGGCCGAGGTGCTAGACAAGGCGAAGCCCGATATCGTCATGGTACAGGGCGACACCACCACGGCGATGGCCGCGGCTCTGGCTGCCTTCTACAAGCGCATCCCGGTCGCTCATGTCGAAGCAGGATTGCGCAGCCACAACATCAACTCGCCGTTTCCTGAAGAACTGAATCGCAAGATTGCCGGCGACATCGCCACCTGGCATTTTGCGCCGACCGTTCAGGCGCGCGACAACCTCATCGCCGAAGGAAAAGCCGAAAGCACTATCTTCGTGACCGGTAACACCGTGATCGACACGCTGTTGCATTTTTCAAGCGCGATCGATGCCGACAGGTTGATGAACGCGAAGCTCGCCGCCCGTTTCCCCTTCCTCGACTCTACGAAGAAAATGATCCTCGTCACCGGCCATCGCCGCGAGAATTTCGACGGCGGCATCCAGCGCATCTGTACGGCGTTGAAAGGATTGGCGGCGCGCGGAGACGTGCAGATCGTCTACCCTGTCCATCCAAACCCCAATGTGCGCTCGGTGGTCAACGCAGAGCTGGAAGGCGTGCCGAACATCCATCTGGTCGAGCCGCAGGACTATCTGCCGTTCCTGTATCTGCAGAAGCAGAGCTATCTGGTGCTTACCGATAGCGGCGGCGTGCAGGAAGAAGCGCCTTCGCTCGGCAAGCCGGTGCTGGTGATGCGCGAGAATACCGAGCGACCCGAGGGGATCGTGGCCGGCACCGCCCGCCTCGTCGGCACCGATGTCGAGAAAATCCTGTTCAACGCCAATCGCCTGCTCGACGATCAGGCTGCCTATCGCGGCATGGCGGAACGACACAACCCATATGGCGATGGCCGGGCCAGTAACCGGATTGTTGAGGAACTGCTGCATCATGGCTGAAATCAAAACCGTTTCCGTAATCGGCATGGGCTATATCGGCCTGCCGACCTGCGCCATTTTCGCCAGCCGAGGGCTCGACGTCATTGGCGTCGATGTGAACGGAGCGGTAGTCGAGAAAGTCAATCGCGGCGAAATCCACATCGTCGAGCCGGACCTTGACGGCCTGATCCAGAAGGTCGTGGCGAACGGCAAGCTCAAGGCCTACAGCACGCCGCAGCCGGCGGATGCGTATATCATCGCCGTGCCGACCCCGATGACCCACGACCATAGGCCGGACGTGACCTACGTGCTGGCGGCGGCACGAAGCATCGCCCCGGTGCTGAAGCGGGGAGACCTTGTTGTGTTGGAATCGACATCGCCGGTCGGCACGACACGCATCATGAACGGGCTGCTTGCCGAGTTGCGGCCTGACCTCAAATTTCCTGTCCTGCATGGCGAAGACGCCGATGTGCTGGTCGCCTATTCGCCCGAGCGCGTGCTGCCGGGAAAGGTGCTGACCGAGCTGATCAATAACGATCGCTCGATCGGCGGATTGTCCCGCAAATCGTCGGAACGGACCGCGGCACTCTATTCAACCTTCGTCACCGGCGACCTGTTCATGACGACGGCCGAAAGCGCTGAGCTGGTGAAACTTACCGAGAACGCGTTCCGCGACGTCAACATCGCCTTCGCCAATGAGCTTGCCGCAGTGTGTCAGGACCTGTCGCTCAATGTCTGGGAAGTGATCGATCTCGCCAATCGGCACCCTCGCGTGAACATCCTCCAGCCGAGCCCGGGCGTTGGCGGTCACTGCATTGCGGTCGATCCATATTTTATCATCGACGCCGCACCCAACAGCACGCGGCTGATGGCTTCCGCACGCCGGATCAATTCCGAGCGGCCCATGTCGGTGGTCAGGGATATCGAGGCCTTGCTCGACCCCTCCCGCAAACAAACGATCGCCTGTCTTGGCCTCAGCTTCAAAGCCAATATCGACGATTTGCGCGAGAGCCCGGCCGTCGAGGTGGTGAAGCTTCTGTCCGATAACCCCAATGTGAAGATCATTGCGGCTGAACCCAACACAAATGCGCTGCCGCATGAACTCGAGGGCAGGGGCATCGTGTTCACCGACGCACTTTCGGCCATCGACAAGTCCGATATCGTCGTCCTCCTGGTCGACCATCGGCAGTTCAATCTGGTAGACCCCGAAGCGCTCAAGGACAAGAAGCTCGTCGATACAAGGGGCCTATGGACCTGGCGCAAGGCACGCAAGCCCGACGCCCGTATCGAAGGCAAGAAACCAGAAGTCGCACAAGTGACGCTCGCAAGGGAGCAGGCTGCATGAACGCGCACGACCCGGCTTGGGCGCAGCATTCCCTGTTGGCATCACGGCGCCGGGAGTTCCTTGGCGCACCGATCCATGCGCTGACCATGGCCGAGACGCTGGCCATCGCCGACGAGGCGATGACCGTGCGGCGGCCGCTGCATCATGTGGTCGTGAATGTCGCCAAGCTGGTGACCATGCGCCAGAATGCCGAACTGCGCGAGGATGTTGCAGGGGCGGACGTGGTCAATGTCGACGGGATCGGCGTGCTTTGGGGCGCACGTCTGTGTGGCGTCGCGCTGCCCGAGCGGGTGGCGGGCGTCGACATCATGATCAATCTGCTGAGCCTCTGCGCGAAGCGTGGGTTCAGGCCCTATCTGCTGGGGGCCGAACAGCACGTTCTCGACGCGGTTGTAGCGAGACTTGCCAAGGACCATCCGAGCCTGGTCATAGCGGGGATGCGCAACGGCTATTTCAAGCCGGAGGATGAGGCCGGGATCGTCGCGGCGATCAACGCGTCGGGCGCCGACTGCCTGCTGGTGGCCATGCCGACACCGCGTAAGGAGCGATTTCTCAAGCGCTACCGCGACGAACTCGCCGCAAGCTTCGTGATGGGCGTGGGCGGCAGTTTCGATGTCTATGGCGGCAAGGTTGCCCGTGCGCCGAGGCTGATACAAGCAGCCGGCCTGGAGTGGCTGTTCCGCGTGGTCCAGGAGCCGCGACGCTTGTGGCGCCGCTACTACGACACCAACACTGCCTATGCCGGGCTGCTGTGCCGGGAGTTCTGGGAGCGTCGCTGGCGCCGAAACGCCGGTTTATAGGTTCGCGTTCACCCATAAAACAGGCGTGGCCGTGGGAGCGACGTTCGAACTCCCGAGACTAAGGCCGTGACTTGGAAAACGGCGCTTAACATTGGGTTATCTGAGTGTCACGATCGTAGATGCCGGTCTCCGAATCATGGCCTCTCAAATATCAAGGTAAGCGCCCGCCTTGCGGCATGTTGCAGCCGGGGGCGCGTCACCCTTTCGGACTTAGATTACGGGTTAGGATCGCGAAGTCTGTTCCAGGCCGGAGCGCTTTCCAACGCCGCATAGTTCCCCATTGCGATCTCCTGGACTATTTTCATTAGTGCTCCGCCAGCCGCGCGCGCAAGTGACCCGCCCACGCTTATCCGCCGTACGCCCGCCCCGGCAATCTGCTCAAACGTGAGACCGGAAACACCTTGGCCGAGGACATGATTGACCGGCACGCTGACAGAGCTGCAAATCTGCTCGAGAGACGCCAGATCCGGGACACCCGGCGCATACAGCACCTCAGCGCCAAGAGCTTCGAAGGCCTTTAGGCGGCGAATCGCCTCGTCGAGACCATACACGCCTTTACCCACCCCATCGGCGCGGGCGGTGAGCACGATGTCGTATTTTCGAGCAGCTGCAACCGCCGCCGCTACACGTGCCACCGCAGCATCAAAAATCGCGTATTGGCTGGCCAGGCTTTGGTTGTCGATCTTCGATCGAAAGTCCAGCCAATCCCGCTTCGGCGGCAAGCCGGACGGTTTCAGCCACGCCTTCTGGTGTGTCTTCATAACAATCTTCCAAATCGGCAGTGACCGGCACGGTCGTCGAGGCGGCGATCTCGGCGGCATATGCCAAGCTTTCGTCGCGGCCGACTTCCTTTGCTCCGTCCTTCTTTCCCTTCAAGAAGGCGTAACCCGAAGATGTTGTCGCAAGCGCCCTAAAACCCAGACCAGCCATCATTCGCGCGCCGGCTACGTCCCATGGGTTTGGGATCAGGAAGCAGCCGGATTTATGAAGAACGCGAAATTGTTCAACCTTCTTGGATCGAGAAATCACGCTGCCCCCTCAGACTTGGAAAAAAAGCCGGGTTCGACTAAATGCCGATGATTGCAGCTTTTCAATCGTCCGTTTTTCCGCCGAGCGCGACGTGCGGACCACTATGGCGCCTCCTCTCATGACCCGAACACCCGGAGATTGAATGTCCGGTATGCAAGAGCCCGTCTCCGGCAAGGTACACCATGTTGTAAGCCTCGGAAATACCCGCTTACAGATCGCTTATGCGCCTACGCGATCCGTAGCCGCGCCCGCAGCTGGGCGAGGAATTGCGTCGCTGCCACAGGGTGGAATAGCGAGGTCAGCCCGAAGAAAACCGCAGCTCCGGCGGTGCCGCCGGCGATGAGCGAGAAGATTGCCGGCACATCGCCGGCCACCATGCTGGCAAGCTTGGCGGCCACCCCTGTGCTGAGCGAGATGATTGCCGAAACGCCAATGTCGCGCCACGGCACCGGCACCGGCGTGAGCCGTTCGCTGATGATGATGCAGGTTATGGAGCCCACCACCGAGCCGCCCGCAAGCGCCAAAGCGGCGCCGATCTCCGCCATCGAAGGGATCAATAGCAGAGACAATGCGATTGTTGCCACCGAGCCGAAGAGATTGGCGATGATCAGCAGCCACGGCCGTTTGTGCGCGTGCACCACGACGCCATAG
This sequence comes from Mesorhizobium sp. M1295, assembly GCF_040318135.1. NCBI lineage: Bacteria > Pseudomonadati > Pseudomonadota > Alphaproteobacteria > Hyphomicrobiales > Phyllobacteriaceae > Mesorhizobium > Mesorhizobium sp. M1295. The sequence goes on from NZ_JAMYLU010000022.1 coordinate 25,525, forward strand.
ACGAAGCTGGTGAGGTTGGCACACAGCACGCTGAAGGCGATGATCGGAAACAGCAGGCCGAAGCGGCCGTGATATTGCGAGGGCAGCATGAGCTCAGTGATATCGCTGCTGAGCGCGACCAGCATAGCTGCAATCGGCAGGCAAAGCCGCATCATCAAGGCCATCAACTGCGATAGCAACCGACCCGATGCGGCGGGCCCGTCCTCGTCGAACCGGCTGACCACCTCGGGAAAGGCGCCCATGTTGATGGCGTTAGCGACCATGTCGATCGGTTGGCGGGCCAGCGCATAGGCTGCGGCGAAGATCGCCACAGCGCTGGCATCGTAATAGAACTTGAGGAACAGACGCTCCGCGCTGTTGAGCCCGAAGCCAACCAGCGCCATGATGATCAGCGGCACACCGAGCGCAAAGAAGTCTCTGTGGGTGAAGCGCGGCGGACCGGTAACGACGCGTCGGGATGCCATGATGCCCGCCACGATGCCGGCAATCAAGGCGCCGAGGCTCGAGCCGAGCGATACCGTCAGAAAGCTATCCTGGAAGATAAGGATGGCGCCGATCGGCAGCGCGAGTTGCAGCAGGGCACGCAGGGCTTCGAGCATCGAATAGACCGAGTGGCGCTGCTGCATCTGCAGCACCGTCAACGCGAAGCGGCTGATGGATCCGGCGACGAGATAGCCGCAGACCGCGATCGCGAACTCGACCCAGCGTTCCGGCACGACCACCGCCGACGCGCCTACCGATATGACCAGCGCCAGTGCCGTGGTGGCAAGCAACACCTGCCCGGCCAGCATCAGGCTGCCGCGGCTGACTTCGCCCTTGCCGCCAAGCCTGAGCAACGCGATGCGCAGCCAGTTGGTGACGGCAATGTCGGTCATTTCGCCGACGGTCACCACCAGAGTGAGCAGGCCATACTCGGTCTGGTCGATCAAACGCGTCACGACGACCAGCAGGAGCAACGCCGAGATTCGCGTCAGCAGGATCGCCGGAGCATAAATGAGCGTGGAACGGAGCAGCAAAGGCGTGTCCCTGGAAAATTCACCTTCGACTAGCCGCCGATTGGCGGAAAATCCAGCGCGATGACGGCGAAGGGTGAACAGATTCAGTTTGAACTAAAAGATTTGCCGTAAACCTTATCGGGAACGTTTGCTTTGCAGTTACCCGGTCTGTGTTATTTAGAGTACCATGTTGCAGCGCCTCATATCCGATCGAAAAATACATGTCCTGGTCGCGACGCCGTCGGGCGTTTCGGGCCAGGGCGGCATCGACCGCATCATGGGGGCGCTGAAGCAGGAGTTCGAACGGCAAGAAGTCACCGACATCGATGTGCGCTTCCTTGCCAGTCGTGGCTCGGGGCATGTCGGACTTTCGATCTTCTATATGCTCGGCTTTTGCTTGCGGATGCTTAAAGCGCGTCTGGCTGGACGCGCCGATGTCGTTCATATCAACATCTCAGTCTCCGGCAGCACCTATCGCAAGATGGTGATCGCCGCCTGCGCACGGCTGCTGTCGATACCCTATGTCCTGCATTTGCACGGGGCGCAGTATCAGACATTCTGGAAAGACGATCACGGGTTCATAAGCCGCCGTATCAAAGCTCTGTTCGAGCATGCCGATCGGGTGATCGTTTTGGGCAGGCTTTGGCGCGATTTCGTCGCCAACCGGGCGCCAGGCGCTGCCGGCAATATCGTGATCGTGCCCAATGCGACCGAAGTCCCGTCGCTGGCGCATGTCGGTGGCGGCGGCCACGTGCATATCCTGTTCCTGGGTCGTATCGGCGACCGCAAGGGCGTACCGCAATTGTTGGACGCGCTGCATCGCATGAACCCCGTCAAGAACTGGCGCGCCACGATTGCCGGCGATGGCGAAATCGATGCGGCACGGGCAAAATCGGCCGGGCTGGGGATCGCAGACCGGATCGCCTTTCCGGGTTGGGTGGGACCCGACGATGTCGCGTCGCTGATCTCTTTCGCGGATATTCTGGTTCTTCCCTCCTTCGCCGAAAACCTGCCTATGTCGGTGATCGAAGGCATGGCAGCCGGTTTGGCGGTGGTGGCAACCCCGGTTGGCGCGGTCGAAGACATAATTACCGACGGGCAATCCGGGCTGCTGGTGCCGCCAGGCGATGTTACTGCGTTGACCGACGCGCTGGGCCGCCTCGTGGAGAGCCCAGCACTGAGGGCGAGGCTTGGTGCCGGTGCCATGGCCGTGCATCGGGAACGGCTTGAACTCGCCCCGTTTGTCGGCGCAATCTGCGATGTCTGGCGGTCGGCGGCGTCAAGCCGTCAACCGGTCAAGCGCTGAGGCTGATGATCGCGGCGGCGCCTCAAGCCCGAATTCGCGGTGGAATATCTCCAAATTCAACAGCGCCCATATCAGCTTTTCGTGGTCTGCGGCACCCGTGGTGTGTTCCGAGACGATTTGATCAAGCTGTTTCGGGCTCAAATAGCTGCGAATGACGGAGTTAGGCGAGCAAAGGTGGTCGTGCACGTAGTTCCTCATCGACCCCCGAAACCAATCGGCGACGGGCACCTTGAATCCGATCTTGCGGCGGTTGAGAATTTCCTCCGGAAGTATGTTGGCCATGCTGCTGCGCAAGATCAGCTTACCCTTCCGCCAACCCACCTTGTAGCGATCGGGCAATTTGCTGACGAACGCAACCAGATCGCGATCGAGGAACGGCATTCTTCCTTCGATTGAACCGGCCATCATCATCCGGTCGCCTCGTTCCAGGAGATTGTCGGGCAACCACGATGTCTGATCGAAAAATAGCGCGCGGCGAAGATGGGATGCTGTCGCGCTTGAGGAAAACGGTAAGTTGTTGCGTCCATTGCGGCAATTGGCCGGCGCACCGATGAGGCGACTGTGTTCCTGCTCTGTCATGGCTCCAAACCAGGAGATCATCCGGGTGGCAAAGTCCCTTTCACCCGCGCTTCGGGCAAATGTATCGAACTTGGCCGATGCGCCAGGCATGGCACGTATCAAAGGGGCGAGGAGGTTGTTGTGGAGCAAGGCTGGAACGAGCGACCGGTAGATTCCAGCCAGTGACTCTGCGCGATGTTTGGGATACCCGCCGAGAACCTCGTCTGCCCCTTCACCTGTGAGCACCATCTTGACGTCCTGTGAGGCTCGCTCCGACATCAGGTAAATCGGAATGTCCGAACTTTGTGAAACGGGCGCCCCCAGATGGCGAATCAACTTCGGCAGGTGGTCAATCAGGTCGTCCGCTTCTATGACCAGTTCGCAATGATCGGTCTTGAAATGATCGGCGACGCGTCGGGCGAATGGAAGTTCACTATAGGCCGGTTCGCTGAAACCGACCGAAAATGTGCGAATGGGCTTGTCGCTGTGCTTGGTCATCAGGGCGACGATTGCTGACGAGTCGAGGCCTCCGGAGAGAAAGGCGCCGAAAGGTGCATCGCTGCGCATTCTGATCTCGACGGAATGGTCGAGCAGTTCCAGAAATCGTCGCTTGGCGGTTTCGTGGTCGATGTCCTCGGTCAGGTCCGTTTGATCTGGAGGCGTATAATAGCGCGTTTCCGTCACAGTCCCTTGCGACCAAACGGCATAGCTTCCGGGGTTGAGCTTGCGGATTTGTTTAAAAAGCGTGCGCGGTCCAGGCACGTAACGCCAGCGCAGGTACTCGTGCACAGCGTCCAAATCGAGTTGCTGCGCATTTGGCTGCGATGACAACAACGCGTTGATCTCTGAGGCAAAGGACAGCAGTTTTTCGCTCTGCATGAGGTAAAGGGGCTTTTTGCCGAACGGATCACGGGCGAGGATCAATTCGTGCCTCTGAGCATCCCAGAGCGCAAAAGCGAACATGCCGCTCAACCGTTCGAACATGGACAAGTGCCACTGATCATAAGCTCTGAGCAGCACCTCGGTATCGGAGCGCGTTCGAAAATGATGACCGAGGCCGATCAGTTCCTGGCGCAGCTCGATATAGTTGTATATTTCGCCGTTGAAAATTATTCTGAGATAGCCGTCCTCGATATGCATCGGCTGATTTGACTCTGGCGCTAAGTCAATAATCGCCAGGCGGCGATGGACCAATGCCAATTGTTCCTCGCCAGTATTCAAGTCCAAGAACTCGATGCCTTCGGCATCGGGACCGCGATGCCGCAATGCATTTGACATTCTGGCGGCCCGCTCTTGTGGGTTCTCGGCCCTTCGGCCGATCCACCCGGCAATTCCACACATTGTTTCCCCCTAGGCGCGCGTATTCCTCACTCCAGTACAACAAATGTATTAAACACTTCGTGGCTAACAGATCGAGCCGCGAGGGAAAAACTGCCACAGGCCGTTCTCGATCCAACCTGGCGTTGAGAGGATCGAAGTTGACGGCTGCTCATCCGCGACGAGAACTGACGGCAATTAGGGCAGGCCCAGTGCCTGCAGCATCTCCGGGTCGGGCACCGGGGGGCCATCGGGCCGGATGAGGCTCATCCCATAGCGATTGGAGAACTCCCAGACAGACCATGGGATCGCGAAGCGTTCGGCCTCTCGGCGCACCGCCTTGAGATAGCGCGAACGGTCGGCCTCGAAGGCGCCCATGCGGCCGTCCGCTGACATGAGAATAGCGCCGAATTCGCCCATGAAGAGCCGCCGGCTTGGAATGCCATGGCCTTCAGCCCAGTCGACGGCCTGACGAAAGCTCGTCTCGAGTTGGCTCTGCCCCCAGTTCTGCTCGAAATATTTCGCTACTGCTTCGCGCGCGGTGGCCATGTTCATCATCTGCTCGACCCTGCTCAAGCCGGCAGCTTCCATCCGCGCCCTAAGGGTTTCGGTCACCACTTCGGGTGTACTGCTGTCGGCAGGCCAGGGAAGTCCCGAAACAAAGCTGTTTGTGTCGTCGGGCCGCTGGTGGGTGAAGCTGTGCGGCTCATACATATGGAAGCTGTAATAGAGGTTTGGGTCATCAAAGCCGGGGCTGAGGTTGACCAGTCCGGCAATGCTGCCGCCGCAGGCGCCGGTCGCAACGATGGTGAGTTCGCTGCTGACCGCTCGAATGTCGTGGACGGTCCCCGCCATGATCCGCTGCCAGTCATCGCTGCCGCTTGGATCGCAAGGGTAATATGCTGGCTCGTTGTAAGGTTCGAGGGCGACTTTGTCGGTGCCTATCTTGACCAGCATGGCGGCGACCGCCACAACCATCTGGCGGTAGCCGGCAACGCCCTCGCTGTCGGCGCCGCCGTAGATCATTTCCATGCTGTAGTCCGGAACCTGAGTGACGCCATGCAGGTCGAAAACCACCTTGAGGCCGGTCGACGTGATCCGCTCGACGGCGGCGGCAAGTATGTCCAGCGCCTGCTGCCGCCTGGCGCCCTCGCTGGCAAGCAGAGGGCCGGGATCGACGCTCAGCCGGACGAAGTCGAAGCCCATCGATCGGATGTGGGCAAACACCTCCCCGGCCGGCCAATCGGTGAACGGCCTGCTTCCCGCAAGCCACTCCTTTTCGCTGCGATAGGGCGGCCAAACGTAGGTTCCGTCTTTCTCCACCGGCGACCAGTTGAGCCACTCATGCACGCCAACGCCGCGCTTGAGAGGGATGGGCGCTGCCTCGGCCGCCATAACCAAGGCGAGCACCCAGGCAACAACACACACCGCTTTTCTCATCGCTCTCTCCGCATGGTGCCGGAGATATTAACCGCAACGAACGGGAAAGAAGATTGCCGGCGCGCAGCTTTTCGACGGCATGGTATACAAGGACCGAAACGTTGACGGGGCGTGCATGAGAATCGGCTGGTACATCAACCGATTGCGCAGCATGGGACCGGCCGAGGTGTTGCACCGGCTGAGCGAGCAACGTCGAAGGATCGCGTCGCGCCGCCGCGATGATGGGTGGGAGCGCTATCCATCGCCGCAGTTGCACCCGGTGCTGCCGGGATTTCGCCACGCTGTGCTGGCAGCGACCGACGCTCAACGGCAAGCCATAGCGGCGGCCGCGCAAGAGACGCTTCAGGGCCGGTTTTCGGCACTCGGGCGGACATGGCCAAAGCGCGAGCCCGATGTTTTGTTTCCTGCTGAGCTTTGGCGTCTTGATCCGGTGACCGGCAGGCTTTGGCCTGGCTCCGAGGCTCATACTTTCGACATCGATTTTCGCCATGGCGGCGACCTTGGCGATATAAAATATGTCTGGGAAATCAACCGGCTGCAGCAATTGCCGCCACTGGCTGCACACCTGCTCCTCAGCGAGGACAATTGGTCCCGGAGGGCCATTGAGGTGGCAATCGGCAGTTGGCATTCCGCCAATCCGCCGTTCCGAGGCATTGGCTGGGCGTCCGGCATCGAGGTAGCGCTGCGAGCCATCAGCCTGATCGTCACCCTGGACCTCGTTGGCGACCGGCTTGACCCGACGACCCTGCGGAAAGCCGGTGAGATACTCGCGGCAAGCGCCTATTGGCTGCCGCGGTTTCCATCGCGATATTCCTCCGCCAACAACCATCTCGTCGCAGAATTGGCTGGCGAATATCTGGTCGGCCTGGCGCTCGGGGCCGAATCCGAAATCGCCCACGGCGCCCTCCTGAATGAGACGCACAAGCAGATACTCGCCGACGGCGCCGGTGCCGAGCAAACGCCGACCTACGCAGCCTTCAGCGCCGAACTCATCTTGCTGTGCGCCGCCGCGGCACGCCAGGCGGGAACGCCGTTTCCCCACGCTGTCGAAGCGCGTCTGGGTGCCTTCGCCAATTTCGTCGGCTGGCTGCCACTGAAAGCCGCCCGCTTCGGCGACGACGATGAGGGCCGCGTGCTGAAGCTGGGGGACGAGCCGAACTATATCCGATCCGTCGCGGCCGCCATCCAAAGCTTACTGGGGACGCCGGGCAACGCGCCGGGGCCCGACGACTTTCGTTCGCTTTTCTTTGGTGCGCCGTCGGGCCCGGCACCGGCGGTGCATGGCTTGCAGACATTCGCGCGAGGTGGGCTCTCCGTCTGGCGCGGAGCAATGAATGGCCGCGATGTCGAACTGACGTTCGACCATGGGCCGCTCGGCTATCTCTCGATAGCGGCGCACGGCCATGCCGACGCGCTGTCGCTCACCCTGTGCATCGACGGTGAGCCGGTGCTGGTCGATCCGGGCACCTGGCTCTACGGTTCGGGAGGCGCATGGCGCGACTGGTTCCGCTCCACGCCGGCGCACAACACGCTGAACATCGAGGGTAAAAACCAAAGCACCATCGCTGGGAATTTCAACTGGTCGCACAAGGCAGTTGCGACGCTGGTGGACAGCGAGCCTGGAACGCACTGGAGGCTGTGTGGCCGGCACGACGGCTATAGAAGCCGCTTCGGCGTCATGCATCAGCGCACTTTGGCGCGCCAGGCCGATGGCATCCTCATCACCGACCAACTGCTCAGCGGCAAGCATCAGTCCGAGATCGTCTTCCAACTGGCCGCCGGCCTCCATACCGACCGGCATGAAAACACGGTCACGGTGTTGCGCGGCGACGAGGCGCTATTGGCCATCCGCTTTCCTGATGCCGCGCTCGATATCCGCGCCGGCGGTGACATGCCGGGGCAAGGCGGTTGGGTTTCACTGCGTTTTGGCACCAGGCAGCAAGCCGAACGCCTCGCCTGGCACGGTGAAGTGGGCGAAGCTGGAATCCATATCCATCTTGCCCCAATTCACCCGCCGCAACGGCAAAAACCGGCGCCAACGTAGAGTTGCCGGGCGAGTTCCAGCCGTATTCGACATTAATTACGTTTGGACATTTAGCGGTTTCGTTACCGTTGATCTGCTAGTCTCGCATCATCCAGCCTGCTTTGCCCGCTGCGCCCGCAACAGCCACTGGTTGCAGGCGGCGTAGCAGGTGTGGCGGGGATTTCGTGCTTTGCAATTCGCCCCAGGAGCCGCTGCAACGATGTTTTCCGAATTTGCCAGAGCGATTGTGGAAAAGCTTTCGAACGTCAATCTGACCACGCTCGGCCTGCTTCTCCTCACCGCACTGGGCAGCGCGGTGATCGCCTACTGGCGAACTGCCGAACATAAGTCCCTCAGGGACTTTTTCGACTTCGCCTTCCCGGCGGAAGTCATCCTGCACCCGTCGGCGCGAGCCGACGCCCTGTTCTGGATCACGAAACGGGCGATGATGCCTTTCCTGCTCATTCCTGCCGGCGTCACCTTCGTCGTCGCGGTGGGCTACGGCACACGCGAGGCAATCGGCTGGCTCCTTAACATCCACGCGCCGCTTCTCGGCGGCCCGGCGGGACCGATGACGATCGTCATCTTCACCGCAACCATGCTGGTCGCCTATGATATTTCCTACTACCTCTACCACGTCGCCCAGCACCGCTTTCCGTTCCTGTGGGAATTGCACAAGGTGCATCATTCGGCCGAGGTGATGGTGGGGATCACCAAGGACCGGGTTCATCCGCTGGACGATCTGATGAACCGTATGTGGGATGGCGTCATCCCGGGCATCTGCTTCGGCATCTGGAGCCTCATTGCACTCGATCCGGTAGAGATCGCTATCTTCGGCATCAACGTCTACGTCATCCGCAACATCCTGATGATGGATTTTGTTCGCCATACGCATCTCAAGATCTCGTTCGGCCCGTTGAACAACATCATCTTGTGTCCGCACTGGCACCAGGTGCATCACAGCATCGACCCACGTCATTATGACAAGAATTTCGGCCTGCTTTTTTCGTTCTGGGATCGGCTGTTCGGAACGCAATTTGTCCCGGAGCCTGATGAAGACCTGAAATTTGGCCTGATCGATCGCGATGTGCGCGATTATCAGTCGCTCTTTGGGCTCTACGTCCTGCCGCTCAAGAAGATGACAAGGCATGTCATGCGACTGTTTCACAGGCGGCCCAATGTGGTCGCGCAGCCACAGGACAGTTCTCCTTCATGAACACCGTTGTTTCCATCGACGTCCTAGGCGCGGAGCGTCTGGAAATCGTCCGTTCGGCGGATCGCCTGGCGGCGGTCGAAGCCGCTTGGATGGACCTTTGGCATCGTACCGACGGGCTGATCTTTCAAAGCCATGCCTGGATTTCGGCATGGTGGAGTACCGTACAACGCCGTGACCAGCGCGCGTTGCGGATCGGCCTGGTGTGGAAGGGCGAGAAACTCGTTGCCGTCGTTCCGCTGGCGATCGGCAGGCGCAGGGGGCTGCGGTTTCTCGAATGGGCGGCCGGCAGCTATACCGACTATGGAGATATTCTCGTTGCCCCGGACTGCTCGTTGTCGGCGCTGCAGGAGCTATGGAGCCAACTCTGCGATGCCGGTGGCTTCGATCTTGCCCTGATCAATCGTCTCTCACCGGATGCGGCGGCCCGCAAAATTTTCACGCCGGGAGCTTCCAGCGGCATCAGGCTTCGTCCGTTTCACCGAACGGAAGTCAGCTATCGCGTTGCCGGACAATGGGAAAGCGGAGCGGCATGGTTCGCGGATCAGTCGAAAAAGACGCGCCAGAACTATCGGCGCGGCATCAAAGCGCTGGAAGAAACCGGAGAGGTGAGATTTCGCCTGCTTGCCCCCGACGAGCCGCTGCAACCGGTACTGGAGCGCCTCGCGGCCTTGAAGCGGAAATGGCTGACCGAGCGCATGCGTGAGTCCGACCTGTTCGAAGAGGGCGTGCCGGTACTCGCCGCGCTCGTCGACGCGCTGGCGCACGCCGGCGTGCTGCATATCTTCGTCCTGGAATGCAATGGCATAATGGTCGCGGTGTCGATCAACTTCGTCCAGCACGACGTGATGATGGCCTTCGTAACGACCTTCGATCCGGATTTCGGCCGGGCGTCGCCGGGTGTGATCCTGTTGATGGATTACGTACAGTGGTCGATCGATCACGGCTTGAGCGTGGTCGATTTCCTCTGTGGTGCAGAGTCGTTCAAACACAAATTCTCAACGCAGGCGGTTACGCTGGAATCCGTCATCGGAACGCGCACGGCACAGGGCGCGCTTGCATCCCTTGCCGATCGTGTCCTTCAGACCGTCAGGCACATGCGCGAGCGTTCATTGGCACCACCAGAGGGGCGCGATATCCCCGCCCAAGCCGAAGCAGCCTTGGACTAGCGGGACGCTGGCAAAAAAGCTCAAATGAAGCGCGGTATTGGACCGTTTTGCGGCGTGGTGCGGTCGCCGAGGTCGAGGAAGATTTCGTCGATGTAGCACCATCCCCAGCCTTCCGGCGGATCGTAGCCTTCGATGACGGGATGGCCGGTTGCCCGAAAATGCTTGGTGGCATGACGGTTGGGCGAGTCGTCGCAGCAGCCGACATGGCCGCATGTGCGGCAGAGCCGCAGATGCACCCACTGCGAACCGCTCTTCAGGCATTCCTCGCAGCCGAGCGCGCTCGGCGTCACGTCGCGAATGTCCCCGGCATGCCTGCATTCGTCCGCCATCATGCGCTCCTGGCCAGTTGAGGCGCCACGGCGAGACTGCCGCCTTGCGCGAGATATGCATGCAGCGCCGCAACCACCTGGGCACCTTCACCGACGGCAGCGGCGACGCGCTTGATCGAGCCCGCGCGCACGTCGCCGATGGCGAACACGCCGCTGCGGTTCGTCTCCAGCGCACCCGCTTGGCCAATGTCCGGCCCAGTGCGCACGAAGCCCTTCGCGTCCAACGCCAAGCCGCATTGCGCCAGCCAATCGGTGTTCGGATCGGCGCCGATGAACAGGAAGAGATGGTGGATCGGACGTGCTGTCTCCGTGTCGCGGTTGCGCCAGCGTACATTGCCAAGATTGCCGTCGTCGCCTTCCAGCGCCGTGATCTGCGTCTCAGCCAGCACCTCGATGTTCGGCTGTGCCCTGACGCGCTCCACCAGATAGCGCGACATGCTCGCATCCAGGCTGCTGCCGCGCGCCAGCAGCCATACCTTCTTCACATGCGCCGCCAGATAAACAGCAGCCTGGCCAGCCGAATTGCCGGCGCCGACCAGGGCCACCTCTTGCCCGGCGCAAAGCCGGGCTTCGATCGGCGAAGCCCAATAGTGCACGGAGGTTCCCTCGAATTGCGCCAGGTTTGCCATATCAAGGCGGCGATAGCGCGCTCCGCTGGCGATCACCACCGACCGTGCCCGCACGGTCTCCCCGCCGCCGACGGCGAGCGTGTAATGGGCGCCCGGCGTGTCGCTTGCACTGCCCAGCCGCTTCGCCTCGTCCGGTATCACCATTTCGACGCCGAATTTCTGCGCCTGATTGTAAGCGCGCGCCATCAGCGCCATTCCCGAAATGCCGGTCGGGAAGCCGAGATAGTTCTCGATGCGCGAGGAGGCGCCCGCCTGTCCACCAAAGGCACGGCAATCGAGCACGATCGTCGACAGCCCTTCGGAAGCCGCATAGACGGCCGCCGCGAGGCCGGCTGGTCCGGCGCCGACAATGGCCACGTCGTACAGCTTGTCGGCGTCGATCGGCCTCACCAGGCCGATGCAGCGGGCGAGCTCGTTCTCTCCGGGATTGAGCAGCAGCTTGCCGTTCGGGCAGAGCACGATCGGCAAATGGTGGATATCGACATGGAAGCGTTCGATCAGCGTCTTGGCGCAGGGATCGGTAGCGGAATCGAGAACCCGATGCGGCTGACCGCTGCGGGCTAGGAAACCTTGCAGCCGCAATACGTCACCGCTGTCGACCGGTCCGACAATGATCGGTCCGGCTGTGCCGCTCTCGAGCAGGCCGACACGGCGCAGGATCAGCGCCCGCATGATGCGCTCGCCGAGGTTTGCTTCCTGTACCATCAGGTCCCGCAGCCTTTGCGAGGCGATGACGAGCGCCTCGACCGGCTCGACCGCCTCCACATCCACCAGTGAGGGCCGGGCTGAAAGCTGCGCCAGCTCGCCGACGAAATTGCCCGCACCGTGCGTGACGATCGTTTCGCGCCGGCCGAAGCTGCCGCCCTGGATTATATCCACTTTGCCGGACAGGACCACGATCAGACCGGGCGCCAGCTCACCGGCTTTGACGATCTGTTCGCCTGCAGCATAGGACACGGCTTCGCCGAAACGGCCCATGCGGTCCAGGTCAGGTTCAGCCAGCGCGGGAAACATCTGATCGCGACGGGCAATGGAGATCGGATTGGCAGATTGAGACATGGTTCGAGCCTATCGCCGCTGTCCGACAGATTGAAGCGGTTTTTTGCGGCTTGCGGGCCGTAGGAACCTAACCCGCCTGTCGGTAAACGCTGCGCCCCTTCGCTTCGCATTTCACTGACAGCGGGCCGTGCGCCGGTGCCGTCGCGAGGTGCCTCACATTCCGTTGCATCTCCCTGATTTGTTTGATTTGCGTATTCCGGCAAACCCGACGCATGCTGCTTCGGCCGGCGCCTGTCTAAGCCGGCCAGGCCCGGCGCGCCGTCCTGTGTCAAACTCTCGGCCGCCGGGCTTCTGAACAGGAGAAACGGCCTGCGTCCGCTAGGCGGCTACCTGAAGCACGATCTTGCCGCGCGTATGCTGCTTCTCGAGCCGTTCCTCGGCTTTGGCGACGTCCTCGAGAGGATAGATTGCCTGCACGAACGGCCTGACCTTCCCGGCGTCGATGAGGCGGCTGATTTCGGCAAGCTGTGCTGCGTTCGGCTTGGTCAGATAGGAGACGCCGCGAGCCCGATGCTGGCGGGCCTTTTCCGCCGACGGTTCGGAAAGCGTTGAGACGAGCGTGCCGCCGGGTTTGAGCACGTCCCACGAGCGGTCCTGTGTTTCACCTGCTACTAGGTCGAAGACGAGGTTGACGTCCTCGACAACCTCCTCGAAGCGCTGGTTCTTGTAGTCGACCGCCTGGTCGGCGCCAAGCGCGCGGACGAAATTGAAATCCTGCGCGGAAACGGTCGTCGCGACGAAGGCGCCCGCAACCTTTGCAAACTGCACCGCCAGATGACCGACGCCGCCGGCGCCACCATGGATGAGGACCCGCTGCCCGGATTTGAGGCCGCCGTGATCGAAAAGGCCTTGCCACGCGGTAAGGCCCGCAAGCGGCACGGCGGCGGCTTCGGCGTGGTTTAAGCGTTGCGGCTTCGCCGCCGCCTCCGTTGCCTTGACGACGACATATTCGGCGTTGCCGCCGCGGTCGTTGCCGAGCATGGCATATAGCGGATCGCCCTTCTTCAGCGTATGGGCCCGCGTGCCGCACAATTCCACCACGCCGGATACGTCACGGCCGAGCGTGACGGGCAGATCCGCGCCCGAAGAGCCCTCGCGAACCTTGTAGTCGACGGGATTGACGCTTGCCGCGTAGACCTTGAGCGTGACCTCGTCGTCATGCGGCTGAGGCAACGGAACCGCGTCCAGCGAAAGAGCCTCCGGTCCACCAAAATCGTGGATACGGACGGCCTTCATGGTAATCATGGCTTGCTCCTCGTCGGTTTGCGGTCCAGTTCGCCTCTGAACAGTTTCACCGGCAGGCTGGCGTCTATCCGGCCGGCGGTTCGGTCGTGGCAAGGCCGGTCGACGGTGCGCCGTCAGTGTATCGTTTGCGAATGCTCGCCGCCGGGTTGCGAGATGCCGCTTAGCGCTTCACCGGCTGTCGCCGTCTCGCTGTTGGTGGCGAGGTCGCCCAGCGAAACGATGCCGACCAGGCGCTTGTCGCGATTAAGCACCGGCAACCGGCGCACTTTCAGATCAGCCATGTTGCGCAGAACATCCTCCGCGTCTTCGTCGTCGAAGCAATACCTGACCTCGGTGCTCATCACTTCCCGTACCTTGGCGTCAGGTGTCTTGCCTTGGGCGACGCCGCGGATTGCGATGTCGCGATCGGTTATCATGCCGACGAGCCGGTCGTTCTCGCCCACCGGCATCGCGCCGGCGTCGAGGCGACCCATCATTTCTGCCGCATCACGTAGGGTTTGCTGCGGACTGGCGATCTCGACGTCCTTTGTCATGCAGTTGCCAACTTTCATTTTAACCTCCGTTGGTTGCAGGCCCTGCCGCCGAATTCCGTGATGGAAGGGTGAATGAGCGCCAGCGCAAAACGTTCCATGGCAAGACCCGTTTCGAGCGCTCCGCCAAATCACCCTTGCCATCCTCCACTCCGACCGCCCTTCAGGCGGTCGGCCCGGGAAAAGTCGGTTCCGAAGGAATTTCGGAAGGGGTGCCAGGAGGAATCCCGATTGGCTCCTGGTCCGGCATTGGAATTGGATCCGGCGAGGGTGGGGGTACGCCTGGAGGTTCTCCCGGCGGAGTCTCCGGCGGGGCAGGCGGCCGGGCCGGCTCGGGATTGGGATTGTCCGGCAGTGGATTCGGGTTGTTCGGATCGGGATTGTCCATCGATCACTCCCCTGACATCTGTGGCCTGATCTCCGCTCAGAGTGGGTTGTCGCAGCGGCGATCAGGCTCTCTTGTCCTAAACCAAGGGGAAGCAAAAGCGTTCCCGATTCCGACGCCAAGCGCGGTGCGAATCTATCGGGCGGATCCCAGGCTGGCATACATTCCGTTGGTGCGGAATTGCGTCGGGTTGATGCCGTAGAGGCGGCGGAAGACCTTCGAAAAATAATTGGCATCCTCGAAGCCGCACATGATGGCGACTTCCTTGACCGGCAGGAAATCGGCCTTCGTCAGCAACTTCGCCGCGCGCTGCAGTCGCTGCTGCAGCACGAATTCGGCGGGCGGAAGACCTTCACTCTCGGCGAAGCAGCGCGAGAAATGCGCGCGGCTCAGGCCGCTGATCTCGGCGAGATCGGCAACGCGGAGCGGCCTGTCGAGATTGGCCTTGATGTGATCGATGACCGGTTGCATGGCGCTCTTGTCGTCGGTGACGGCATGCGAGCCGAAGACATCGTCGTAGAGCGCCATGGCGGCTTCATAGGCGACAGCCGAGGCGGCTCCGGGCGAGACCGCGCCTGTGATCAGGCGTACGCTGCAATCCGCGAGATGATCGATCGTCGAGGGCTTCAGCCGAAGCACCGGACCGACGGCGGCAAGGATCGATTTGTGAATGCGCAGTGCCTCCTCGCCGTTCATCGATATCCAGAAGAATTCCCAGCGTTCGCCCCTGGCCAGCCAGTAACGGTGGTTGTGCGGCACGAGAACCAGCAACGTATCGCCCCTTTGCAGACGGTAGTTCCGGTTCTCGTAGCGCAATCGGCCGATGCCGCTGATCGTGTGCTGGAGCACGGTAAACGGCGTCTGGCCGCGCCTGCGCCCATCCCAGTCGTAGACCTCGTTCTCGCGCACTTCATAGCCCGTGCTTGTCGGCATGGTGTGCAGGCGCTGGCGGCCGCGCGGCAGCGATACCGTCCTGCCCGCCGGCCCGGCGTCGATCAAGTTCCGCAGCACAAAATTACCCCTAAAAGCATAATCCTTCTCTGGTCGCGTGCTGAATTAGGCGCATAATCCCTCGAGAAAAGCAAAAGAAACCGCGGTCAAAGAGCGGACGGGAGGAAGCGCCGGAGTCCAGCCTGCACGCCATGGCAGGCGGGCCAGGCCTGTTTTCGCCGCCTTTGCCCTAACATTCGATCAGGTCGAGGTGAGACTGATGAGTTTCAAGATCGCTATCATCGGTGCGGGAAGCGTCGGCTTCACCAAGAAGCTCTTCACCGACATTTTGTGCGTTCCTGAATTCAGGGATGTCGAATTCGCGCTGACCGATCTCAGCGAGCGCAATCTCCAGATGATCAAGTCGATCCTCGACAGGGTCGTCGAATTCAACAGGCTGCCGACCAAGGTTACAGCAACGACCGACCGCCGTGCTGCCCTCGAGGGTGCCCGCTACGTCATCAGCTGCGTTCGCGTCGGCGGTCTCGAAGCCTATGCCGACGACATCCGCATTCCGCTGAAGTATGGCATCGACCAATGCGTCGGCGACACGATTTGCGCCGGCGGCATCCTCTACGGCCAGCGCAACATTCCGGTGATCCTCGATTTCTGCAAGGATATCCTTGAAGTCGCCGAGCCTGGGGCGAAATTCCTGAACTACGCCAACCCGATGGCCATGAACACCTGGGCGGCGATCGAAGATGGCAAGGTCGATACCGTCGGCCTCTGCCACGGCGTCCAGCACGGCGCCGACCAGATCGCCGAAGTGCTCGGCGCCAAGTCGCGCACCGAACTCGATTACATCTGCTCCGGCATCAATCACCAGACCTGGTTCATCGACCTGCGTCTCAACGGCCGCAAGATCGGTAAGGACGAGCTGGTTGCCGCCTTCGAGGCGCATCCGGTCTATTCGCAACAGGAAAAGCTGCGCATCGACGTCCTGAAGCGATTCGGCGTCTATTCGACCGAAAGCAACGGCCATCTTTCCGAATACCTGCCCTGGTACCGCAAGCGGCCGGACGAAATCACCCGCTGGATCGACATGTCCGACTGGATCCACGGCGAGACCGGCGGCTACCTTCGTTATTCGACCGAAACGCGCAACTGGTTCGAAACCGAATTCCCGCAATTTCTGGAATCCGCCGCGAGGCCGATCGATCCTGCCAAGCGCTCCAACGAGCATGCCAGCCATATTCTCGAGGCGCTGGAGACGAACCGCGTTTATCGCGGCCATTTCAACGTCAAGAACAATGGCATCATCGCCAACCTGCCGCAGGATGCGATCGTCGAGTCGCCCGGCTTCGTCGATCGCTTCGGTATCAACATGGTGGCCGGCATCACGCTGCCGGAGGGCTGCGCCGCCACTTGCATTTCCTCGATCAACGTCCAGCGCATGTCGGTTCATGCGGCAATCTCCGGCGATATCGACCTGCTGAAGCTCGCGGTCCTGCACGACCCACTGGTCGGCGCGGTTTCGACCCCGGAAGAGGTTTGGCAAATGGTGGACGAGATGGTCGTCGCCCAGGCCCGCTGGCTGCCGCAATATGCCGATGCGGTGCCGGCCGCGAAGGAACGGCTTTCGAAATCCAGGGTCAAGACCCGAGAATGGGCCGGTGCGGCACGGCGCGACGTCCGTTCGATCGAGGAATTGCGTGCGGAAAAAACGGCTCTCAAGCAGGCCGTCTGAATTTCATCGGGACGGATTGCGGTAAAGTTTCGGAGGGATTTCGGCGCCGCACCGTCTGCATAGCGTTCGAGGAGAAATGGAGCGGCGTCAACGCGCTCCTGAACAACAGGGAGGAGAGACGATGAGGAATTTTCGAAACATTGGCATTCTCGCAGGGCTGGCGCTTGGCGTCTCGGCCTCGGCGCTGAGCGCATATGCATCCGAGCCGACCGTGCCGCCGGTGCCCGCGCAATTTCCCGCCGAGGGAAAGATCAAATATGTCGCGCGCGACTCCATCCTGGAGTTCAAGGCACTTCCAGAATACCACGAACCCGATTGGGTCACCGACAAATACGTCAAGCCAGGCAAGCTGCCGCCGGTCAAGGACCGGCTCCCGAAGGAGCCGCTGGTCTTCAAGACCGGCAACATGCCGGACGGCGTCGGCGTCTACGGTGACACGATGCGCCATGTCATCGGCGGCCGGCCGGAGGGCTGGAACTACGGCGCGGGGCAGACGCAAGGCTGGGGCGGCATCGACATCGGCCTCTCCGAATGCCTTACGCGAACGGCCCCGCTTTTCCAGGTCGAAGCCAAGGACACCGAGCCGCTGCCGAACCTCGCCAGGGGCTGGGGCTGGTCGAAGGACGGCCACACGCTGACGATGCATCTGGTCGAGGGCGCGAAATGGTCGGACGGCGTTCCGTTCAACGCCGACGATGTGATGTTCTACTGGGACGACGAGGTGATCGACCCCAATGTCTCGCCGCTGAACGGCGCCACGCAGGAGACCTTCGGCGTCGGCACGACGCTGAAGAAAATCGACGACTACACCGTCGAGTGGACCTTCAAGGACGCCTTTCCGAAGCAACACCTCTACGCCATGGCTTACGGCAAGTTCTGCCCCGGACCGTCGCACATCCTCAAGCCGCAGCATCCGAAATACTCGAAGAACACTTACGAGCAGTTCAAGAACGCGTTCCCGCCGGAATATATGAACATGCCCGTGATGGGTGCCTGGGTGCCGGTGGCATACCGCCCCGACGACATCATCGTCATGCGCCGTAATCCGTACTATTGGAAGGTCGACGAGAAGGGCAACCAACTGCCGTATCTCAATGAACTGCACTACAAATTATCGACCTGGGCCGACCGCGACGTTCAGGCGGTGTCGGGGGCGGCCGACATCTCCAATCTGGAGCAGCCGGAGAATTTCGTCGCCTCGCTGAAGCGGGCGGCGCAAAAGGACGCGCCGGCCCGGCTTGCCTTCGGTCCGCGGCTGATCGGCTATAATCTGCGGATGAACTTCTCCGCCAACGGCTGGGGCAATCCCGACGAGCGTGGGCAGGCGGTTCGCGAGCTGAACCGCAACGAGGATTTCCGCAAGGGCGTTACCATGGCGCTCGACCGCAAGGCGCTCGGCGACTCGCTGGTCAAGGGTCCGTTCACCGCCATCTATCCGGGCGGCTTCTCCTCGGGTACGAGCTTCTACGACCGGAAGTCGACGGTCTACTACCCCTTCGATCTCGAAGGCGCCAAGGCGGAACTCGCCAAGGCAGGCCTGAAGGACAGCGACGGCGACGGCTTCGTCAATTTTCCTGCCGGCACCGCCGGCGGAAAGAATGTCGAGATCGTGATGCTCGTCAACAATGACTACACCACCGACAAGAGCCTCGCGGAGGGCGTCGTCGGCCAGATGGAGAGGCTAGGTCTTCGCGTTGTCCTGAACGGGTTGAACGGCGTCCAGCGCGACGCGTCCATGTATTCTGGCCGTTTCGATTGGATGGTCAGGCGCAATGATGAGGAGCTCACCTCGGTCGTACAGAACACCGAGCAACTGGCGCCGATCGGCCCACGCACAAGCTGGAACCATCGCGCTCCGGAAAACGGCCAGGTCGATCTGATGCCGTTCGAGAAGGACCTCGTCGACATCGTCAACAAGTTCGTCTCGGCGCAGGACAACGACGAGCGCGCCAGCCTGATGAAGCAGTTCCAGAAGATCTCGACGCAACACGTCTATACCGTCGGGCTGACCGAATATCCCGGCGCGCTGATCATCAACAACCGCTTCTCCAATATCCCGCAGGGAACGCCGATCTTCATGTTCAACTGGGCCGAAGATTCGATCATTCGTGAAAGGGTCTGGGTCGCTGTCGACAAGCAGCAGAAATATGAACTGTTCCCCGAACAGCTTCCCGGAAAGCCCGGCGACAAGGGTCCGACGAACTGAGTTTCCTCCCCTGACTTGAAAATTCCCGGCCGCGCTGCTGGCGCGGCCGGGACAAAGCCAGCGGCAAGGGGATAACTGAAACCGAGCGAGGAGAGAAACGGCCGATGCTGCGATTTCTGCTTATGCGCATAGCATCCGCATTACCGGTTCTCGCCATTTTGAGCGTGGTTACCTTCGCGATCATCCAGGCCCCGCCGGGCAACTATGCCGACTACATCCGCTTGCAGCTCATCAACCAGGGTGGAGCCTCCTTTGCCGAGGCCGATGCGCAGGCGAAGGCTTATAGCGTGGAGCATGGCCTCGATAAGCCGGTTCCGCTCCAATACCTGAACTGGATCGCCGGCATCGTCACCCGCGGCGACTTCGGCTACAGCCTGTATTACAACAAGCCCGTCGCCGACGTGGTGGGCGAGCGGCTGCCGCGCACGCTGCTGCTTGCGCTTGTCTGCCATCTCTTGGCTTCGGTGCTGGGCATCGGCTTTGGCATCTGGGCGGCGACCAGACAGTACAGCTGGATCGACAGTACGCTGTCAGCGATTTCCTTCCTCGGCATGACGGTGCCGCGCTTCCTGATGGCCCTGATCATCGTCTACCTGCTGGTCTTCCAGTTCAATGTGTCCGAGATCGGCAGCTTCTTTTCGCCGCAATTTGGCGGGGCGCCGTGGTCCTGGGCGAAGTTCGTCGATCTCGTCCGGCATGTCTGGCCGGTTGTCGCCATCGCCACCTTTGGCGGGCTCGCCTACAACATGCGGGTGATGCGCGGCAATTTGCTCGACACGCTGAACGCGCAATATGTCGAAACCGCTCGCGCCAAGGGTCTCAGCGGTGGTGCGGTCGTGATGCGCCATGCGGTGCCCAATGCGCTGCATCCGCTGGTCATGTATCAGGGCGTGGTGCTGCCCTATATGCTGACCGGCGAGATCGAGACTGCGATCATCTTTGCCCTGCCGACCGTCGGCCCGGCGATCGTCGGTTCGATGGCGGTTGGCGACGTCTATGTCACGGCGACCTTCATGATGGTGCTGTCGGCGACGCTGATCGTCGGCAACATCATCGCCGACATGCTGCTCGTCATGCTCGATCCGCGTGTGCGCCAATATGCAGGGTCCTGAGATGCTTGTGTTCGAGCCCTCGCTGCCGCCACTTGCCGAGGAGCCGGCCAAGATCAAGCCGCGCGGCAATGAGAGCTACATCGCACTCGTCTGGCGCCGCCTGAAACGGTCCTGGACCGGCATGGCCGGGCTCATCCTGGTCGCGTTTCTGGTGCTGCTGGCGGTGTTTGCCGACTTCTTCGCACCGATGGATCCCAAGGTGACCGATGTCGGCTTCGCCCCGCCGCAGATGATGAGCTTCCATGACAAGGACGGCAACTTCGTCTTCCAGCCACGCGTCTATGCCCT
The DNA here is from genome assembly GCF_040318135.1 of Mesorhizobium sp. M1295. Lineage (NCBI taxonomy): Bacteria > Pseudomonadati > Pseudomonadota > Alphaproteobacteria > Hyphomicrobiales > Phyllobacteriaceae > Mesorhizobium > Mesorhizobium sp. M1295. The sequence goes on from NZ_JAMYLU010000022.1 coordinate 46,006, forward strand.
GGCGGATTCGGAAGACCTCGACCCGGTTACCTTCCAACCCGTCGTCGGGCCGGACTACGACCATCCGCGGCTGCTCGGCTTCTTCGTCAAGGGAGCGGAGTACAGACTGCTCGGCCTGCTTCCCGCGAACCGGCACTTCTTCGGCTCGACCGACGGCCAGCCGGTGCACTTCCTTGGCACCGACAAATTCGGCCGCGATGTGCTGGCTCGTGCGATTTATGGTTCGCGCATCTCGTTGATGATCGCATTGACCGTGGTTTTCATCGTCACCGTGATCGGCACGACGGTCGGCATGGTGTCGGGTTATTTCGGCGGCACATTCGATGTCTGGGTCCAGCGCTTCGTCGAACTGGTGCTCGCATTTCCGCAATTGCCGCTTTATCTGGCGCTAACGTCGCTGGTTCCGGTGACGGCGCCGACAAATGTCTTCCTGGCCTTCGTGATCGTCGTCATGTCGGCGCTTGGCTGGGCGCAGATGTCGCGCGAGGTGCGCGGCAAGACCCTGGCGCTGGCGCGAATCGACTACGTCCGTGCGGCGATGGCGGTCGGCGCCACGGATGGCCGCATCATCATGCAGCACATTTTCCCAAACGTGATGAGCCACGTGATCGTTGCCGTCACATTGGCGATCCCCAGTGTCGTCCTGCTCGAATCCTTCCTCGGTTTTCTCGGCTTCGCGGTGAAGCCGCCACTGATCTCCTGGGGGCTGATGCTGCAAGACACCGCCACCTATTCGGTCATTGGCACCTATCCCTGGATACTCTCGCCGGTCGGCTTCGTGCTTGTCACCGTCTTCGCGTTCAACGCGCTTGGCGACGGACTGCGCGATGCAGTCGATCCTTATTGACGTGACATGATGCAACACGCGCTCGTCAAATCTTTCGCACCGCCTGTCCGGCTCGACCATGATGGACGTTCGGAAAACCCGGTCATCGATGCCCGCAACATCGCCGTCGATTTCAAGGTCGAGCACGGCATGGTGGAAGCGGTCAAGGACATCTCCTTCCAGCTCTATCGCGGCGAGACGATCGCCATTGTCGGCGAGTCCGGATCGGGCAAGTCGGTGACGGCGCGCACCGTCATGGGACTGTTGTCGAAGCGTGCGGTCGTGTCGCCGAAATCGACCGTCGAATACAATGGGGCGAACATCCTGAAATTTTCCGAGCGTGCCCGGCGCAAACTGCGCGGCGACCGCATCTCGATGATCTTCCAGGAACCGATGAGTTCGCTCAACCCGATCTACACGATCGGCAGCCAGATCGTCGAGGCGATACGGGTGCATCGCAAGATGAGCCGCAGGCAGGCCGAGGCAAGGGCGCTCGAGCTGCTGCAGCAGGTGCAAATTCCTGAGCCCCAGGCGCGGCTGAAGCAGTATCCGCACCAGCTTTCCGGCGGTCAGCGCCAGCGTGTGATGATCGCCATGGCGCTGGCCAACGATCCGGACGTGCTGATCGCCGATGAGCCGACGACGGCGCTCGACGTGACGGTTCAGGCGCAAATCCTCAATCTCATCCGCAACCTGCAGAAGAAACTGCGCATGGCGGTGATCCTGATCACGCACGACCTGACCGTGGTGCGGCAGTTCTCCGACTATGTCTACGTCATGCAGCATGGGGAGATGCGCGAGCACAATGTGACGGAGAAGCTGTTCGCCAATCCGCAGCATCCCTACACATGCCACCTGCTTGCCTCCGAGCCGCGCGGCCAGGCAAATCCGTTGCCGGAAGGCGCCGACGTCATTCTTGAGGCCAAGGGTGTGCGCGTCTCCTTCATGCTGCGGCACGGCACGTTCATGAAGCCGGATCTGCGCGAACTTGTCGCCGTCGACAGCCTCAGCCTGACCCTCCGGCGGCACGAGACGCTGGGCCTCGTCGGCGAATCCGGATCGGGCAAGACCACGTTCGGCGAGGCGTTGCTCAGGCTCAACACCACGGACAGCGGCGAGATCTATTTCGATGGCCAGCCGATCCATGGCTGTTCGCGGGCGCAGATGCGGCCGCTGCGGTCGCGCATGCAGGTCGTCTTCCAGGACCCGTTCTCGTCGCTCAACCCGCGCATGACGATCGGCCAGATCATCGAGGAAGGGCTTGTCGTCAACCGCATCGGCGCCACGAGGAACGATCGGATCGAGCGGGTGCGCGAGGCACTGATCAGCGCCGGCATGCCGGGCGATATCCTGTCGCGCTTCCCGCACGAGTTTTCCGGCGGCCAGCGCCAGCGTATTGCGATTGCCCGCGCCGTCGCGCTCGAACCGGAATTCATCGTACTCGACGAGCCGACATCGGCGCTGGATCTCTCGGTCCAGGCGCAGATCATCGAACTGCTGCGCAAGCTGCAGCGCGAACGGGGCCTGAGCTACATCTTCATCTCGCACGATCTCAAAGTCGTGCGGGCGCTGTGCCATCGCGTCATCGTCATGCAGCACGGCCGGATCGTCGAAGAGGGGCCTGTCGACGAAGTCCTGTCCCATCCCAAAACCGCTTACACCGAACGGCTGGTCAAAGCCGCTTTCGAGGTAGCCTGATTGTTATGCCGGAGGTTATTGTGGCAAGAAATCCCAAGGTCGCTTTCATCGGAGCTGGCTCGACGGTGTTCATGAGGAACATCGTTGGTGACATATTGCAGCGTCCGGCTTTATCCGGCGCGACGATCGCACTGATGGACATCAATCCGCAAAGACTTGAAGAAAGTGCAATCGTCGTTGGCAAGTTGATCTCGACGCTTGGCGTAAAGGCCAAAGCCGAAACCTATTCGGACCAGCGCAAGGCGCTGGCGGGCGCCGATTTCGTCGTCGTCGCCTTCCAGATCGGCGGCTACGAGCCCTGCACGGTCACCGACTTCGAAGTTCCGAAGAAATACGGGCTGCGCCAGACCATCGCCGATACGCTCGGCGTCGGCGGCATCATGCGAGGCTTGAGAACCGTGCCGCATCTGTGGAAGATCTGCGAAGACATGCTCGCGGTCTGCCCGCAGGCTATCATGCTGCAATATGTCAACCCGATGGCGATCAACACCTGGGCGATCGCGGAGAAATACCCCGACATCAAGCAGGTCGGCCTCTGCCATTCGGTGCAAGGCACGGCAATGGAGCTGGCGCATGATCTCGACATTCCCTACGAGGAGATTCGCTATCGCTCGGCCGGCATCAATCACATGGCCTTCTACCTGAAGTTCGAGCATCGCCAGCCGGACGGCTCCTATCGCAACCTCTATCCGGATCTGCTGCGCGCCTATAGCGAAGGGCGGGCGCCGAAGCCGGGGTGGAACCCGCGCTGCCCGAACAAGGTGCGCTACGAGATGCTGAAGCGCCTCGGTTACTTCGTCACTGAAAGCTCCGAACATTTCGCGGAATACACGCCCTATTTCATCAAGGACGGGCGCGAAGATCTGATCGAGAAATTCGGTATCCCGCTCGACGAGTATCCGAAGCGCTGCATCGAGCAGATCGAACGCTGGAAGGGGCAAGCGGAAGCCTATCGCTCGGCTGACAAGATCGAAGTGGAGCAGTCGAAGGAATATGCGTCCTCGATCATGAATTCGGTCTGGACCGGCGAGCCGTCGGTGATCTACGGCAATGTCCGCAACAATGGCTGCATCACGTCATTGCCATATAATTGCGCGGCCGAGGTGCCGTGCCTCGTCGACGCCTCCGGCATTCAACCCACCTTCATCGGCGACCTGCCGGTGCAGCTTACTGCGCTAATCCGCACCAATATCAACGTCCAGGAGCTGACGGTCCAGGCGCTGATGACCGAGAACCGCGAGCACATCTATCACGCGGCGATGATGGACCCGCACACGGCGGCTGAGCTCGACCTCGACCAGATATGGTCGCTGGTCGATGATTTGCTGGTTGCGCATGGCGATTGGCTGCCGGCCTGGGCGCGCGGAGCGCGCAGCGTTCGGGCGGCCTGAGGCGCAGGGCTGTCTATTTCACTCGCCTATGCCGACCATAAAGCCCGCTTTGAAAGCGGCGCGGCGTTGCCGGCCGATGTCTCGAAATCGAAGAGCTTCTGCGTCACCAGTGCAGCCGCCCCTCTTGCCCAGGAATTGTCCTCCCAGTCCAGCAGCATTGGCGGTGCTTGTCGAAAGGTGTTTTGCCCGAGCATCACCCGCATCGGGCCAAACAGCGCGTCGCCAAACGATACCGCTTCACCGCCGACAACAATGACCTCCGGGTCGGTGATGTTGACAAGATTGGCGAGATGCCGGCCGATGCCACGTCCGGCTTCTTCGAGAATGGCGACGGCTCGCGGTTCGCGGTCTGCCAAGGCTTCCATAAGGGTCGCTTTGCAATCCGCTTCGTCGTGCCCGGTGGCTTCGCGCCATGTGCGCAGGATCGCCGGCTCGGCGTAATAGGCCATCAGGCAGCCGCGTTTTCCGCACTCGCAAAGGCGGCCGTTCTCCTCATAGGAGGTGTGACCGAATTTGCCGGCAGCACCGTTCGCACCGCGATAGAGTTTGCCTTCGAAGACGAGCGCACAGCCGATCCCGACGCCGATCGCCAGCACCGCCATATTGCGGTGCTGGCGTCCGAGGCCGAAGAGTTGCTGGGCAATGGCGTAGGCATTGGTGTCGTCCTCAAGCCACACGGGGACGTCCACCCGTTCGGCCAGCATCGGGCCAAGGGGAACGTTGTCCCAGTTATAGCGATTGCTGCGGATACACACGGCCTTCTGGTTGTCTATAACGCCAGGCATTGAAACGCCGATCCCGGCAAGCTTGGCGCCGGGCCGATCGACAATCGCAATCAGCTCCGGCACCGCCTTGGCCAACGCCTTTGTAATACGGTCGGGATCGCTGTCCGAGAGCTTGACGCGCATGGAACCCAGCGGATTGGTCGCAAGATCGGTGACCACGCATTCGACCGACCCGACCATCAGCTTGAAACCTATGGCGAGGCCGTTCGCGTAGTTGATATCCACCGGGATAGGGCGGCGCCCGGCCGAGCCCACGACTGTCTTGCCCTCGATCAGCAGGCCATCCTCGATGAGGTCCGCCACGACGAAGGTGACGGCCGCCGGACTGAGGCCGGTAACGGACGCTATGTCGGCCCGGCTGCGCGGACCCTCCTGCCGCAAGAGATTGAGGATCAGTCTCCGGTTCATCGCCCGGGTCGTGCTCGGGTCACCCTTGAGCTTCACGGATTATTCCTTAATTTTGTAATTTAATTATTGCCTCTCGATCAAACATATGCGTAAGTTTGCCCAACTGTTCAACACCCGAACCGATCGAGCAGGCGCTTGCGCCGCATATCTGCCGTTGCACCGGTTATGTCCGCTATTACGAGGCCGTTCGTGACGTGATCCTGAGCACGCCCGGGCTGGTACAGGGCTGAGGCGCGATGATGAGGCGCCCCTGGATATTCCGCCTGCCGCGCTTTCTAATTCTCGGTCTGGCGGTCACTGTGATCGCAGCGCTGGCGGTCTTCCTCGGCCTGTTCGAAAAGAGCGCCGTCAGCGCGGTGGTCGATAGGCCGTTGTCAGCCGAGGAGATGCAAAAATTGGCTCCGCAGGGCCGGTATCTTGCCCAGGCGGCCGATTGCGCCGCCTGTCATACGGCGCCGGGCGGCGCGCCCTTCGCCGGCGGTCTCGCCTTTGCCATGCCCTTCGGCACGCTCTACGCCTCCAACATTTCGCCGAACAAAGAGACCGGCATCGGCGCCTGGACCCGGGCCGACTTCCATCGAGCCGTCCGCGACGGCGTCGGGGCGCATGGCCGGCATCTTTATCCGGCCATGCTCTATACGTCCTATCGGCGGCTCACGGAGGCAGATGTCGATGCGATCTACGCCTTCCTGATGACACGCGAGCCGATCCGGCAGGCGAATCGGGCGGGCAGCTTTCCGTTCCCCTATGTCCGCCGGTTCATGACCTTCTGGAACCTGATTAATCTTCCCTCCCGAACGGTTGCCGAGGACGCGGCCAAATCGCAGGACTGGCATCGCGGACGCTATCTGGTTGATGCACTCGGCCATTGCGGCGAATGCCACACGCCACGCGATTTCACCATGGCCACGATCCCGAGCCGATATCTCCAGGGCGCGCGGATCGACAATGTCGACGCACCGGACATCACCACGGCCAGTCTGGCGCGGTTCGGCTTCGACCGCGACGGTCTCGCCGCTTACATGCGCGCCGGGCTTGGGCCGGAGGGGGTGATGAGCTTCGGCATGTTCGACGTGGTGCACAATTCGACACGGCATCTGGACGAGGCGGACGCCAAGGCGATGGCGACCTATCTGATCGGCGAGGCGGCGTCCGCACCCGAACCCGGCAAGCCGTCTGCCGCGACCGAGGCTGCCGCCGGCCGACGCGTCTATGTCGAGGCCTGTTCCGGCTGTCATGGCCTGAACGGCGAAGGCACGCCGCATGTCGCGCCGGCAGTGACCACCAATGTGTCGCTGCGCCTGCCGAGCGCCCACAATTTGCTGGTAATCGTGCTGGACGGCCTTCCGGCTCGCATCTATCCGCACGGCGAAGCGCGGCAGGACATGCCGGGCTTTCGTGAACTGCTGACCGACCAGGAAGTCGTGGATCTCGGCAATTACTTGCGCGTCAAGTGGGGCGGGACCAGTCCCGACATTACGCCGCAAAGCGTCGCGGACGTGGCAAAACGAAACTGAGTAAGCCTGATCCTGGAAGTCGACCGGTATCGGCAGCTCACAGGCTGGTATCGCCATTGCCGTTGCTCACATTCGATGCCGGCAGCTACACTACCGTTTCGACCATCGAGATCGATGGCGGCATCTCGTTTCATCGTTGTGAGCGCCATGAATTTCGACATCCCCGTCCGCACCGAGGCCTTCCGCAGCCGGATCGCCGATTTCGTCGAGCGCGAAATCCTGCCGCTCGAGGCAGACAAGGCTTCCTATGACGGCCATGGCAACATCGCGCTGCCGCTGCTCGAAACGCTGCGGCCAAAGGCGAAGGCGGCTGGCCTGTGGTGCCTGCAGTTGAAACCCGAGACTGGCGGGGCGGGCCTTTCCAAGGTGGATATAGCTGTCTGCTATGAGGCGATGAACCGCTCGATCTTCGGTCCGGTCGTGTTCAATTCCGCGGCTCCCGACGACGGCAACATGATGGTGCTGGAACGGTTGGGGACGCCGGAGCAGAAACAGAGATGGCTGAAGCCGATCGTCGATGGCAAGGTGCGCTCGGCTTTCGCAATGACGGAACCGCATCCGGGCGGCGGGTCGGACCCGTCGATGATCATGACCAGAGCCGAGCGGCGCGGCGACAGATATGTCGTCAGCGGCCGCAAATGGTTTATCACCGGGGCGCAAGAGGCGAGCCATTTCATCCTTGTCGCACGCACCTCGCACGATCCGCGTCACGGCCTTTCGGCCTTGCTGTTCCACAAGGACCAGCCGGGCTGGCGGATCCTGCGGCGCATCGAGATCATGGGACCGGAGGAACATGGCGGCCATTGCGAGCTGGAATTCGACGGGCTTGAAATCCCGGTCGAGGACGTGCTTGCCGGCGAAGGCAGCGGCCTCAGGGTTACCCAGGTCCGGCTCGGTCCAGCGCGGCTCACCCATTGCATGCGCTGGCTCGGCCTTTCCAAGCGCTGCATCGAAATCGCGCGCGCTTATGCCGCCGAGCGTAGCGGCTTCGGGCAGCTTTTGGCCGACCGCGAGAGTATCCAGCTGATGCTCGGCGACCTTGCCATGCGCATCGAGATCGGTCGCTTGCTGGTGATGAAGGCGGCCTGGGAGCTCGATCGCGGCGGCTTTGCCCGCAAGGAGGTCTCCATGGCCAAGATCCAGGTCGCCAACGTGCTGCATGACGCTGCCGACGTGGCGATCCAGATCAACGGCGCCCGTGGCTATTCGAAAGACACTGTACTCGAATGGATCTACCGCTACGCCCGCCAGGCTCGCCTGGTCGACGGCGCCGACGAGGTTCACAAGATGGTGCTCAACCGCTTCCTCAACGAGGAAGGTACAGGCTTCTGGCGCTGGCATGTCGAAGCCGGCACGCAAGATGACACAGGTCGCGGCGGGAACCGCTGAGCCGGCAATGAGGACGGATTTCGATCCAGCAAGCCTGCAGGATTTTCTGAGAGCGCATTTTGGCGATGGCCAGATGTCGCTTGAGCGGATCGTCGGCGGCCAATCCAACCCGACCTATTTCGTCGACTACGGCGGCCGCCGCATGGTGCTGCGCAAGAAACCTCCGGGACCGATCCTGCGCGGCGCTCATGCCGTCGATCGCGAATATCGGGTGATCGAAGCGCTAGCGGCGACAGAGGTGCCGGTGCCACGGCCGGTGCTCTTTCACGACGGCGACGAGCCGCTCGGCACGCCGTTCTATCTGATGCAGCGGCTTGACGGCCGGGTGTTCCACGATGGCTCGTTGCCGGGACTGGCGCCGGACGAGCGGCGCGGCATCTATTTTGGCATGGCCGAGGCGCTGGCAAAGCTGCACGCAGTGCGGCCGGAAGAGGTCGGGCTCGGCGATTATGGCCGTCCCGGGAACTATTTTGAACGACAGATCGCGCGCTGGACCAGACAGTTGCGGGAATCGCCGAGCGAGCGCATCACCGCGCTCGAAGCCGTCGCCGAATGGCTGCCGCGACATCTTCCGCCAGATGACGGCCACGTCTCGATCGCGCATGGCGACTTCCGTTTCGGCAATCTCATCTTCCATCCCGAGCGGCCCGAAGTGATCGGCATACTCGACTGGGAGTTATCGACGCTTGGCAATCCGCTTGCCGATCTCGGCTTCTGCTCGATGCCCTGGCATTCCTCGCCTGACGAATATGGCGGCATCTTCGGTCTCGATCAGGCAGCGCTCGGCATTCCGACACAGCGCGAATTCCTCGATCATTACTTCGCCCACGCGGTGCCGACGGCGCCGCTGCAGCGGTTCCATCTGGTGTTTGCCATGTTCCGCTTTGCGGTGATCTTCGTCGGCATCGCCGACCGCGTGCTGGCCGGCAGCGCGGTTGCGGCCGATGCGGCCGACGTGGCACCGCTGGCCGGCCGTTTTGCTGCACGCGCCATGGAAGTCATCGACGGCGCGCGGCCCTGGTGAGGAGAGGCTGGCAATCGGCTAAGCGAGCCGCACGCGATACGCGTTCAGTTCATTCGAACTTCCGGTTCCGCCAGCAGCGGAATCTCCAGGCCACGCCGCAAGCCGGTGGCGACGACCGACACCCTGAATTTTCCGGCGAGTGCCTTGTCGAAGATGGCGCCGACGATGATGTCGGCATCGTTGTCGACCTCCTCGCGGATGCGGGTAGCCGCTTCATCGACCTCGAACAGCGTCATGTCCATGCCGCCCGATATCGAGACAAGGACGCCCTTGGCGCCCATCATCGAAGCTTCGTCGAGCAGCGGGTTGGCGATTGCCGCTTCCGCCGCCTTCCTGGCACGGCCTTCTCCGGCGGCCTCGCCGGTTCCCATCATGGCGCGGCCCATGTCGCGCATCACCGACTTCACATCGGCGAAGTCGAGATTGATCAGCCCTTCCTTGACGATCAGATCGGTGATGCAGCCGACACCTGCATAGAGAACCCGGTCGGCCATGGCGAATGCGTCGGCGAACGTGGTTCTGGCGTCGGCGATCCTGAACAGGTTCTGGTTGGGGATGACGATGACGGTATCGGCGCTTTCGCGCAGGCGCTCGATGCCGTCATCGGCAGCGTGCATGCGGCGCCTGCCTTCGAAGACGAATGGCTTGGTGACGACGGCCACGGTCAGTATTCCAGCTGCCCGCGCTGCCTGCGCTATAACAGGCGCGGCACCTGTTCCGGTTCCACCTCCCATGCCGGCGGTCACGAAGCACATATGCGTTCCAGCAAGGTGATCCATGATCTCGTCGATGGATTCCACGGCCGCGGCACGGCCGACCTCGGGCAGGGACCCGGCCCCCAGACCTTCGGTGATATGAGCGCCCAACTGGATCAGCCTCGTTGCCTTCGACATGGCAAGGGCCTGGGCATCGGTGTTGGCGACGATGAATTCCGCGCCCTGCAGGCCTTCGGCGATCATGTTGTTGACGGCGTTGCCGCCGCCGCCGCCGACCCCGACGACGGTGATCTTAGGCCTCATCTCCGAGATTACCGGCCTCGTCGCGGTGTTCATTGCCGTTCTCCCTGGATACGCCGAGTGGTCGCTGGAAGCTTGTCCCGGGCGCACTGCGAAAACTTTGAACCGGGCAGTGCGAATCAGAACAGCCCAGAATGCAGGGAATCAGAGCGCGGAGCGGGCTGCAAGTGCGCGATGTGCCTCTTAGGCGACTTGCGCCTGAAAGTTCACGCAATGCGCCTCAGATCGTGGCGCGGGCGCCGCACGCTACAACTTCGGCGCGAGGCGCTGCGCGACATGATCGGCAATCGCCAGGCAGGAGGTCAGGCCGGGGCTTTCGATGCCGAACAGGTTGAGCAGGCTGTCCACGCCATGCACCGCCACGTCCTGGATGACGAAGTCGGCATTGGCCTCACCGGGACCGGACAGTTTTGGCCGGATGCCGCTATAGGCGGGCTGCAGGCTGCCATCGGCCAGGTCCGGCCAGTATTTGCGGATCTCGCTGTAGAAGCGCTCGCCACGAGCTGGATCGACGCGATAGTCGAGTTGATCAGTCCATTCGACGTCCGGCCCGAAGCGGGTGACGCCGTCGAGATCGAGCGTCAGATGAACACCGAGTCCGCCTGGTTCGGGTACTGGATAGATCAGCCGCGAGAAGGGCGCCCGGCCGGCCACCGAAAAATAATTGCCTTTGGCGTAATGGAGCTTTGGCACGAACTGCTGATCTAGCCCTTCAAGCGAGCGGGCAAGCGCTGCGGCGCTAAGCCCGGCCGCATTGACGAAGCGTGTGGTAGCGATCTCGAAGCGCTCGCCGCCGGTAGCGTCCACCGTGTCGAGCACGACGCGGCCCGCTTCGATGCGGCCGGCGGCGACGCGGGTGTTGAGGCTGAGTGCCGCCCCGTGCTCCTCGGCATCAGCCAGCAAGGCAAGCATCAGGGCATGGCTGTCGACGATCCCGGTGGCCGGCGACAGCAGCGCCGCCGTACACTTGAGGCTGGGCTCCAGCGCATGTGCCTCGGCTTCGCGCAACGGCACCAGGTCGCCGGCGCCGCAAGCGCGCGCATTGGCCCGGATCGAGGCGAGCACCGGCTCCTGTTCGGCATTCGTAGCGACGATGAGCTTGCCGCAGCGCAAATGCGGGATCGCACGCTCGTCGCAGTAGCGATAGAGCCTTTCCCGGCCCGCCACGCAGAACCGGGCTTTCAGCGATCCAACTGGATAGTGGAGGCCGGCATGGATGACCTCGGAATTGCGCGAACTCGTCCCGGTGCCGATGGCGCTCTCGGCTTCCAGCACCAGCGTGTCGATGCCGCGCTGCGCCATCTCTCGCGCGATCGCCAGGCCAACGACGCCGGCGCCGACGACAATGCAGTCGACACGGTCCACGATCAGGTCAAGCCGAAGTTCTGCATGCGTCCATCCATCCGCTGGCCCTGTCGAAAGCGCTTGACACTATATCGTTCGAGAAAGATGCATCAAACCGCATAATGCACGGGGACCTGCCGAGCCGGACCGGCGGCGGAACTGTTTCTGCGTGCAGCACAGGAGCCGTCATGGACGCACGACCGAATTCGCCCGAAGCCCGCGACATAAGCTATCACATGCATGGCTACACCAACGCCCGCAAGCATCAGGAGGCAGGGCCGCTCGTCATCGAGAAGGGCGACGGCATCTATGTCGAGGACCTCGCCGGCAACCGCTATATCGAGGCGATGGCCGGGCTTTGGAGCGTCGCGGTCGGTTTTTCGGAGAGGCGGCTGGTCGATGCGGCGGTACGGCAAATGTCGAAGCTGCCTTACTATCACGACTTCGGCTCCAAATCGCATTCGCCGCTGATCGATCTCGCCGAGAGACTGGTGCAGATGGCGCCGGTGCCGATGAGCAAGGCGTATTTCACCAATTCCGGCTCCGAGGCCAACGATACGGCCATGAAGATGATCTGGTACCGGTCGAATGCGCTCGGCCAGCCGGCGCGCAAGAAGATCGTCAGCCGCAAGAAGGGCTATCACGGCGTCACCATTGCCTCGGCGAGCCTGACCGGACTGCCCAACAACCACATCTCGTTCGATCTGCCGATCGCCAATGTGCTGCATACCTCGACACCGCACCATTGGCGCGAGGCGCTGCCGGGTGAAAACGAAGAGCAGTTTTCGAGCCGGCTCGCCGACGAGCTGGAAAAGCTGATCCTGGCCGAAGGACCGGAAACCATCGCCGCCTTCTTCGGCGAACCGATCATGGGTGCTGGCGGCGTCATTGTTCCGCCTTCCGGCTACTGGGAAAAGATCCAGGCGGTGCTGTCGAGATACGACATCCTGCTGGTCGCCGACGAGGTGATCTGCGGCTTCGGCAGGACAGGTGAGATGTTCGGCTCGCAGACCTTCGGCATCAGGCCCGACATCATGGTGCTGTCGAAACAGATCTCTTCGTCCTATCTGCCGATCTCGGCCTTGCTGATCAACGACAAGGTGTTCCAGCCGATTGCCGACGAAAGCAATCGTATCGGCACCTTCGGCCACGGCTTCACCGGCGGCGGCCATCCTGTTGCGGCAGCGGTCGCGCTCGAGAACCTGAAGCTGATCGAGGAGCGCGACCTTGTCGGCAATGCGCGTGCGGTCGGCGCGCATATGCAGAAGCGGCTGCGCACGCTCGCTTCGCACCCGCTTGTCGGCGAGGTGCGCGGCATCGGCCTGATCGCGGCGGTCGAACTGGTCGGCGACAAGGCGAACAAGGCGCCGTGGGGGAAGACCGGTGAACTGGGCGGGCTCGTCAACGGCTTCATGCAGCAGAACGGCGTCATCTCGCGCAATATGGGCGATGCGCTGGCTTTCTGCCCGCCGCTGATCATCACCGAGCCGCAGGTCGACCAGGTGATCGACGCGTTTGAAAGATCGCTCGAGGCTGCCGTCAAGCAGGTCCGATCGCCAAGCTGATCGCGCTATTTAGCGATGCCGACCGCATCCGGCACGACGACCAGCTTGCCAACGAAATCCTTGGCGATGAAATCGGCTTGGGCGCGATGGAAATCGGACAGCTTGTAGACGCCGCCGACCAGCGGCCGGATCTTCTTCTCCTCGATGTAGCGCACGATGCGGCGGAAATCCGCCCGTGTGCCCTGGCTCGAGCCATGCAGTTGCAGCTGTTTCAGATACATGGTGCGCAGATCTAGCTGCACGACGGGGCCGGCAATTGCACCAGCCGTGGTGTAGCGGCCTTCCGGCCTCAAGATGCGCAGGAGGTCGTTGAAGATCGCGCCGCCGACCAGATCGGCGACGACGTCGATCGGCTGGCCCCCGGTCGCCGCGCGAACGGCGGCCGGCAGATCGGCAACGCCACGGGTGATCACCGCCTCGGCGCCGATATCACGCACCGCCTTTTCCTTGCCCTTGCCGGCAATGGCATAGGGAATGGCGCCGCGTGCCCGCGCCAGCTGCACGATGCCTGAGCCGACGCCGCCCGAGGCGCCGGTGACCAGCACCCGCTCGCCGGCTTTCAACGCGGCGCGTTCCAGCATCTGCTCGCCGGTGAGATAGGCGCAGCAGAAAGTGGCAAGCTCGACATCGGTCAGATCGGTATCGACGACATGGGCGTTTTCGGACGGTACTGCCTGGTATTCGGCATAGCCGCCGTCGCGGCCATGGCCCATATAGTCGATGTCGGCGAGTGAATCGTCGTCGCGATTGTAGATGGAGAAATCGACCATCACCCGCTCGCCGATGCGAGCCGGCGACACGCCGTCGCCGACGGCAACGATGTTGCCGACCGTGTCGGTGCCCTGGATGCGCGGGAAGGTCAGCGTATTGCCCTGTCGACGCCAGGTCGACACAGCGGCGGCATCCTCCTCAGTGCCATACGCGCCCTGTCGCACCCAGACATCGGTGTTGTTCATACCGCAAGCGGTGACCTTGACCAGCACCTCACCCGGGGCGGGCGAGGGTACTTTGACGTCGGTGCGGTAGACGAGCTTTTCCGGTCCGCCGTGCCCGATCAACTGCACGGCGGCCATGGTGGCGGGGATGGTCTTGGTCATGGCATTCATGTCGGTTCTTCAGATGTTGGCATGTCGGTTCTTCAGATGTTGGCAAACACGCTCTTCACCGCATCGGCCGTCTTGGAGACGACGATGTCTGCCTCTTCCCGCGTCAGGCAGAGCGGCGGCGCAAAACCGAGAATGTCGCCCTGCGGCATGGCGCGGCCGATGACGCCGCTTGCCGCAAGCGCGGTCGCGATCTGCGGACCGATCTTCTGCGAGGCATCGAAGAACACGCGATCGTTCTTGTCGGCGACGAACTCGATTGCCGCCAGCATGCCGTCGCCGCGCACCTCGCCGACGTTTTTGTGGCCACCGACGGCTTTCGTCAGCTCGGCGCGGAAATAGGCGCCGGTCTCGCCGGCGTTCCGTACCAGGTCCATCTCGTCGATCAGTTCCAGGTTGGCGACGCCGGCGGCGACGCAGATCGGATGCGCCGAATAGGTCCAGCCATGGCCGAGCGAGCCGAGCTTGTCGGAACCCTGCACCAGCACCTGCCAGACCTTGTCGGAGACGATGACTCCGGAGAGCGGCGCATAGGCCGAGGTCAGGCCTTTGGCGATGGTAATCAGGTCGGGCTTGATGCCGTAATGGTCGGAGCCGAACATGGTGCCCAGCCGGCCGAAGCCGGTGACGACCTCGTCGGCAACCAGCAGCACGTCGTACTTCTTCAGCACCGCCTGGATCTTCTCCCAGTAGCCGGCCGGCGGCGGCACGATGCCGCCGGTGCCGAGGATCGGCTCGCCGATGAAGGCGGCGACCGTTTCCGGCCCTTCGGCCAGGATCATCTCCTCGAGCTTGTCGGCGCAGTATTGCGAAAACTGCTCCTCGCTCAGCGAGCGGTCGGCGCGGCGGAAATAGTAGGGCGCCTCGGTGTGCAGGACCGGCGCACGCGGCAGGTCGAAGGCGTTGTGGAAAAGGTCGAGGCCGGTCAGCGATCCGGTCATGATGCCGGAGCCGTGATAACCGCGCCAGCGCGAGATGATCTTCTTCTTCTCGGGCCGGCCGAGCACGTTGTTGTAGTACCAGATCAGCTTGATGTTGGTTTCGTTGGCGTCGGAACCGGAGAGGCCGAAATAGACCCTCGACATGCCTTGCGGCGCGCGGTCGATGATCATCTTGGAAAGCGTGATCGATGCCTCGGTGCCGTGGCCGACATAGGCATGGTAATAGGCGAGGTTCTTGGCCTGTGCGGCGATGGCGTCGGCGATCTTCTGGCGGCCATAGCCGACATTGACGCAGTAGAGCCCGGCGAAGGCGTCGATGCTCTTCTTACCGGTATTGTCCCAGATGGTGACGCCTTCGCCACCGGCAATCACACGCGTCGGGCTCTCGCCACGCGCATGGGTGCCCATATTGGTCGAGGGATGGAAGAAGTGATCGCGATCCCAGGCGGCGAGTTCGTTTGACTGGTCGAGCATTTTTTTACTCCTGAGAAAAATGTGTCGGGCGCGGCTCACGCAACGTCGAGGCAGAGATATTTGAGATCGGTAAAGGCTTCGAGCCCGTGACGCGAGCCCTCGCGGCCGATGCCGGACTGCTTGACGCCGCCGAAGGGGATCGGCGCGCCGGTGATCTTGACGCGGTTGATGGCGACCATGCCATAGTCGAGCGCGCGACCCATGCGCAATTGCCTGCCGCCATTCTCAGTCACGACATAGGCAACCAGGCCGTATTCGGTGGCGTTGGCGCGGGCGATGACCTCGTCCTCGCTGTCGAAAGGCGTCACTGCCGCAACCGGACCGAAGGTCTCCTCGCGCATGATCAAAGCGTCGTCTCCAACGTCGGCAAGCACGGTCGGCTGGTAAAACAGCGGCCCGGCCGGATGGCGCTTGCCGCCGGTCAGGCAGCGCGCGCCTTTGGCGAGCGCATCGGCCACCTGCTCCTCGACCTTCTTGGCGGCGCGTTCATGCATCAAGGGTCCGATTTCGGTGTCGTCAGCCAGGCCATTGCCGGCCCGCAATGCCTGGACGCGTTTGGCGAAAGCAGCGCAGAACCGATCGTATAGCGGACGCTGGACATAGATGCGGTTGGCGGCGAGGCAGTCCTGGCCGGAGGTGGCGAATTTGGCGTCGACCGCGATGGCCACAGCCTTGTCGAAATCGGCGTCGGCGAAGACGATCAGCGGCGCATGACCGCCGAGCTCCATCACCAGACGCTTCATCGTCGGCGCACTCTGCGCGGCGATCAACCTGCCGACCTCGGTCGAGCCGGTGAAGCTCATGGCGCGAACGCGCGGGTCTTCGCACATCCGCCCAACGATGGTCGAAGCCTTGCCGGTGAGGACGTTGAACACGCCAGCCGGCAGGCCGGCACGTTCGCCAAGCTCGGCCAGCGCCAGTGCGGACAGCGGCGTTTCCGAGGAAGGGTGCGCGGCGATGGTACAGCCGGCGGCAAGAGCGGCAGCCGCCTTGCGGGTCAGCATGGCCGCTGGAAAATTCCACGGCGTGACCACGCCGACGACGCCGAGCGGCTCGCGCCGCACCATCATCTCCGCGCCCGGCAGATGACTGGTGACGCTTTCGGCGTTGAGGCGTTTGGTCTCCTCGGCATACCATTCGACAAAAGAGGCGGCGTAGTCTATCTCGCCGAGCGATTCCTTCAGCGGCTTGCCTTGTTCTAGCGTCATCAGCAGCGCCAGGTCATTTTTGGCGGCGATGATCAGATCGAACCATTTGCGCAAGATTTTCGAACGTTCCTGCGGCAGCAATGCGCGCCAGGCGGGAAAGGCGCGCGATGCCGCATCGATCGCCGACGTCGTCTGCCGGGCATCGAGCGCGGCAACGAAAGCGACGGTGGATCCGGTGGCCGGATCGGTCACCTCGAAACTCTCCGCGGTCTCGCTTGCCGTCCAGTGGCCATCGACATAGGCGAGTTCACGCAGCAGCCGTCGGTCGGCGAGGCGATCAAGCGCTTCATGGCGCTGCGAGCGGGCAAAATGTGCGGACATCATCGGGCTCCCGGTTCGGGTGACGCCGCAAGACTATCTCTGCCGCGCAAACAGAGAGGCTGTTTCGGTGCCTGCACGTAGAGAGATTGTCTCTATTGCATCGCCCGGGCAGACGATCTCTCCTGTATCAGGAAGATGCGGGCAGCAGATCGGCCACTGGCAGCACACTCTCCTCCTTCACCGTCTTGGTGACGATGTAGGTGAAATAGCGGTCTATGCCGATCTCGCGTTCGAGCAGAGTGTCAACCAGCCGCTGATAGGCGTCGATGTCGCGCGCCATCACCTTCAGCAGGTAATCGACGCCGCCACCGACAGACCAGCAGGCGACGATCTCGGGGATGTCGCGGATGACGCGCTCGAAACGGTCGAAATCGGCCTGGCGGTGGCTGGCCAGCGTCACCTCCATCAGCACGGTGGCGACCGGCGCGATGGCACGCATGGCGATCCTGGCGTGATAGCCGGAGACGATGCCGGCCTTTTCCAGCTTGCGCAGCCGCATCCAACACGGCGTCGGCGACAGGCCGACCTTCTCGGCCAGCGCCAGCTTGGTGATGCGCCCGTCGCGCTGGATGGCGTCGAGGATTTTCAGGTCGATCGGATCGAGTTTCGCTGCAGCCATGATCGTCCACTTCCAGTGCCGGACACCATGATGGCGCATTATTTCGATTGTCAATTGCACTGATTTCGATCTCTAATAAGTCATGACATTATGGCGACCAGATCCCGCTCTTATCCGGCGGCCGGCCTACCAATCGCTCGCCGACCAGTTCGCGCGGGCCATCCATGACGGGCGCCTGGCCAATGGCGCCCGGTTGCCGACGCACCGGCAGCTGGCCGACGATCTCAAACTTTCCGTGCAGACGGTCAGCCGCGCCTATGAGGAACTGATCCGCCGCGGGCTGGTGTCCGGCGAGGTCGGCCGCGGCAGCTTCGTGCAGACGCAGCGCCGCGAGCCGGAGCCGCCCTATTTGCCGGAGCGGCTGGGTGAGGTCATCGACCTCTCTATCCTGAAGCCGGTCTGCGAACCGATGCATCTGGAGCGGCTGAAGCAGGCGCTGGGCTGGCTCGCCGAAAACCTGCCGTCGAGCTCGGCGCTGTCGTTCAGGCCGAACATGGTGTTCCCGCGCCACCGCGCGGTGGGTGTCGAGTGGCTACGCTTCTGCGGCCTCGACGCGTCGCCGCAGAACATCAGCCTGACCAACGGCGCCACCGCAGGGATGACAGTGGCGCTGATGAGCGTGGCGCCGCCCGGTTCGACCGTCGCCACCGAGGCGATCGGCCATCACACACTGATCCCGCTGGCGCGTTATCTCGGTTTCAACCTCGAGGGTTTGCCGATCGACGACAATGGGCTGATCCCGGAAGCGCTGGACGAGGCCTGCCGGCTGTCGGACATCCGCGCGGTGTTCGTGCAGCCCTCGGTGATCAACCCTACGGCGACGCTGATGGACGCCGCCCGGCGCGAACAGATTGCCGCCGTTGCGCGCAGGCATGACATCGCCATTATCGAAAACGACGTCCTCGGCCCGCTGGTCGAGGACCGGCCGCCGCCGGTCGCGGCGTTTGCACCCGAGCGCACGCTCTACGTCACCTCCTTCACCAAGATCGTGGTGCCGGGCCTGCGCATCGGCTATCTCGCGGCACCCGATCGTTATGTCGCCGCGGTTGCCAACCGCCACCTCGTCTCGAACTGGATGGCGACGCCGCTGGTGGCCGAGATCGCCACCAAATGGGTGACCGACGGCACCGCGATGGAACTCGTTCGATGGCAGCGGATGGCTTTGCGGCGGCGTCTGGACATCGCCGCCGAGGCGCTCGCCGGAGTGGACTATCGGGCTCATCGCGACGGGCTGCATGTCTGGCTGCAACTGCCCGATGATCGCGGCGAGGAAGGCTTTGTTTCCCAGGCCCGCCTGCAGGGCGTGGCGATCGCGCCCGGCACGTCGTTTCGCATTTCGCAGATGCCTTGGCATCCAGCCGTGCGGATTTCGCTGGGCTCGACCACGGAGGGGGAACTGCGTGCCGGTCTCGGCGTTGTCACCAAGCTTCTGCTCGGCGATCCCGAGCATCTCCTGCTTGCGATCTAGGCAACAATTGGCGGGGAATTGTGCGGAGTCCGAAATATTGTCATGATATTATTTTCTTGATTGACATGATTTGCCGCGATCCGCATCGTTAAAGGTACAGCTTCTCCAGCACGGGAAATTCATTGTCGGCGCCCATCATCAAGATCGACGGCATTTCGAAAAGCTTCGGCACCTTCAAGGTGCTGGATGGCCTCTCGATGCAGGTCATGCCCGGCGAGAAGCTGGCGCTGATCGGCCCGTCGGGTTCGGGCAAGACGACGATCCTGCGCATCCTGATGACGCTAGAGCGTATCGACAGCGGCCATATTCAGGTCGACGGCGAGCAGCTGTACCACATGGAGCGTAACGGCCGGCTGCTGACGGCGGATGAACGGCATTTGGCAAAGATGCGCCAGAAGATCGGCATGGTCTTCCAACTGTTCAATCTGTTTCCGCACAAATGCGTCATCGACAATGTGACGCTGGCACCGATGCTGACCAAAGGCATGCCGCGGGCCGCCGCCGAAAAGCGGGCGATGGAGCTGCTCGACATGGTCGGCATGGTCGACAAGGCCAAAGCGATGCCGGCGCAGCTTTCCGGCGGACAGAAGCAGCGCGTCGCGATTGCCCGGGCGCTGGCGCTGTCGCCGAAGATCATGCTGTTCGACGAGGTCACCTCGGCGCTCGACCCGGAACTCGTCGACGAGGTGCTCAACGTCATGCGCAAGCTCGCCGCCGAGACCGACATGACCATGCTGCTGGTCACCCACGAGATGGGTTTCGCCCATGACTTCGCCGACCGGGTGCTGTTCTTCGATCGCGGCAGAATAGTCGAGGAAGGCAAGCCCGACGAGATTTTCCGCCATCCCAAACAGGAGCGTACGCAAGGTTTCCTGAAGAAGATCATTGCGGCCGGACATCGGGTCTGACTGCCATGCGAGGCGGCGACGCCTCAAGCAAGCCAAGAAGACAGACAAACAAGGAGTTGGGAACAATGAAGAAATTTGCCATTTTGGCCGGCGTCGCCGGTATTGCGCTGACGGCGGTGCTGGCCGCCTCGACGACCGGCTCGGCCGATGACAGCAAGCTCGAAGAGCTCAAGGCGCAAGGCTTTGCCCGCGTCGCCATCGCCAACGAGCCGCCCTATACGGCGGTCGCCGCCGACGGCAAGGTCTCGGGTGCGGCGCCTGACGTTGCCCGTGAAATCTTCAAACGCCTTGGCGTCAACGACATCGTCGCCTCTATCTCGGAATATGGTGCCATGATCCCCGGCTTGCAGGCCGGCCGTTTCGACGTCGTCACCGCCGGCCTGTTCATGAAGCCGGAACGTTGTGCTGCGGTCGCCTATTCGGAACCGGTGCTGTGCGACGCCGAGGCGATGCTGGTGAAGAAGGGCAACCCGAAGGGCTTCAAGAGCTACGAGGACGTCGCCAAGGACACCAGCGCGACGATCGGCGCACCCGGTGGCGGCACAGAGGAAAAGCTGGCGCTCACCGCAGGTGTGCCGCGCGAGCGCGTCATCGTCGTGCCGGACGGCCAGAGCGGCCTGAAGATGCTGCAGGACGGCCGCATCGATGCCTATTCACTGCCAGTGCTGTCGATCAACGACCTGGTCAAGAAAGCCAATGATCCGAACCTCGAAGTCATCGCGCCGGTGGTCGGTGCGCCGGTCTATTGCGATGGCGCGGCCTTCAAAAAGGGCGACGAAGCGCTACGTGATGCCTATGATGTCGAGCTGGCGAAACTGAAGAAGTCCGGCGAGTTCGCCAAGATCATCGAACCCTACGGCTTCTCGGCGGCGGCGGCGATGTCGACGAGCCGCGACAAGCTCTGCTCGGCGAAGTAGGCGCGTTCTTCCTTCTCCCCGTTGACGGGGAGAAGGTGGCCCGAAGGGCGCCGGATGAGGGGCGACGCCCAGCTTTTGACAGATTGGCTCTGCCCCTCATCTGCCTGCCGGCATCTTCTCCCCGTGAATGGGGAGAAGGACGCTGAAGTGATCGCCTCGCCAAATATTCAATGCGGAGCCCTTTCGACCAATGACCCAATGGTCCGGCTATTTCGGCCTGATTTTGCAAGGAGCGCTTGTCACCATCGAGCTGACGCTGATGGGGTCGGTGCTGGCCTTGATCATGGCCTTTCTTGCCGGGCTGGGGCGGCTGTCGCGGTTTTTTGTGCTACGCGCGCTGGCCACCGCCTATATCGAGTTCTTCCGCGGCACCTCGATCTTCGTGCAGCTGTTCTGGGCCTATTTCGTGCTGCCTTTCGCCGGCATCTCGCTGACGCCGCTGCAGGCCGGCGTGCTGGCGCTGGGCCTGAATGTCGGGGCCTATGCGGCGGAAGTGGTGCGCGGCGCCATCAAGTCGATCGGCCGCGAACAATACGAGGCCTGCACCGCGCTCAATCTCGGCCGCTGGCAAGCCATGCGCCATATCATCCTGCCACAGGCACTGCTGGTGATGCTGCCGACCTTCGGCAACAACGCCATTGAATTGCTCAAGGCCACCGCCGTCGTCTCGCTGATCTCGCTTGCCGACCTGACCTTCCAGGCGCAGGTGGTGCGCTCGCAGACCGGCAACACGCTGGTGCCGTTCAGCACCATTCTCGTCATCTATTTCGTGCTGGCGCTACTCATCTCATGGGGCGTGCGGTCGCTGGAACGCCGCATGGCGCGCGGCCTCGACGGGGTGCGCGTCTGATGGATCGGGCTCTGTAATGGAATGGGATTGGGATTTTGTCCGGCAGATCCTGCCGACGCTGATCCAGGGGGTGAAGATCACCATCCTGGCGACGCTGCTCGGCTCGGTGCTGGCGGCCATCGTTGGGCTGGGCATCGCGTTGGCGCGCCGTTCGCCGAACAGGGCTCTGTCGAGCACGATCGGCTTCCTTGCCGAGTTCATCCGCGGCACGCCGCTATTGGTGCAGCTCTATTTCATCTTCTACGTGCTGCCGGATTTCGGCGTCCTGTTGCCGCCGCTGGTGGCGGGCGTCATCGGTCTCGGGCTGCATTACGGCACCTACACAGCCGAGGTCTACCGCGCCGGCATCGATAATGTGCCGCGCGGCCAATGGGAAGCGGCCAAGGCCTGCAATCTGAACGCCACGCAGACCTGGACGCACATCATCATGCCGCAGGCGATCCCGCCGATGATCCCGGCGCTTGCCAATTATTTCATCGCCATGTTCAAAGAGACGCCGCTGCTGTCGGCGATCACCGTGCTGGAACTGATGAACCAGGCCAAGAGCGTCGCCAATACCTATTATCGGTATATCGAACCGATCACCTTGGTCGGCGCCTTCTTCCTCGCCATCAGCCTGTTCTCGGTGGTGCTGCTGCGCTGGCTGGAACACCGTTATGGGCGGATCGAACGATGAGCGCTGCACCCGATATCCGCCTGCGCTCGGCCCGTCCAGCGCTCGATGCACGTCCGCTGGAAAAGCGGGTCGGCCTGATTATCCTTGCCACCGACCATACGAGCGAACCGGATTTTCACCGCATGGTGGCAAGCGATCGTATCGGCGTCTATGTCGCGCGTATTCCCTACGCCAACCCGACGACGCCGGAGAATTTGCGCAAGATGCAGCCGTCACTGACGGCGGGCGCGGCCCTGATCCTTCCTGACGAACCGCTCGATGCGATCTGCTATTCCTGCACCTCGGCCTCCGTCGTGATCGGCGATGCCGAAATCGAGGCGGCGGTGAAGGCCGCGAAACCCGGCGCGCCGGTGGTGACGCCGCCGATGGCCGGAGTGCGCGGCCTGAAGGCGCTGGGCGCCAGGACAATCAGCATCCTCACCCCCTATACGGTCGAGACGAGCCGGCCAATGGCGGCCTATTTCGCGGCACACGGTTTCGAGATCGCCAGCTTCACTTGCCTCGGCTTCGAGGATGACCGCGAGATGGCGCGGATTGCGCCGAAATCCTTGGTCGATCTGGCCCGCGAGGCGACGGCCCCGCAGGCCGACGCGCTGTTCGTGTCCTGCACGGCGCTGCGGTCGGCGCTGGCAGTTGTCGGTATGGAAGAAGCCATCGGCCGTCCCGTCGTCACCAGCAACCAGGCGACAGCCTGGAATTGCCTGCGGCTTTGCGGCGACGACGAGCCACGCCCCGAATTCGGCCGCCTGATGACGCTGCCGTTGAACTGATTGCAGAGCCATGACCACGTCCAGGATAAGCCTCTCCGACATCCGCGCCGCACGCGAGCGCATCGCAGGCAAGGTCGAGCGCACGCCGACCGTCACTTCCCCGAGTCTTTCCCAACACTTGGACGCTCCTGTTTATCTCAAGCTCGAACATCGGCAGACCACCGGCGCCTTCAAGTTGCGCGGTGCCTCAAACGCTATCGCCTCGTTGACAGAAGAGGAGAGCGCGCGCGGCGTCGTCGCGGCCTCGACCGGCAACCATGGCCGGGCGCTTGCCTATGCCGCTCGACTGCAAGGCATCCACGCGACGATCTGCATGTCGCGGCTGGTGCCTGAGAACAAGCTCGAGGAAATCCGTCGGCTCGGCGCCGAGATCCGCATCGTCGGCAACAGCCAGGACGATGCGCAGCGGGAGGTCGAACGGCTGGTCGCGGAAGAGGGGCTGATCATGCTGCCGCCTTTCGATCATCCTGCGGTCGTTGCCGGGCAAGGAACACTTGGGCTGGAGATCATGGAACAAGTTGCGGACGCCGCGCTGGTGTTGGTGCCGCTTTCCGGCGGTGGGCTGGCGGCTGGCGTTGCCGCTGCCGTCAAGGGCGTCAGCCCGGCAACGAGGGTCATCGGCGTTTCGATGGCGCGCGGTGCGGCGATGAAGGCAAGCCTCGACGCCGGGCATCCGGTGTCGGTCGAGGAACTGCCGACGCTGGCCGACTCGCTCGGCGGCGGCATTGGGCTCGACAACCGGCTGACCTTCGCCATGTGCCGTGATCTGCTCGATGATGTGATCCTGCTCAGCGAGGACGAGATCGCCGCCGGCATCCGCCATGCTTATGAGCAGGAGCGCGAGATCGTCGAAGGCGCCGGCGCGGTCGGCATTGCGGCTGTGCTTGCCGGCAAGGTCGGGGCGAACGGCCCGACGGTGCTCGTGCTGTCCGGCCGCAACATCGACATGACACTGCACCGCAAGATCATTTGCGGCGAAGCAATTGCGGAGAGCGCAGCATGAGCCGAATGACGATCCTCACCGAAGCTGAATTGCGCAAGATCGTGAAGCTTGATCTCGATGCCGTTGCCTGTGTCGAGAACGCGTTTCGCGCGCTCGCTACCTTGCCGGTGGCGATGCCGCCGATCCTGCGGCTCGACATTCCCGAGCATCGCGGCGAGGTCGATGTCAAGACCGCCTATGTGCCGGGCATCGACGGTTTTGCGATCAAGATCAGCCCCGGCTTTTTCGATAATCCGAAGCTCGGCCTGCCTAGCGTCAACGGCATGATGGTGCTGCTGTCGGCGAAGACCGGGCTGGTCGAGGCGCTGCTGCTCGACAATGGCTATCTCACCGACATCCGCACGGCGGCGGCCGGCGCGGTCGCCGCCAAACATCTGTCGCGTCCGGACTCCTCCGTTGCCGCAATCTTCGGCGCCGGTGTTCAGGCCGGACTGCAGCTCGAGGCGCTGATGCTGGTGCGGTCGATCACCGAGGCTCGGATCTGGGCAAGGGATGCCGCCAAGGCCGAAGCCGCGGCGGACGCATTGTCCGAAAGACTGGGCATCGCCGTTCACGCCGAGCCGGACGCGGCAAAGGCTGCGGCCGATGCCGACATCATCGTCACCACGACGCCGTCGACCGAGCCGCTGATCAAGGCCGGCTTCGTCTCCGCCGGCCAGCACATCACCGCGATGGGCTCGGACGCGGAGCACAAGAACGAGATCGCGCCGGCGATCCTGCGCATGGCCGACCTCTACATCGCCGACAGTGCGAAACAGACGCGGCGCCTGGGCGAACTGCACCATGCCATCGTGGCGGGCGTGATGGCGGCCGATGCCGAGATCACCGAGCTTGGCCACATCATCGCCGGCGAAAGGCATGGCCGGCGTTCGGACAGCGACATCACCATTGCCGATCTGACCGGCACCGGCGTGCAGGACACGGCGATCGCCACGCTCGCCCGCGACCGTGCGCGTGCAGCCAAGACCGGTACGATTTTCGAAAGCTGATACCGGCCGCAAGGCCCAACAAACGAGGACCAAGAACAATGCAGCCTAATTTGAAATTCTCGCGCGGCGAATATGCGGAGCGCCTCGCCAAGACGCGGAAGGCGATGGAGGCCAAGGGCGTCGATCTGCTTGTTGTCAGCGATCCGTCCAACATGGCCTGGCTGACCGGCTATGACGGCTGGTCGTTCTACGTACACCAGGCGGTCGTCGTGCCACCGTCGGGCGAGCCGGTGTGGTACGGGCGCGGCCAGGACGCCAACGGCGCCAAGCGCACCGCCTATCTCGCGCACGACAACATCGTCGGCTATGCCGACAACTATGTGCAGTCGACCGAGCGCCATCCGATGGATTTTCTGTCCAGCGTGCTCGCCGATCGTGGCTGGGGCAAGCTCAGCATCGGTGTCGAGATGGACAATTACTGGTTCTCTGCCGCTGCCTTCGCATCGCTGCAGAAGCACTTGCCCAATGCCCGCTTCGTCGATGCCACGGCACTGGTCAACTGGCAGCGCGCGGTGAAGAGCCCGACCGAAATCGACTACATGCGCAAAGCCGCCCGCATCGTCGAAGCGATGCACCAGCGCATCGTCGACAAGATCGAAGTCGGCATGCGCAAATGCGACTTGGTCGCCGAGATCTATGATGCCGGCACGCGCGGCGTCGACGGCATTGGCGGCGACTATCCGGCGATCGTGCCGCTGCTGCCGTCAGGCGCCGACGCATCGGCACCGCATCTAACTTGGGACGACAGGCCGATGAAATCGGGCGAGGGCACTTTCTTCGAGATCGCCGGCTGCTACAACCGCTACCATTGTCCGCTGTCGCGCACCGTTTTCCTCGGCAAACCGACGCAGGAATTCCTCGATGCCGAAAAGGCGACGCTGGAAGGCATGGAGGCCGGGCTTGCCGCCGCCAAGCCCGGCAACACCTGCGAGGACATCGCCAACGCCTTCTTCGCGGTTCTGAAGAAATACGGCATCGTTAAGGACAACCGCACCGGCTATCCGATCGGGCTTTCCTATCCGCCGGACTGGGGCGAACGCACGATGAGCCTGCGCCCAGGCGACCGCACCGAGCTCAAGCCCGGCATGACCTTCCATTTCATGACCGGCCTGTGGCTGGAGACGATGGGCTTGGAAATCACCGAATCCATCCTGATTACCGAAACCGGGGTCGCGTGCCTGGCCAATGTGCCGCGCAAGCTGGTGGTGAAGAATTGAGCCCGATGTCCAGCCTTCGCCCATCACCGATCACGCCGAGCGTCGATTTCGAGCGCGACGGCGTGCAGCACGGTTTCTTGCGCCTGCCTTACAGCCGTGACGATTCCGCCTGGGGATCGGTGATGATCCCGATCTGCGTCATCCGCAACGGCAACGGGCCGAGTGCATTGCTCACCGGCGGTAATCATGGCGACGAATATGAGGGGCCGCTGGCGCTTTACGATCTCGCCCGCACGCTCGATCCGAGGCAGGTCAGCGGCACGGTCATCATCGTGCCGGCGATGAATTATCCGGCGTTCCGCGCCGGCACGCGCACCTCGCCGATCGACAAGGGCAATCTCAACCGCAGCTTTCCCGGCCGGCCCGACGGTACGGTGACCGAGAAGATCGCCGATTATTTCCAGCGCGAACTTCTGCCGCGCACCGACATCGCGCTCGATTTCCATTCCGGCGGCAAGACGCTCGACTTCGTGCCGTTCTGCGCCGCCCATATCCGGCCCGACAAGGTGCTGGAAGAGAAGGGGTTCGCTGCGGTTGAAGCTTTCTCGGCACCCTGGTCGATGAAGATGCTGGAGATCGACGCGGTCGGCATGTTCGACACTGCCGCCGAAGAGATGGGCAAGCTGTTCATCACCACCGAGCTCGGCGGCGGCGGAACTTCGCGCGCGGAAACGGTGCGGATCGCGCGTCGCGGCATGCTCAATGTGCTGCGCCATGCCGGCATCGTCGCCGGCGCGGTCGAGATGCAGCCGACCCGCTGGCTCGACATGCCATCGGGAGATTGCTTCTCGTTCGCCGAGGACGACGGGATGATCGAAACCATGATCGATCTCGGCGAGCCGGTGGCAGAAAACCAGGTGCTGGCGCGCATCCATTCGATCGGCCGCACCGGGGGCGCTCCGCAGGAGATCCGGGCCAAAATGTCCGGTCTGTTGGCGGCGCGTCATTTCCCCGGATTGGTCAAGGCTGGCGACTGTGCCGCCGTGGTGGCCGTGCTGGTCGATTGAGGCTAGGAAGCCGATGTCGGAAACGGCTCGGCCTTGCCTTTGGCGCGGTCGCCGATGGCAAAGACGGCGCTCGCCTCGCTGACGATCGAGACATGATCCTTGGCGGCTGTTCCGGCGGCCGTACTGTCGCCGCGCATGATTGCGGTAACGATGGCGTCATGCTCCTGCCACGACTGGGCCAGCCGGCCGGGCAGCATGAATTGCGCGCGCCGGAACGGCGCCAGACGGCTGCGGGTCATGACGGTCAGTTCATAAATGTGCTTGCTGTGGGCGCCGCGATAGAGCCGGGTGTGGAACCCGGTGTTGAAAAGCTCATACTCTTCTTCGGCCCCGAGCTGCACAAAGCGCGCGGAGGCTTGATGCTCAGCCTCCAGCGTGCGGCGCTCGCCGGCGGTCATGCGCTCGGCCGAGAACCGCGCGCAGATCGCTTCGAGCTCGGCCATGCTCTCGAACATCGAGGCGAGGTGCTCCTGCGTCATCACCGCGACGGTGGCGCCGCGGTTGGGCCGCCTTTCGACCAGTCCCATGGCACTGAGCCGGCTGAGCGCTTCCCGGATCGGCGTACGTGAGACGTCGAAGCGGGCGGCGAGCGAGGCTTCGTCGAGTTTTTCGCCGGGACGCAGGAAACCGGTGACGATCCGGTCGCTGATCGCCCTCACCATCTGATCGACGGTCGTGCCCGACCTGATCAAATTGCGCTTTGCCGACACGTCTCCTCCGTCCAGTCTCTTCGCGCAGCCATAAGCCACGCACCGGCTTCGATTCCTCCGCAGCTCTGTATGCCTATGTTTTAGCCTTCATGTCAAATTGGCCGTTTTAGAGGCAAAAAGTGTATGCAATTGCTCCGGCTTTGTGCAGGCCACATCGGCACACTCGTTGATATTGCTGAATAAATCCCATTTCTGAAACTGGCACGCTGATTGCATACACTTCTTTCATTGAGGTGTTAACCGGCCCCAAAGGCCCCATAGAGGGAGCATTCACATGACCGAGCGATTCATGCTTAGCCGCCGCGACCTGCTCAAGACTTCCGCCGCCGGAGCGGCGCTCGGTCTTGCGTCCGCATCGTTTCCGATCAGCAGGGCCTTCGCCGCGACCGCAACCGTCGGCTTCATCTATGTCGGGCCAAAGGACGATTACGGCTACAACCAGGCGCATGCCGAAGGCGCCGCCACGCTGAAGGGGATCGAAGGCATTTCCGTCGTCGAAGAGGAGAACGTGCCGGAGACGGTCGACGTGCAGAAGACGATGGAATCGATGATCAATCTCGACGGTGCGTCGCTGATCTTCCCGACCTCGTTCGGCTATTTCGATCCGCATATGCTGGCCATGTGCGCGAAATTCCCCGACGTGCAGTTCCGTCATTGCGGCGGCATGTGGAACAAGGACAAGCATCCGATGAATGCCGGTTCCTATTTCGGCTATATCGGCATGGGCCAGTATCTGAACGGCGTCGTCGCCGGCCACACCAGCAAAACCAAGAAGCTCGGCTTCGTCGCGGCAAAGCCGATCCCGCAGGTGCTGCTCAACATCAATTCCTTCCTGCTCGGCGCGCGCTCGGTCGACCCGACCATCACCTGCCAGGTGATCTTCACCGGCGAGTGGTCGCTGGCGGTCAAGGAGGCGGAGGCCACCAATGCGCTGGTCGACCAGGGCGCCGACGTCATCACCTGTCATGTCGACAGCCCCAAGGTGGTGGTCGAGACGGCGGCCGGACGTGGCGCCTTCGTCTGCGGCTATCATGCCAACCAGAGCCCGCTGGCGCCGGAGAAATACCTGACCGGCGCGGAATGGAACTGGGCCAAGGTCTACAAGATGTTCGTCGACGATCTGGTGGCCGGCACGCCGCTCCCCAATTTCACACGCGGTGGCCTGGCAGACGGCTTCGTCAAGATGAGCCCGCTCGGCCCCGCCGTCGGCGATGCCGCCCGCAAGCAGTTCGACGGCACGCTGGCCGAAATGATGAAAGGCGGATTTTCCGTCATCAAGGGTCCGCTGAAGAGCAACAAGGGCGTCGTCGTCGCGACCGAGAGCCAGGCCTTCGTCGAGACCGCGCTCGAGCTCGAAAGCATGGACTACCTCGTCGAGGGCGTGGTCGGTTCGACCGCCTGAACCGGATCGGAGACGGGGCCATGGCAGACACGGTCAGTACCGCGAGCGCACCAGCGCTGTTTGGCGCCAGGAATTATCCGGCGGCACTCGAATGGGTGGCACGGCGGGCGGAAGCCTTCGTCATACCGCTCGCGGCGCTGATCGTCGGCATGGCGCTGTTCAGCCTGTTCATCGCGCTGGTCGGCAAATCACCGGTGCAACTCTACGTGACGATGTGGCGCGGCGGCTTCGGCTCCTGGTTCTCGATCCAGAACTCGCTGTCGCGGGCCGCACCGCTTTTGCTGGCAGCGCTCTGCGTGGCGCTGCCGGCTCGGCTCGGCCTCGTCGTCATCGGCGGCGAAGGCGCGATTGTGCTGGGCGGCGTTGCCGCCGCCGCCATCGGCGTCGCGGCGAATGGCGCGCCGGCTTTCGTGGTCATCCTGTTGATGGGCGTGGCGGGCGTGGTCGCCGGCGGCATCTGGATAGGTGCCGTCGGCGCACTCCGCCACTACCGCGCCGTCAACGAAACCATATCCAGCCTGCTGATGGCCTATATCGCCATCGCGCTGATGAACCATCTGGTCGAAGGGCCGCTGCGCGATCCGGCCTCGCTCAACAAACCCTCGACCGAGCCGCTGGCGGATGCCTACCGCATCGGCAACATTCCAGGCATGGACGTGCACTGGGGCCTTGTCGTCGGCATCGTCGCCTGCGTCCTGTCCTGGCTGTTGATCGAAAAGACGCGCTGGGGGTTTGCCGCCCGCATTGCCGGCGGCAATGTCAGGGCGGCCCAGGTGCAAGGGCTTGCCGTCGGCCCGCTGATCGTCGGCTTTACCGGGCTCGCCGGCGGCTTTGCCGGACTGGCCGGCATGCTGGAAGTCGGCGCCGTGCAAGGCAGCGCCAACGCCTCGCTCGCCGCCGGCTACGGCTATACCGGCATCCTCGTCGCCTTCCTCGCCCGCCACAATCCGCTCGCCATCATCCCGGTCGCTTTCCTGCTCGGCGGCATCGGCGCTTCCGGCGGGCTGATCCAGCGCCGCATGGACCTGCCCGACGCCACCGTGCTGGTGCTGCAAGGCATGCTCTTCGTGGTCATCCTGTTCAGCGAAACCTTTTACGGCCGCTTCAAGGTTTTCAATCCCGATCTGTGGAAGAGGGGCTCCTGATGGACGCGACCGAGATCGGCCTGTGGGGCGTGCCGCTCGCCATTCTCGGCGGCGCCATCCGCGTCTCGACGCCGTTCATCTTCGTGTCGCTCGGCGAAGCCATCACCGAGCGCTCCGGCCGCATCAATCTCGGCCTCGAAGGCACGCTGGTCTTCGGCGCAATGACCGCCTATGCGGTAGCAGTGGTGACCGGCTCGCCATGGCTCGGCGTGCTGGCTGCCGCCGGTGCCGGTCTTTGCTTCGGGCTGTTCCATGGCTGGATCTGCAAATTCCGCGGGGTTAACGACATCGCCATCGGCATCGCGCTGATGCTGTTCGGCTCGGGTCTCGCCTTCTTCTTCGGCAAGCCGTTCATCCAGCCCTCGGCGCCAGACCTGCCGGCCATCGCCTTCGGTGGCTGGTCGAATATTCCGCAGGTGCAGGCGGCGCTCAACGTCAACGTGCTGTTCCTGATCGGGGCCGCACTTGCGCTGTTCCTGTGGTGGGCCTTCCGTAACACCCGCGCCGGCCTGATCGTACGCGTCGTCGGCGACAGCTCCGATGCGGCGCGCGCCATGGGCCTCAATCCCAACACCGTGCGCCTGCTTGCGACAGGCGTCGGCGGCGCGCTCGCCGGCATCGGCGGCGCCTATCTGTCGCTCTATTACCCCGGCAGCTGGACCGAACGCATCTCGTCGGGGCAGGGGCTGATGGCGGTGGCGCTGGTCATCTTCGCACGCTGGAACCCGCTCGGCTGCTTTGCCGCGGCACTGTTGTTCGGCGGCGCCGGGGCGCTAGGCCCGGCGTTGCAATCGGTCGGGGTAACGCAGGGCTACTATCTCTTCTACGCCGCACCTTACATCCTCACGCTCATCATCATGATCGCCACCTCGTCGCCGAGCCGCTCGCTTGCCGGCGCGCCGGGCGAGTTGTCGATCACCAAATGACTGGAGTTTTCCCGATGAACGCCAGAGCCGAGATCACCCAGCGCTACATCGACGCCGACCCTTATCCATGGCCCTACAATGGCGAGCTGCGGTCGGACAATACGGCTCTGATCATCATCGATATGCAGACCGATTTCTGCGGGCCGGGCGGCTATGTCGATCATATGGGCTACGATCTTTCGCTGGTGCGGGCGCCGATCGAGCCGATCAAGTCGGTGCTTGCAGCCATGCGGGCCAAGGGCTACACCATCATCCACACGCGCGAGGGCCACCGGCCCGATCTCGCCGACCTGCCGGCCAACAAGCGCTGGCGCTCACGCCGCATCAATGCCGGCATTGGCGACCCCGGACCTTGCGGGCGCATCCTGGTGCGCGGCGAACCAGGCTGGGATATCATCCCCGACCTCTATCCGGCGGCGGGCGAACCGATCATCGACAAGCCGGGCAAGGGCTCGTTCTGCGCCACCGATCTGGAGCTGATCCTGCACCAGCGCGGCATCGAAAACATCGTGCTGACCGGCATCACCACCGATGTCTGCGTCCACACGACCATGCGCGAGGCCAATGATCGCGGCTTCGAATGCGTGATGCTTGAGGACTGCTGCGGCGCGACCGACTACGGCAACCATCTCGCCGCGATCAAGATGATCAAGATGCAGGGCGGCGTGTTCGGCGCGGTGTCGAGCTCGGCGTCCTTCGTCGCGCAGCTGCCGTGAGGGGGCGATCTTGAGCGGAACCATCGTCAAGAAAGCCGTCGGCGTCGAGACTATCGGCATGACCATGCGCTTCGGCGCCTTCACCGCGCTGGACGATGTCTCGATCAAGGTGCCAGCGGGATCATTCCATGCGCTGCTCGGCGAAAACGGTGCCGGCAAGTCGACGCTGGTCAAATGCATGATGGGTTTTTACCGCCCGACCGCCGGCGACATGCTGGTCGATGCCCGCGAGGTCGCGATAGCCAGCCCGAAGGATGCCTCGGCGCTCGGGCTAGGCATGGTCTATCAGCATTTTACCCTCGTCCCGTCGCTGACCGGTGCGGAAAACCTGGTCATTTCCCGCGAGAAAGTGCCGGGCGTCATCGACTGGCGCAAGGAGCGCGCCGCACTTGCGCAATTCATGCAGCGGATGCCGTTCAAGCTGCCGCTCGACGTCAAGGTGGCGGAACTTGCGGCCGGCGAGAAGCAGAAGCTCGAAATCGTCAAGCAGCTCTATCTCGGCCGCAGTTTCCTGGTGCTCGACGAGCCGACTTCGGTGCTCACCCCTGGCGAGGCACAGGAAGTGCTTGGCCTGGTGCGCGACATGACCAGGACAGGCGACCTCACCGTGCTGATGATCTCGCACAAATTCCACGAGGTGACGGCCTTTGCCGACGACATCACCGTGTTGCGCAAGGGCAGGCTGACCGGAACCGGAAAGGTCTCCGAACTTTCGCACAAGCAGATGGCGGCGATGATGATCGGCGACCAACCGATTGCAGCACTCGACAGTCGCGCTCCGGTGCCGGCCGGCGCCAGGCAGGTGCTGACGGTAAAGTCGCTGAAGGCGCCTGACCGCACCGGCTTGAAAAGCATCGACATCGGCGAGCTCGACGTGAAGTCCGGCGAGATCGTCGGCATCGCCGGCATCTCCGGCAACGGCCAGAAGGAGTTTCTCGAAGTCCTTGCCGGACAGCGGGCACGCAATGCGGGCGACGTTCTGGTGAAAGGCTCGCCCTATGGTGCCAGCCGCAGCGAGGCGCGCACGCTCAATGTCCGCTTCATTCCGGAGGAGCCATTGCGCAATGCCTGCGCACCGCGGATGACGGTGGCCGAAAACATGGCCTTCCGGACCTTCGACCTCAACGAGGCCGGCAAGCCGGTCAACTGGATCAGGATGAGCGCGATCAGGGACTACGCGGCCCGTCTTGTCGAACAGTTCAAGGTCAAGACGGCCTCGCTCGCTTCGCCGATTTCATCATTGTCGGGCGGCAATGTGCAGCGCGCGGTGCTGGCGCGGGAACTGACCGGCGAGGTCGATTTGCTCATCGTGTCGAACCCCTGCTTCGGCCTCGACTTCTCCGCCGTCGCCGAAATACGCGCCCGCATCATGAAGGCGCGCAATGCCGGTGCTGCAGTGCTTTTGATGTCGGAGGACCTCGACGAGCTGCTTGAGCTCTCGGACCGCATCTTCGTCATGTCGGATGGCGCGCTGGTCTACGAGACGCCGATCGCGCAGGCGAGCGTGCAGACGATCGGCGAGCACATGGCGGGACATCATTGATGGCGGAGATCGAGGCGCTGCCGTTCCCGTTTGCCTTCAAGCCTGAGGCGATGGCGCTGGTCGTCATCGACATGCAGCGCGATTTCGCCGAGCCCGGCGGCTTCGGCGCCAGCCTCGGCAACGACGTCAGCCGGATCACGGCGATCGTGCCGACGGTGAAAAGGCTGCTCGAAGGGTTTCGCGCCGCTGGCCTGCCGGTGATCCACACGATGGAGTGCCACAAGGCAGATTTTTCGGATCTGCCGCCGGCCAAGCGCAATCGCGGCAATCCGTCGATCCGCATCGGCGATATCGGTCCCATGGGTCGCGTGCTGATCGTCGGCGAACCGGGAACGGCGATCCTCGATGAACTTGCACCATTGCCTGGCGAGATCGTCATCGAAAAACCCGGCAAGGGCGCGTTCTATGCCACCAGCTTCGGCGATGACCTCAAGCGGCTCGGCGCACAGCAACTGGTCTTTGCCGGGGTGACGACGGAGGTCTGCGTGCAGACGACGATGCGCGAGGCCAACGACCGCGGCTATGAATGCCTGCTGGCGGAGGATGCGACGGAGAGCTATTTTCCGGAGTTCAAGACGGCAGCCCTTGCCATGATCAGGGCGCAGGGCGCGATCGTCGGCTGGACGGCGACAACGGACCAGGTGCTCGAGGGAATTTCCAATGCCTAACATTGCATACCAGGCCCTCATCCAAGGGGGCTGGCGTGATCTGCCATTCGAGCCTTTTCGCGAAGGCATCACGGTGCATTGGCTGCTCAAGGGGGGATCGACGGAACCGTCGGTCGCGATTCTCAACTACCGGGCGGGCGCCGGCGTGCCGCGTCACCGCCACGCCGGGCTGGAAACGATCATCGTGCTGGAAGGCTCGCAGAGCGACGAGAACGGCGATTATGCAGCGGGCAGTGTGATCCTGAACCCGGTTGGAACCGAGCATTCGGTGTGGACAAAAGACGGCTGCGTCGTACTCATCCAGTGGAACCTGCCGGTCGTCATTCAGGGCGAGGCCGAATGAGCGACATCCGCTTCGACATAGCGAGCCTGCACGCCGCCTATCAGGCCGGCCTCAGTATTGGCGATATGATCGATACGGTCCATGCGCGGCTCGCGGCGGCCGATGACCCGGGCATCTTCATCCATCTGGCGAGCAGGGCGGAGATGCTTGCCGAGGCGGAAAAGCTCGGCCCGTTCGATCCGTTGGCAAAGCCACTGTGGGGCGTTCCGTTCGCGGTCAAGGACAACATCGATGTTGCCGGCATGCCGACCACGGCGGCCTGCGCGGAATATGCCTACTTGCCGGCGAACGACGCCACCGTCGTCGCGCGGCTCAAGGCCGCCGGCGCGCTGGTCGTCGGCAAGACCAATCTCGACCAGTTCGCTACCGGCCTGGTCGGCGTGCGCACGCCCTATCCAATCCCGAGGAATGCGATCGACCCGACACTGGTGCCGGGCGGCTCCTCATGCGGCTCGGCCGTGGCGACGGCGCGTGGCATCGTCTCGTTCGCGCTCGGCACCGACACCGCCGGTTCGGGCCGCATACCCGCCGGCCTCAACAACATCGTCGGGCTGAAGCCGAGCGTCGGCGCGCTGTCGGCCGCCGGCGTCGTGCCGGCCTGCCGCACGCTCGACTGCGTCTCCGTCTTCGCACTCAACGTCGACGACGCCTACAGCGTGTTCGAGGTCGCGGCGGCGAAGGACGACGCCGATCCCTATTCACGTGACCTCGGCATCCAACCGCTTGCCGCGCGCCCACCGGTGCTGACGGTTGGCGTGCCGGCCAAGGCCGATCGGACGTTCTTCGGCGACCAGGCGATGCAGGCGGGCTTCGAGGCCGCTCTTGCCTCGCTGGAGACGCTGGGCTGCAGGCTGGTCGAAATCCCGTTCGGCGATTTCTACGCCACCGCCAATCTGCTTTACGAGGGCGCCTGGGTGGCCGAGCGTTACACCGCGATCAGGGACTTCATGGATGCCAACGAGGCGGCCATGCATCCGGTGACGCGGCAGATCATCGGCGGTGCGCGAAAACTTTCCGCAGCGGACGCCTTCAACGGGCTCTATGCCTTGCAGGCCTACAAGGCCAAGCTTGCGCCGGTTATCGCCTCGGTCGATCTTTTCTGTGTGCCGACCGCGCCGACGCATTACACAGTCGAAGCGGTGTTGGCTGACCCTATCGTCACCAACAGCCGGCTCGGCACCTACACCAACTTCGTCAATCTGCTCGACATGTGCGGCATCGCCGTGCCGACCGGAACCCGCAGCGACGGTTTGCCGATGAGCGTCACCTTGCTTGCCGCGGCGGGCAAGGACCATCTGACGGCGTCGCTTGCGCGCGATGTCCATGCGGCAAGCGGCCTTGCGCTGGGCGCTACCGGCTGGCCGCTGCCGCCGCGTGGCGATATCCGCGTGGACGTGGATGAAGGCACGATCGAGCTGGCCGTGGTCGGCGCGCATCTATCGGGGATGGCGCTGAACGGCCAGTTGCAGCAGCTCGGCGCGATTTTCGCCCGGGCTGCGAGAACGGCGCCGCTCTACCGGCTTTACGCACTCGCCGGCCAGTCGGTGTCGAGACCGGGGCTCGAGCGCACCTGCAATGGCAAGGGCACAGCCATCGAGGTCGAAGTCTGGCGGCTGTCGCCGCAAGCCTTCGGTCGCTTCGTCGCGGCGATCCCGCCGCCGCTCGGCATCGGGACGCTTCTGCTCGACGACGGAACTTCGCCGAAAGGCTTCCTCGTTGAAAGTGCCGGCCTTACCGATGCAGAAGAGATTTCGCATTTCGGCGGCTGGCGCAATTTCATGGCGGATCAGCAGCTGCGGAGCTGACGCCATCACTCGACCTTTTGCCGGAACTTCGAGTGGCAGCTCGAGCAATCCTGCAAGATGAGATGCAGGAGGTGCTCCGCCGGCAATTTGGCGGGATCGGCTTCCGCCGTCCCCGGTCGCTTGCCAAGCAGGCTGCCACCGCCCATCGCCGGGCCGGAACCCATTCTCATGTCGTCGGTAATGCGCGGCGGCACCCGCTCGGCGTCGGAGGCCAGGGCGCTGGCCAGCGTCCCGATGTGGCGAGCCAGCCCTTCGAACTCCGCGCGGGCAGGGTCGATATCCAGCTTGGCGCCTGAAGGCGCACCCAATGTCGCGCTGGGGAATTCGGCAATGAGGGAAGGGCCGGTGCGGGCGCGGATGGCCTCGGCCGCCGCTTTGAAAGCCGCGGCGTCATACGCCCGCTTGCCGTCGAACATCCCGGCGATCGCCTTTGCCGCCGCAGCCATTTCCTTCATCGAGGCCTGGCGAGCCTCGATGACCGCATCACGGCTCGAATGGGCGGCAGCGAGCACGACAGAGACGCAGGCAAGCGACAGCACTGTTAGAGCGGCTGCGAGCCTCACTGGGCCACGCCTTGTCCCGCCAACTCGTCGATGATCGGGCACTCCGGCCGCTCGTCGCCGTGGCAGTGACTGACCAGATGGTGAAGCAAGCCGCGCAATCCGACCAGTTCGGCGATCTTCCTGTCGATCTCCACCAACTTGGCTTTCGCGATCGCCTTCACGTCAGCGCTGTCACGTTCCCTGTCTTGGTACAGCGAGAGCAACTGGCGGCATTCGTCGACCGAAAACCCCAGGCTTCGCGAGCGCTGCAGGAAGCGCAGCCGGTGAATATCGGCCGTCGAGTAATCGCGATAGCCATTGTCTGTCCGGGCCGGGTGCAAGAGCCCGATGTCCTCGTAGTAGCGGATCGTCTTGGCCGGTAGGCCGGATTTTTCGGATGCGACGCCGATGTTCATATCGGAAATCTCCTTTATCGGAGGAAATAGACCTTCCAGTAGATGGAAGGTCAACATGATGTGGCGATTTTGGATGCCCGACGCAACCGCCCGCCGGCTCCAACCGTTTGCCTGCCAACAGCGCATACTGAACCTTCGGGAAGAAATCAGTTTTCGGAAACGTTTATCGAACAGCGCTCAAACTCGGCGCCCGGCACCAGGTACCGATCAGCAAGGACCCTCCGGCGGCACGTTACGCCGTGCAGACGCCGAGGAGATAGAACATGCCCGTCAAGGCCTATATCAACCGGATCGCGACAGCGGTGCCGGAGCACGAGGTTCATCAATTCTACCTGCGTTTCGCGGCCTCGATGCTCGCGGCCGATCGCCGGAGGATCTTCGAACGCATGGCCGATCTTGCCGGCATCGAGCACCGCTATTCCTGCTTTGCGCCGGCGTCCGATCCCGAAGGACCATCCGCCGACCTGGCCGGGACCTTCATTCGGGGCGCGTTTCCCGGAACGGCCATGAGAATGGCGATGTTCGACGATGCCGCACCTGTTCTGGCGCAAAAGGGCATCGACGGATTGCAACTTGGCGGCGACGCTTCCCGCATCACCCATCTTATCGTCACTACCTGCACCGGTTTTTCGGCGCCGGGCATCGATCTCGAGCTGGTTGCGCGTTGCGGGCTGCCGAACGGGGTCGAACGCACGATGATCGGTTTCATGGGTTGCTACGCGGCGATCAACGGCCTCAAGCTGGCGCGTCACATCGTCCGCTCCGACCCGCAGGCCAAGGTCCTGCTGGTCAATATCGAGCTCTGCACGATGCACCTGCGTCAAACCACCGAACTGGAAAAACTGCTGTCGTTCTGCCTCTGGGGAGACGGCTGTGCGGCTGCGCTCATCACTTCCGAGCCGCTCGGCATCGAGCTCGATAGCTTTCACTGTCTGGTGGCGAGGGAGCGGCGGGATCTGATGCGCTGGAATATTCGCGACCACGGATTCGAAATGGTTCTTTCCGGCCAAGTGCCGGCAGCGATTCATGAAGCGTTGCGGAGCAACCAGGCCGCCATCCTCGGTGGCCGGCCGACCGAGGCGATCGACCTTTGGGCCGTGCACCCGGGTGGGCGTTCGGTGCTCGATGCCGTCGAAAGGGCTCTGGAACTGGAGCCCACCGCGCTGGAACCATCGCGCGCGGTGTTGCGCCAATACGGGAACATGTCGTCGGCGACCGTCATGTTCGTGATGAAAGAGATGCTGAAGGCGCCTGCCGGCCTGCTCGGCTGCGGCATGTCGTTCGGACCCGGGCTGACGGCCGAAACCATGCTCTTTCGAACGGTGTCATGAGCGGCCTGGAGCATCGGCAGCTTGCGCCGGAAATCCTTGACGGCCTTGCGGCCGACGATCCGCGAGCGCTGACCGCGCGCCGCGACCTTCGGCGCATCAATATGCTGATGTTTCAGGTGCCGATCATGACGTCGTTGCTCAGGAGGTTTGTGCCAAAGCCGCCACGCCGCATTCTGGAGATCGGCGCCGGCGATGGCTCCTTCATGCTGGCGGTGGCGCGGCGCATGGCCAGGCATTGGCCTGGGGTCGAACTGATGATGCTCGACCGCGTCAGCCTCGTCACCGCGCAATTGCGCGGCGATTTTGACAGGCTGGGATGGAAGGCTGAAGGGATCACCGCCGATGTCTTCGACTGGGCAGGAAAGATCGAGGGCGCACGGTTCGACGCCGTCACGGTCAATCTGTTCCTGCATCATCTCGACGATGCGCAGCTCGTGCGTCTGTTTTCGCTGATCAGGCCGAAAGCCCCGTTGCTGCTGGCGACTGAGCCGTTGCGGGCGAAACTGGCGCTGGCCGCGACCCGTCTTCTCCCGGCAATCGGCGCCAATGACGTCACACGAAACGATGCGGCGCAAAGCGTGCGTGCCGGCTTTCGCGGCAGCGAGCTTTCCGGTCTCTGGCTTGCGGCCAACGGCAAACCGGTCGAGGAGCGGCGCGCCGGCCTCTTCTCCCACATCTTCGTCGGCGCCAGTGCCGGCAGCGACTCATGACGCGATTGTCGACTCATGACGCGATCGTCATCGGTGCCGGCCCGGCGGGGACGTCCGTCGCGCTCACGCTGGCCCGGCGCGGATGGGCCGTGGCAATTGTGGAAAAGACCGCATTTCCGCGCCGCAAGGTCTGCGGCGAATACATCTCGGCAAGCAATCTTGCGCTTCTCGACCAGCTGGAGATCGGCGATGCCTGGCGTACCGATGCCGGCCCCGAAATCCGCCGCGTCGGTTTGTTTTCCGGCGAAACCTGCGTCGAGGCGGCAATGCCACGTGCAGGAGCTGGGCCTCCTGCAAAAGACGGCTTCGGCCGGGCACTCGGCCGGGACATTCTCGACTCTCTGCTTTTGCAGACGGCGCGATCGGCGGGTGTCGAAATCTTCCAGCCCTGCCGCGCCGTCGCCATCGACCGGGACGGCGAGATGCAAAGGGTACGAATTCAAGCCGGGGACGAAACGGCGATGTTGCGCGCCCCGGTGATTGTCGCCGCACACGGCTCGTGGGAACCCGGCCCATTGCCCAGCCAGCTCGCAAAGGCCAACCGGCCGTCGGACCTGCTCGGCTTCAAGGCGCATTTCACCGGGTCGTCGCTGGCGCCGGATTTGATGCCGCTGCTGGCCTTCCCCGGCGGCTATGGCGGCATGGTCTCGGCCGATCATGGCCGGTTGTCGATCTCGTGCTGCATTCGGCGCGATATGCTGGCGCGGTTGCGTAAACAACATGACCCGAAACACCGGAGCCATGTGCCGGCCGCCGATGCGGTCTCCCGCCACCTCATGGACTCATGCCGGGGCGTGAGGGACGCTCTGGAGCCGGCTCTCCTCGACGGTCCGTGGCTTGCCGCGGGTCCGATCCGGCCGGGAATTCGCTCGTGCTACGAAGGGGACATCTTCCGCGTCGGCAATGCAGCCGGAGAGTCTCATCCTGTTATCGCCGAGGGTATCTCGATGGCGCTGCAGTCCGGCTGGCTGCTGGCTTGCGAACTCGCATGCGCGCCAGGTGGCCGAGCAGGGCGCGAGGCTGCCGCCAAGCGCTATGAGGCGGCCTGGAAAAGACTGTTTTCGACACGGGTCTACGCTGCCGCGGCCCTTGCCGGAATTGCCCTTCGCCCCGGCAGCGCCACCTTGATGGCGGCGATCGTCCGGAATTTCCCGCAGACACTGACACTGGGCGCGCAACTGAGCGGCAAGACCAAGCGGGTTCCCGGCTTTGCCTGACGAGTGACGCGGCGTCGTGCTGCCCTGGTCGCCTTACATGCCACCGCCACAGTTGGCAGCAGCTGGCTCCTTCTCCCCGGAATTTGTCATCGCATAGTCGTATACCTGACTGCGTCCGCGGCTTCAGGTTCGCAGGTATTTGACCAAGGCTGCAATCGCGAGCAAGAGGGCGACGAACACCAGGACCCAGACGAGTGCCATGCCGCCCATCATCCACGTATCCATTGGACCATTCATCATTGCAATCACCTTTACGGTCAGTGAAGGCCCGCCTTCGTCGGTAAGCATCGGCGACTGCGAAGGCAATTAGCTCGCCGGGGACTTCGGTCAAGACGACCAGGAAACCGATCGGCCGCCTGTCGCCTTGTCCCGCCAACCGGAAGTGTCCTGTCCTTTCCGTCTCACATACCTCCGCCGCAGCCGTCCGAGAGATCCCAGACGTCGACGACCTGCTTGCCGGTGAAACCTTGCTCGCGGATCAGGAACTTCGCCAATCCGCCATACACTTTCCAGCGCCAGCATTGGCAGCAGCAAGGGCCTTTCTCGTTGGAATTGGCCATCGCATAGTCATAGGCCTGCTGCTCGTCGCCGGAGAGTTTCACATCGTAGTAGGGCATCATCTTCTGTGCGATGCCGGCCGGAATATCGTACGGATCGTTCGGGATCATCGCGATCTCGCGGTACCTGGCCAAACCGTTCACCTGCTCGGCATAGCGCTTTGTCTCCATTGGGCTGCAGCACGAGCCCGTGATCCGCGACATCGCCGGCATGGTCGCAATCGACTCCGTGAACTTGGCCGAACACGTGCTGTTGCCGTTCTGGCTGAGATATTTGAAGCGGCGCACCAGATCGGAATCCTCCGCGGCGATCGTCAAATCCGGCCCCTTGAGCAAGCCGACGACCGCAGCGACGCCAAAGGCGCTGCCCAGAACAACCGTCCGTCGGGTTGGATGGCATATCCGGCTCATTTGCTGTTCCTCGCTTGCTCGATCAGTTTCTTCATCGTTGCGAGGTCGGTCGCGCCGGGGAAAATCTGCTCGCCAACGACGAAGCTTGGCGTTCCACTGATCTTCAGCGCCTGTGCCAGTTGCGTATTCCGGTCGATCGACGCCTGGATATCGGGCCGCTGCATGTCGGTCTTCAGCTTAGCCACATCGAGACCGACGTCGGCAGCAACCTTCAGCACGACCGCTTCGGTCACCCGCGTCTTCACCGCATACAAGGCCTTGTGGAATGCCATGTACTTGCCCTGGCGCATTGCGGCGAGAGCCGCCTTGGAAGCAAATACGGAATCCGTGCTGAGGATCGGGAATTCCTTGTAGACGATTTTGAGCTGCGGATCGTCGGCCACGGCTTGCGCCAGGATCGGCGCAACCTGGCGGCAATAGGGGCAGTTGTAGTCAAAGAACTCGACCATGATGACGTCGCCTTCGGCGTTGCCGCCGACCGGGCTCGCCGGGTCCCGGAAGATATCGTCGGCCTTGGCCGCCAGGGCAGCCTTCGCCTCTTTTGCCGCGGCCTCGCGCTGGCGGGCATCGAGGCTCTGCAGCGCCTCCATGACGACCTCGGGATGCGCGAGGATATAATCGTGGATGCGCTGGTCGAACTGGTCCTGGGACATCTCGCCCGCGGCGATCGTCTGACCGTGGAGACCGAGCGCGAGCCAGGCCGTCGCACCGGCCAGGACGAAGGCACGGGCCATTTTGCCGATGGCTCCGCGCCATGAATTGGACTTGTGGATCACAGGGTTCTCCTTCCCTCTGTTTCGCCGGACCGCCGGCATGTGAATGGTGCCTCAGAACATGCCCTTGATCTTCGCCCACCATCCCGTTTCCGGCTCATGGTGCGGGCGCTCGACATTGTTGGTGAGCGCATTGACGAAGGTGACGAGATTGACCGCAGCGAAATTCGGGCCATGGAAATTCGCCCGCCAGCGGCCCTCCTTGTCGATCACATGGGTGACGGTGCCGTGCATCTGATAACCATCGTCCGTCAGTGTGAACTTGTGGCCGAAGGCCTCCGCCAGTCTGCGGGTCGCATCTTCCGGCTGATCCGCCGTCGTGGTCAGGAACAGCCAATTGACGGGGTCGAGCCCGTGCGTCTGCCCGTAGCTGCGCAGCACGTCCGGCGTGTCCCTGGCAGGGTCGGTGGTGATGGTCACAAAGCTGACCTGGCCTCTCATCGGCGTGCCGTTCACCATTTTCTGGACCTCGGCGATCTTCTCGGCATGCAGGGGGCATACATCCGGGCACGATGTGTAGATGAAGTGGAGGACGACCACCTTGCCGCGCAGATCTGCCGTTCGCACGACACGCCCATTGGCGGTGCGCAGCGTGAATTCAGGCGCCGGCTTGTCGATCGTTTGGAAATATTTCTCGTCGCCCTCAAGCATGGTGTCGATTTCGTCGAGCGAGTGGGCTTGCGCCCGATACGAAAAGCCCACGGTCAGCGCCGCAATGGCAATGGCGCCCAGCAGCAAACACCTCCACTCGTTCAAAGCCGACGCAAGGCAGCGAGCCTTCAACCCGGACATATCTGTTCCTTTCTCACTCGGCAGCGATGCGGCTGCCGATGAAGTCGACCATGTCGGGCGCGTCCCATTCGGCCGGCCCAATCAGCCGGCCGATCTCCTTGCCGTCGCGATTGATCAGCAGGGTTGCCGGAAGGCCGACGGAGCCGATGGCGAACATGGCCTTGCCCGAGGCATCGATGTTGAGGGCGAGGTGCTTGATGCCGATCTCGGCAAAGAACTTCTTCACAATCTCAGGACCGGCACGGTCCATGGACAGCGCGACGACCTCGAAATCCGGACCGCCCAGTTTGGCTTGCAGACGATCGAGCGTCGGCATCTCCTTGCGGCAGGGCGCGCACCATGTCGCCCAGATGTTGAGCAGCACGACCTTGCCGTGGAAATCCGCAAGCGTTTTCGGCTTGCCATTGCCATCCTCGAAGCTGATTTCCGGTACGGGGGCGGGCGCCTCGTGAACGACAAAGTTCTGCGGCGGCTCGGCGGCTGCTACCGGCAGCGAAAATGCCAGCAGCATGCCAATCAGGACCATGGCCAGTTTGCTCACAATAGCCTCACTCGGTCGCGTAGACGGTGGGTGCCTTGCCGTCCTTGGTGAAGGCGTAGACGACGAAGGGGCCTTGCTTCTCACCACCCATGCCTGGAGCGCCCGTCGGCATGCCGGCCAGCGTTATGCCGGTGATGGCCGGGCGTTCGGTCAAAAGCTTCTTGACGATCTCGACCGGCACCAGGCCATCGACGACATAGCCGTCGACCATCAGCGTGTGGCAGCCTTCGAGGTCGGCCGGCACGCCGGCATCGCTGCTGATCTGAGAGAGATTGTTGACCGGCTTGATGTCGACCTTGAAGCCGTTGTGCTCGAGATAGTTGGCGTAGGATTCGCAGCAGCTGCATTGCGGGTTCTTGTACATGACCGCGGTGATCGTTGCGGCGAAGGCAGGCAGCGGCGTTGCGATCAACAGGGACAGTGCGGCTAGGCGGTAGGTCAGTTTCATTGCAGTTCTCCTTGGTTGGATAAAACTTTCAGGTCACGCGGAACACTGTCATCAGGCCGGCCATCTGGTGATCGGCGACATGGCAGTGCAGCATCCAGTCACCGGGATTGTCGGCAACGAAGGCGCATTCGATCATGTCCTTGGGGGCGAGCAGCACCGTGTCCTGCCATTGCCGGTGCGGTACCGGCGAGCCGTTGCGCGAAAGCACCGACAGGCTGAAGCCGTGAACGTGCATGGGGTGCCACCAGGCGGTTTCGTTGCGCATGGTGAGACGGCAGGTGGCGCCGCGTTCCAGCGTGAACTGCGGCGCCATGCCCGCATGGCCATCGCCGGTCATC
Organism: Mesorhizobium sp. M1295; assembly: GCF_040318135.1. Taxonomy (NCBI): domain Bacteria; kingdom Pseudomonadati; phylum Pseudomonadota; class Alphaproteobacteria; order Hyphomicrobiales; family Phyllobacteriaceae; genus Mesorhizobium; species Mesorhizobium sp. M1295. Next base: position 90,774 of record NZ_JAMYLU010000022.1, read on the forward strand.
GACATGCCGTTGATTGCCCAGGCGGCGGCGCCGTTCATGCCGGGCATCGCCATGCCCATCATGCCGCCGACGCCGGCCAGCTTGCCTCCGCCCATCATGCCGCCCTGCAGGACGATTTCATGCCGTTCGGCCTTGGCCAGGTCGGGGGCCGGCAACGGATTGGCCGGCAAGCGAAGCGGCGCATCGAGAGGATGATCGCGCAGCGGTGCTCCGGCGTCATAGGCGAGCGCGGTCAGTGAGTAGGCAAGGCCGTCGTAGAACTCATCGATCACCGCGTAGCGCTTGCCCGGGTCGCCCTGCATGTCGAGCACGACATCGATGCGCATGGCGGGCGCAAGCACCAAGCGTCCGCCCTCCGGCTCATGCGGGTCGCAGGGCTGGCCGTCGATGGCGACGATGACCGGACGGTGGTCTTCGAAACGCAAAGCCATGATGCGAGCGAGTGACGCATTGGCCAGCCGCAACCTGACGCGCTCGCCGGCCTTCACGGTCAGGTCGGCCGGCGGTGCACCGTTGACGGTGACGACATTGCCGACGCGGCCCGACATCGCCGCATCCATCATGTTGCCGAAGCCGGCAGCGATTTGCCCATCCTTGGTGAGCCGCCAGTCCTGCAGCAGCCATAGAAGCTCGCGGTCGACGGCGACCGGTTCGGCTTCCTCGACGATGAGTGCGCCGGCCAGCCCGCGGCCGAGCTGCACGAGGCTGTCGGCATGCGGATGGTACCAGAAGGTGCCGGCATCGGGCGGGGTGAACTCGTACACGAAATTTTCGCCCGGCCTGATCGGCGGTTGGGTCAATCCCGGCACGCCATCCATGGCGTTCGGCAGCCGGATGCCATGCCAGTGAACCGTGGTGTCCTCGTCCAGTCCGTTCTCGACTATGATGCGAGCGGGCTGCCCCTGGCGCAAGCGCAGTATCGGGCCGGGGACCGTGCCATCATAGGCCCATACCGGAGTGCGCGGACCATCGGGGCCGGTGAGCCGTGCCTGGCCCGGCGCCACCCTGATCCGGTGTTCGCCGATAGCCAGCGCCAGTGCGGGGCGGATCGGCGCGGAGGCGGCAATGCTTGCCGCCGCAAGCAGGAATTTGCGGCGCGTTATGAACGGACTTGAAACGGAATTCACCCTTGTGACCCCTGCGGTAACCGACGGCGAACATCGCGACGTCGATTGGATTGCTGCCGCGTCCGCCGCGCAGTACGCGCAACCGGACGATCAAACGCCGCCAATCAGCCGCGGAACGGCAGAAACGGCGTCAGACGAGAGCGCTGGGTCTTGGAGGGAATGGCTCGGGCAACAGACTTCGCCCGTGCAGGAACGCGGCGGGAAGCGCCGGCGGCAGCTCGGCCCGCAGCAGTCCCGTCACGGGGAGAGCTTCCGGCAGCACCGCCAGAACCGGTGCGACGCAGGTCGCCGCACATTGCATCGGTTTGTCGTTGTCGGCCGAGCTCTTGAGGCAAGCGCTGCAGTCGCCGCCCTTGGCATCGGCCATCTTGGCCATGTCGGCGTCGGTGGTGCCGGCATCTGCGGCAATGGTCATGCGGCTGTCGATCGCCATCCTGGCCGACATGACGGCAGCCTGAGCGGCGGACAGGCTGAACCCGGCGGTCACGAGGACCGCGAGCAGCATAGTCAGGAGGTGTTTTGGTGACAGACGTGCCATGTTCGGCCTAGGCTGGCCTCAAATAGCGGTTTTTGCAAGCCCCTGCGAGATCGAGACCATCGAGAGCCGGGGCGGCCAGCAATAACATCAACACCATCACATCGGGACAGACCATGCAGCAAGCCATTACGTCGGACGGCCTTCGCCGGGTGGTGCTTGTCGTCGCGCTGCTGAACCTCGGTTATTTCGGCATTGAATTCGCGGTGGCGCTGGCGATCGGCTCGGTGTCGCTGTTCGCCGACAGCGTCGATTTCCTGGAAGATGCCTCGGTCAACCTCCTGATACTGCTCGCCATGGGATGGTCGCTGCGTGCCCGCTCGCGGGTCGGCATGGCGCTGGCGCTTATCCTGCTGGTGCCGGGCCTGGCGACGCTGTGGACCGCGTGGGAAAAGTTCAACATGCCGGTGCCGCCGCAGCCGACGGCCCTGACGCTGGCGGGGTTGGGCGCCTTGGCGGTCAACCTGTCATGCGCCTACATGCTGGCGCGCTACCGCCACCACAGCGGCAGTCTTACCAGGGCGGCATTCCTCTCGGCCCGCAACGACGCCGTCGCCAACATCGCGATCATACTGGCCGGACTGGTGACCGCCTTCCTATGGCGCTCGGCATGGCCGGATCTGATCGTCGGGCTGGGAATTGCGGCACTGAATGCAGACGCGGCGCGCGAGGTCTGGGAGGCTGCCCGGGAAGAGCACCGAGCCGTTTCGTGAAGCCAAACGCCCAGCGCGCTGCCGGATTGCCAATCCGCCAATGCAGGCCGCATACCGGCCGGCAGTCATCCAGAAACTTGCGTAATCTCTAATATAAAGCACACTTGCAAAGCGGACCGAGAGAGGAAACCGCCACGAACATCATCAAAAAGGCCTGCGTCCCGGACGAGGACGCGGGCCGGTTTTCGTTGGCATGCGCTAGGCAGGTATCAAGACGGCGATGCGGTGGATGCCGACCACCTTGCTGGTGTTGGCTGCCGCGTCGGTCTTACCCTTGGAGCAGGTATACATGTCACCTTCCTTGAGCTTGAATTCCTTGTCGGCTTTCTTGATCGTGAATTCACCGGCGGCAATGGTGCATACCATGTCGTTGTCCATTACCATTGCGGGAGCGGCTGCTCCCGGCTGAAAGACCACATCGACAATTGAGATGCTCTTGTAGGCGGGGATATCGGAATTGCCGGTGCCGACCTCGACCACCCTGACGCCGGGGCTATTTCCTTGCCTTCCTTCGGGCCGTATTTCTTGACCTTTGCAGCTGCCGCCAGCGTGAACAAAGGCGTTACCGCGGCCGCCGTCACGCCGAGCGCAATTGCAGACCTGCGATTTATGGTTTTCATCGCGTCCTCCCATTATGTTGGCGACGCACCAATGTGCATGGCCACTCTATGTTAGCCCATTTGCAGATAACTGCAGAACGCCGTTTCGGAGGGTCCATGAGCGAACCGCCTCCCGGTCGAATGCGACCGAATAACAAACAATTCCATGCTATGCTGGCGAGCCATCAAACGGACGGCGGGGGATAGCAATGTTGGAAACGGACAAGGTGTTCGCTGGCTCGATTCCGGAAAACTACGACCGCTATATGGTGCCGTTGATTTTCGAGCCGTTCGCCGCAGATCTTGCACGACGGGCCGCGTCCTTGTCGCCCAAGGCCGTTCTGGAAACCGCCGCGGGCACCGGGGTTGTCACCCGCGCATTGGCGCCAAAACTGGCCCCCAGTGCAAGCTATGTCGTAACCGACCTCAACCAGCCGATGCTCGACTACGCCGCTTCGCGGCAAGCTCCCGATGATCGCATCGAATGGCGTCAGGCCGATGCTCTGGCGCTGCCGTTTGAAAATGCGACCTTCGATCTCGTTTGTTGTCAGTTCGGTGCGATGTTCTTTCCCAACCGCTCATCTGCCTACCGCGAAGCCCGGCGAGTTCTGAAGCCTGGCGGACATTTCCTATTCAGCGTATGGGATCGCATCGAGGAGAATGTATTTGCCGACGATGTGACGAATGCTCTCGCAAGGATTTTTCCGAACGATCCGCCGCGCTTTCTGGCCCGCACGCCGCATGGCTACCACGATACGGCACTGATCCGTCGCGAACTGGAGGACGCAGGTTTTTCCGGTGTGGTGATCGAGACGAGGGCCGAACAAAGCCGTGCCTCCTCGCCGCGCCTTCCGGCCGTTGCTTATTGCCAGGGCACTCTCCTTCGCAACGAAATCGAGGCCAGGGAGGCGGGAAAACTGGATGCTGCAACCGACTACGCCGCAGCCGCGATTGCAGACAGGCATGGCAGCGGCGAGGTTGCTGCCAAAATCCAGGCTCACATAATCATGGCTGTGGTCTGAACGGTTCATCGTTTTCCGGGCGGAAAACCGTTTCACACTTTTCCTGGAATTTGCTTGAGGTGCTGGATATTCCGTTCCAGCGCTGAGCAGTAAACGTCTTGCCGCTATCCTGAATTCCCAGACGTTAATCGTTCATTCGCCCAAGTGGCAGGTCGACAAGTGGCAGGTCGATAATCGCCAGTTCGACCGACCGCCGGGGCTTGATGGCGGCGGCTGCCGGCGGCGCGATTCCGGTCGGCCTGGCTTCACTTTGGCAGCCGTCGCCGACTCCGCCCAGCAAGGTCTAGTCATTTCGCTTTCTTGACTCGGCCGACAAAAACGGGCAGCAAACTCATCATTGGAGGGCAGTTTTGCCAACTATGCAGGTTTTGGAGGGCGTTTTTCGGTGTGACCGTCGCCCAATCGGCGGTCGGTAGAGGGATTGGTTAACCAACTTTGTCCATCTTTTGAATCAATCGGCAACAGACGCGAAGTGTGCTGGGGGCACCAGGCGAACTGTGAATGTCACGGCTGCGAAATCCGCTAGCCGGCAACGGCCGATTGAGAGTGGTTGAATGGCGTTTGTAAGTGCGAAAACCCGGGGTGACAGTCCTGCAACTGGATTGACTTCGATGAGGCCCGGCCTGCGCTGGGTCGCGGTTCCGGCCGTCGGCGCAGCCATTGCTTTATGGTCGGTGGCGACCTTGGCCGGCCTTTATTCGATGGGAACCTCGCTCACCGCCGCTTCCAACGGTCTCCCGCAAAGCCTGCTCGCGCCGCGCACCATCGCGCTCGCCGATCCTCGCCGCAGCCTTGCAAAGGCGCAGGCCCCGACATGGGCCGCGGCAAACGCAGCGCTGTCGGCCCAGTTGCTGCAGCACGGATGCGATGCCAACTGCCTGCGGTCGGCGTCGAACTTCGTTCACCAGGGAAAATCGGCGCGTCTCAAGCGCAATACCGTGCCGCTTGTCGCCGATGCATCGCGGCAATCCAGCTTCGACGACGTGGTGGCCAAAGCCGCGCTGTCGCCGCAAAAGCTTGCCGCTGCCTTTGCCCGTGCCTCCTCCGGCTCACCCGTCATGCTCGCCAGCCTGCCGGCCGAAGCCCGGTTCGCCGAGCCGGTACGCATACCCGACCCGAACGGCCCGCCATCGGTGCGCTTCGGGCCGGCGGTGGCGGAGATCGAACGCTCGTCGCGCCTGGCGCTGGCGCTGGCGAATACGTTGCCGGAGCAGATGATCGACGTGCTCCCGGCAGCCGTCATGGCAAGCGAGCCCGCGGCTTCACAAGAGCCGCAAGAACCTGAGGTCCAGTTGGCCTCGCTGCCGCCGCAGGACGACATGCCCGACAGCATTCCGCTGCCGACGCTGCGTCCGCGGGCGGTCATCGATCAGCCGGCGCCCCAGACTCAAGCCTCGAAAGACCGGGCGCCGAAAGACCGGACGCCAAAGGATCAGGCAGCAAAAACGGAGCCGCCCCAGGCATCCAAGGCCCAGGCATCGAAGACCCAGGCATCCAGGGCGAGCAAGGTCCAGACGGCCGATGCCCCGCCGGTCGAGACGCAACCCGGCAGCCTGTCGCCTCGCAATTCGTCACAAGCGGCAGTGCCGGCGGTGTCGGGCAAGCCGGGCAAACGGTCGAAGACGCAGGGCGGCGACATGCTGGCCTATGCCAAGCCCGACATGCCTTCCGGCGGACTCGGCGGGGCCTTCAGGAACCTGTTCACCACGCCTGGCATGGGCAGCGGCGTGGCCGTCTACGACATCTCGGCCAAGACCGTCTATATGCCCGACGGCTCGCGGCTGGAGGCACATTCGGGATACGGTTCGATGGTCGACCAGCCGCGCTACGTTCACAAGAAGAATGTCGGTCCGACGCCGCCCGACACCTACAATCTGACGCTGCGGGAATCGCGCTTCCACGGCGTCGAGGCACTGCGTCTCACCCCTGCCAGCGGCAGCAACAAATATGGCCGCGACGGCCTGCTCGCCCACACCTACATGCTGCGCGGCGGCCGCGCCGAATCCAATGGCTGCGTCGTCTTCAAGGACTATGCCCGCTTCCTCGCCGCCTACAAGAAAGGCAAGATCAAGCGCCTTGTCGTGGTGCCGCGGCTGTCGAAGCCGCTGACACGCGTCGCCCAAGAGGGCCGCGGCGCTTAGGTTATTCGCAGGCAGCGCAAACATGTGAGATGTCGGCGGGAACAGCGCCGGCATCGCTGGTTTTGCCGCGTGGACTTTCCCGCCCGATTTCCAACAGATTGTCAGCAGCCGGCCGCGAAACGGTTTTCATTCCCGGCCGGGGATATTATGACTGACCGGTCGGGCGGCTCCAGCTTCAAACAATCAAGAGGACATCATGACAATACGCGCTGTCGTTTGGGGCGAGAATATCCATGAGCGAACCAATGAGGTGGTCGCCGGCATCTATCCCGAGGGCATGCACGCGACGATTGCCAATGCGCTGAAGCTCGACCCCGAGATTTCGGTGTCGTGGGCAACCCTGGAGCAGCCGGAGCATGGGCTGCCGGCCGACCGTCTGGCCGAGACCGATGTCTTGCTGTGGTGGGGGCACAAGGACCATGGCGCCGTCGCCGACGAAGTGGTCGAGCGCGTGGCGCGCCGTGTCTGGGAGGGCATGGGGCTGATCGTTCTCCATTCCGGCCATTTCTCGAAGATTTTCAAGAAGCTGATGGGCACGCCCTGTACGCTGAAATGGCGCGAGGCGGGCGAGCGCGAGCGGCTTTGGGTGACCAGCCCCAACCACCCGATCGCAGCCGGGATCGGCGAGTATTTCGAGCTCGAGAACGAGGAGATGTATGGCGAGCAGTTCGCCGTGCCGGAGCCGCTCGAGACCGTGTTCATCTCGTGGTTCCAGGGCGGCGAAGTGTTCCGGTCGGGGCTGACCTATCGCCGCGGCGCCGGCAACATCTTCTATTTCAGGCCCGGCCACGAGACCTATCCGACCTATCACGATGCCAACGTCCACAAGGTGCTGCGCAATGCGGTGAAATGGGCGCACAACCCGCTCGGCTCCAATCCGGCCATCCTCGATGCGCCGAACGTGCCGGCGGAAAAGGCGCTCGAGCCGATCGTCGAGCGCGGCGGAAAACTTCATTCCGCCGGCGAAGCCGGCTTTCGCTAGACCACAAATCCATGGTCGAACAAGAAGATAAAGCCCTGTCCTAAGGATAAGAATCATGCGCCTCTTGATACTCGGCACCGGTTGGATGGCGGAGGAGCACGCCAGGCAGTTCGGCAAGATCGAGGGCGTCGAACTGATCGGCGCCGTCGATCTCGACCGTACGCGTGTCGACAAGTTTTCGGACATCTACGGTATCCCCAACCGGTTCGCGTCGTTGGACGAGGCGCTGGCATGGGGCAAGTTCGACGCGGTGGCGAACGTGACGCCGGATCGCATCCACCATCCGACCACCATGATGCTGATCGCGGCAGGCAAGCCGGTGCTGTGCGAGAAACCGCTGGCCGAAAATTTCGAGAAGGCCAGTGAGATGGCCAATGCCGCCGAGCGGGCCGGCATCATCAACATGGTCAACCTGACCTATCGCAACGTCGCGCCGCTGCAGAGAGCGCGCGCCATGGTGCTGGCCGGCGAGATCGGCACGGTCAGGCATGTCGAGGCGTCCTATCTGCAGAGCTGGCTGGTGTCCAAGTTCTGGGGCGACTGGCGCACCGATCCGAAATGGTTGTGGCGGCTGTCGCGCGGCCACGGCTCCAATGGCGTGCTGGGCGACGTCGGCATCCATATCCTCGATTTCGCCAGCTATGGCGCGGCGCTCGACATCGACCATGTGTTCTGCCGGCTGAGATCCTTCGACAAGGCGCCCGGCAACCGGATCGGCGAGTACGGGCTCGACGCCAATGACAGTTTCACCATGTCGCTGGATTTCAGCAATGGCGCTTTCGGCGTCGTCCATGCCAGCCGCTGGGCAACCGGCCATTTGAACGAACTCCGCCTGCGCATCTACGGCGACAAGGGCGGCATCGAAGTCGTGCACAATCTGACCGGCTCAGAGCTGAAAGCCTGCATCGGCGAAGATGTCGAGAACGCCAAATGGCAGGTTCTGGACGCCGGAACGGTGCAGACCAACTACCAGCGCTTCGTCGATGCAGTGCGCAACGGCGTCCAGGCCGAACCGTCGTTCCGGCATGCTGCCGAATTGCAGAAGGTCCTCGACCTCGCCGTCGTCTCGGATGAGAAGCGGGCTGAATTGAGCACGCACGCGGATGCGCAATAGGCCTGGGTTCCTCGCGGCGGGGCGGGGGCGGTCAGGGTCAAAACAAAACCGAGTTTGCATCTCGGCCATTCACGGCAGGAAGTCACGACTCTGAAAGCAGAGTTCATTGTCTTGGAGAGAGGCCATCGAGCAGGAAGCCGAGGCCTTTCCGGAAAGCACCATCCCAATCGTTATCCAACAGCAGACGAGAGCGTTCGATCGTCGGATAGCGTTGGCTGAGCCCTGTAAGGCGCTGCTGCGTGTCGGCTCTGCCGTCGTACGAGAGGTCGAAGTTCGCCCGGCTGATGGTGGCGCCCATCACATAGTTCCACAGCGACCATATCGCGACGTTCAAATCTGCGTCCGCCACACCGGCCCTGGACAAGGTCTTGCTCAGCAGTTCAAGGCGACTGAGGATGTTCGCGCCGAGCGCCCGGCGCGGCAACAGCGATGCCGACCAAGGATGGCGCAGCATGCTGGCGCGCCAGTCTTCGAGCATATGGACGACTTCTCCGCGCCAGTCTCGAGGCTCAACCAGTTGCGGCGGTCCGCCATATTCGAGCACCGAATCGAGCGCCAGATCAAAGACATCCTCTTTGTTGTCGACGTGCCAATATAGGCTCATCACGCCCGAGCCGAGGCGATCGGCCAGCCGACGCATCGTCAATCCGTCGACCCCTTGAGCGTCCAGCAGTTCTACCGCGGTCGCCACGATACGTTCCCGCGAGAGAGGCGGTTCACTGCGCGGCTCCTGCACGGGCTGGAGCGACCCGCTTGTCCGCTGAGATCGCGTGCTCCGGGCGCCGCTACGTTTGGCTGCCATCCGTCTTCCTCGCTGTTCGGGCCGTCGATTTTGACCGGCAACGCGACGAATGTCGATCCTGAACGATTGACTCGTACGACGTACTATGCGACTGGCTCGTGCGGCGTACGAGTCGATCGCCGATATCAATCATGCCGGCCGCGAGGGTGTCTTGCTCGCAGTCGGCAGAGCCAAGAAAAATCATGCCACGCGCCAAGCGCCTGCTTATCGGAGGGTTAATCGTGATGACCATGGGCGTTTCCACTGCCACAGCGAATGATCTCAAGCTGACCATCGTCAATCCACAAAACCTCTATGACCCATCGCCGAATGGCTACAGCACGGCGGTGATCACGCCCCGCGGAGCCCGGCTGGCCTACATCTCCGGACAGGGCGGCCAGGACAGCACGGGAGCCTTGTCGCCCGACTTCGCTGTCCAGGTTGCGCAGGCCTACGCAAATTTGCGCACCGCCCTCGATGCGCTCGGTGCCAGGCCGGATCAGGTCGCCAAGCTCACGGTCTTTGTGGTCGATCACGATATGTCCAAGCTTGGGGTCTTGACCAGGAACGTCAAGGAGATGTTCGGCGAGGCGCTGCCGGCGCAGACTCTAATTCCCGTTCCCAAGCTTGCAATCGACCCGATGCTCTTCGAGGTGGAGGCCGTGGTCGTGCTTGACTAGGGGCGCGGCTATAGCTCCGATCGCCCAAATCGAATGGGTCGAGCGCGCCGCTAGCCGCGCGCTCGCCATCACGAAGGCCGAGCAACAGGGCTTCGCTTGTTGCGTCTGCGGCGACAAGGGTGGCATCGAAGTCGTGCACAATCGGGTCGCACCACGCATTCGTCATCCCAGGGTCTGCGCCGCGTCGCTTCGCTCCTTGCTCCACCCCCGGGACGAAGTCATCATGGCTGAGGCCATTGCGGATGTCGGAGATCGGCGGAGCGTTTCCTGCTCCCACCCAACATAGCCTCACCTGGAGATGAAATGATGGAAACCAGCGTAAGGAAGCTATTCGAGAGATATGAGCGCTTTTTCAACCAGTCCCTCGGCGGCGACATGGACATGGATGAAGTCGCATCGCTGTATGCTTCGGACTTCATAGCGGCTTCGCCCGCCGGGGTCATGACTGGAAAGAACGATGGGCAACTCAAGCAGGTCATGGCGCAAGGCTATGCGCACTATCGCACGATAGGTACGAAGGAAATGCGGATACGCAACCTCAGGCTCTCGCCGATAGACGAACATCATTGCGTGGCCCATGTCGCCTGGACGGCAACCTATGCCCGCAGGGATCAATCGAAGGTGGCGATAGATTTTGACGTCCACTACCTCGTGCAGAAATTGGACGCGGAGCCGAAGGTTTTCGGCTGGATATCAGACGACGAGCAGGCGCTGTTGAGAAAGCACGGCATCGTCTGAGGTCCGCTTTGTCCTAATGCCCTCCTAATGCCGCAGGATCTTGCTCAGGAAAGCGCGGCTGCGGTCGGTCTTCGGGTTGGAGAAGAACTCGTCCGGGGTGCCGCTCTCGACGATGGCGCCGGCGTCCATGAACACGACGCGCTGGGCGACCTTGCGGGCAAAGCCCATCCCGTGCGTCACCACCATCATGGTCATGCCTTCCTCGGCGAAGACGTCGAGAACGCTAAATGGCAAGTTCTGGACGCCGGAACGGTGCCCACCAACTACCAGCGCTTCATCGATGCAGTCCGCAACGGCGTCCAGGCCGAACCGTCGTTCCGGCATGCTGCCGAATTGCAGAAGGTCCTCGACCTCGCCGTCGTCTCGGATGAGAAGAGGGCCGAATTGAGCACCCACGCCGATATGCAATAGGTTTGGCTTCCTCGCCCCCGCCAAGCGGGGGGAGATGTGGCCGCAAAGCGGCCGGAGAGGGGTCTTTGGCAGCGAGGGCCTTCGCAAGAATGAAATGTCTTTAATGTCGGGACAAGGTCGCACGCAATGACATGGTCAGCGCAATTCCCCCTCTCCGTCTCGGCGACCCGGGTGGTTTGTGAAACCTCGCTAGTTGTGTGCGTCAAGTTCTGCAAAAATGGCGTGGCAGTAGCTGTGACGTCGGCGTGTCCGCCGCGCAGCCCCCGTGTTTAGCGG
>NZ_JAMYLU010000023.1:0-91452 GCF_040318135.1 Mesorhizobium sp. M1295
CGCTAAACACGGGGGCTGCGCGGCGGACACGCCGACGTCACAGCTACTGCCACGCCATTTTTGCAGAACTTGACGCACACAACTACACCGCCTTCGCGAAAGGAGCCCGCCGCCAGCAAGGGGAGGCGACGGACCCCGCCACAGCGGCTGCACATCCGAGAAGGACCACTGCAACCTCTAAACCCGCGAGGGCCTACATCGTTCCCTTGGCTGCGGCTACAACTGGGTTGGTCAGCGGGCTCTTGTCGCTCTAAGTTCCCCCTCATGGCTCCCCTCTCGTTCAACCCTCCGGTCTACGTGAAAACGAAACGTCCGGGCATTCGCAATGGGGTCAGCCACGTCGAGGGAGCCGCCGAGGAACTCATGGCGTGGGACACAAAGGGTCCGAAGTGGACCAAGGCGGTCCAATCCTGCGTGGACGCGTTCGAGGACAGAGTCTTCCCCCAAGAGGTCGTCAGCCTTTGAGGCGGCTGCCAAGGAGGCCAACGTGTATCGTTTTTTGCCGACTGTGCTATGAAGGCAGGTGCGGTGGCGGACCGGAGACCGGAGCATCTTTGGGTGATCGAGGCCGTGGGAGAGCAAGGGTCTTCGTCCGCCGTTCCATCGAACCCGAACAGTCGCCTGGGCCGCAAGCGAAGCCCGATTAGGCAAGGATGGGACAGGATGGAAATCATTGTTGGCATCGACGTTTCCAAGGATCGGCTCGACGTGCATGTTTTGCCGTCCGGCGAGGCGTTCTCGGTGGAGAATGACCACGCCGGGGTGGAGGATCTGGTTCGGCGGCTGGCAGCCCTTTCGCCGGCCGTTGTCGGATTGGAGCCGACAGGCAGCTTCGAGAGACTGGCGGTCGCCGCCTTGGCAGGCGCCGGCCTGGCGATTGTTGTGGTCAATCCGGCGCAGGTGCGCGCCTATGCCAATGCACTCGGCAAGCGGGCCAAGACCGACCCGATCGATGCTGCCGTCATTGCCGCTTTCATCGCTGCGACCAGGCCGCAATTGCGGCCATTGCGCGACGCCGAAACCGAGGCCCTGGCCGAGCTCGTCGCCCGCCGGCGTCAGATGGTGCAGATGATTGTGGCGGAGGACAACCGTGCTCGCACGGTCATCGCGAAACAGGCGCAAAAGAGCATCCACCGGCTGCTCGTCGCGCTTCGGCCTGAGCTGGCAAGCCTCGATGCGGGCATGGACGATCATATCCGCAAGTCCCCAGTCTGGCGGGTCAACGAAAAGCTGCTTTCCTCCGTGCCGGGTGTCGGTCCTGTCGTTGCCCGCAGCCTGATCGCCGAAATGCCGGAACTGGGCAGCCTCGACCGCCGGTTCACCCCCGCAGCCGCAAATGTCAAAGGGGGCGGAACCGTGACTTACGGGCTCTACAAGGACATTGCCCGAACTCAGCCTTGGGGTGATGCGTCGATGGCTGGCAGCATGGTGACGGGAACTGGCACCGGACACCCCAGCCTTGACCGTTTATGGCCGGGTGCCTCCGCAGGCCATGCCGTCGGCCGGTGTTTACACCGACACTGTCGTCGTCACAGTCACTTACTGAGTGGGACACGATGCGGCCCGGGGAGCGATGTTTACTTGGGCAGCCTGGCTAAAGCAACAATGGACGCGAACGCCAATCCGACAGCAATGAGCATTTTATGAGAACCTAGCCGACCGAGCAGCTTCATTGGCTAACCGGTCGACCTCCTCGTTCAATGGATCGCCATTGTGGCCACGCACCCGTTCCCAGGTGATATCGCGGCCGGCAACGAGGGCTTCTAGTTCCTCCCACAGGCTACGGTTTAGAACTGGCTTGCGTTGAGCCTTGCGCCAGCCCTTGGCTCTGCAACTCAAAACTCATGGTGTCTCCCTGGTATTTGACGAATCCCAGAGACACGAAACAACGCCGGTGACCACGACGACGGCTCCCGGCAGGTCGGCCATTCGTCAACCCTATCGGGATAGTTCCGGGCGGGAGTTGACGTCCTCACCCTCTTCGGGATGGACGCCTACCCTGTGTTCGTAGACAAGCGTCCCGCCTTTCCAGCCGGTATAAAGGAGCAGCAGAACGACAATCGTCGACAGCGCCAGGCCCCAGGGCAAGGCGCCCTCGGCGGCACCGGCGCTTAGGCGCAGGATGAAGCTGGCCAGCGCCAGCACCACGGCCACGACGTTGCCGACCATATGGTGCCACGCGGCATTGATGGACCGCACCCTTGAATTTCCAAGAAAATCGGCAAAGCCGGCCAGCGCCGCGGCAGCGCTCATCAACAGGGCAAAGCCGAGCAGCCAGAAGGATGCTTCGGCCCAGAATGCATTGCCGGTCGACCAGAACACTAAATCCGACAGGAATACCGACACGAGCAATGCGATCGGGAAAGGGATCAGCATGGGGTGAATCGGATGGCTGCCGATCTTTGCGGTGGTTGCAACGCCCAGCAGATGATTTGCGCGATCGTCAGCCATGCCCAACAACGTTGAAGGCGGCCCGGGGGTTCCAGGCGAACAGCAGCAATCAGTCGCTATCGAAAGTTGTTCTCAGCGGCGCGATGCGCAGGATGAAAACCTTCGACTTAAATATTCCGAGCCGCGCAGCCGAACCGCCATTCGGCCTCGGCGGCCTTGGAAATGCCGATCCTGCGGCCTGTCAGAACTTGCTGCGTTCGCGCGGTGGGTCTCGACGATGACGCCGCCGACGCCGTGGAAAAGGGCGGGCCGCTGGGCTTACAAGCCGATACGTCTTCCCGTCGGTCTGTCCTGGTGCGGGCAAAGGCCCGACGGTGGTACATTCAACGTTTCTAGATTGACGAGCGCACGCCCGCAAACGCCAAAAAGCCAGGCGCACCTTCGCGGCGGGATCTGGCCCGCCACACAAGCCAACTCCCTAGCGCGCCAGCGGTAGTTTCGACGTTGAAACAAGTTCTTCCTCGTGTGTAATTCCAGCGGTGTAGTTTGCAAGGATACGAGACGCCAGCGCTTCGCGCCGCTGTTCAGATTGACCTTCGAACTTGAGCCGATCGAACACGCGGCCCAGCAACGCGAGTTCGGATGGATTGAAGACGCCTGCCTCTTCAGCTTTTCGGTGGATCGGCATGTGTCCCTCCCACGCCGGATGAGTATGCTGCGCAACTAATCCCATTTGGCTGACGCCCGAGCGGCAATGTCATGGGCGGCTTCTTCGAGACCAGCCGCATTGTTAGTATTGACGCTCGCGCTTTCTCAGAAATCCAACGTGCGCGTGATGCCGAAAGGTGCAGCTACCTTTTTGTGTATCTCGATTGGGAACACGGGACCGCCGCGAAAGTTCGGTGCACGCAGCGAACCCTCCCCTCCAGGTATTGCTGCAGATCGGTATCCCGATCGGCCCGCGCTCCCCGCAAGGGCGCGGGCCTCGGCCTGTGGTGCTCATGCCATCTACTTCGATCCGCAAGATGGAATATGATCTGGATAGAAGGACCCTCTCGGTGTGGTTCGTCGCCAGCGGTAAACGGTACGAGTTTGAGGGGGTACCGCCGGAAACCTTTGCCGCGTTCCGGGCCGCGTTCGCCAAGGGCCGCTATTTCAACGACCACATCCGCAACAATTTCCGCTACCGTCTGGTTGCGAGCGATAGCGACCCGGGATGACCTGACCTGCCGGCGGCTCAATCGTCCTGTCGCTCCAACCGGCGGTTGGTGGACGCGTTGCCGCTGTTGCGCTTAGGGTTGGTTACGGTCCGCGCTCACTTGGCAAGCCCAACCCCCCCCGCATCCCCCGCCTGGTGCAAAGCGTTTGATCGGTCCCGCCGTTCTGGCAGTGCGGCGGGACTTTTTGCGGTCCAGGTGGAACATCGGCGCGCGGGGAAGGCGCGGTGCACGCAGCACCCTTTTCTCATCCAACGTACGTCGCTGGCGCTGAAGGGTCTCAACGTCGGTTTGCCGCCGGAGCTCAACTAGTGGATTATTGCTCGACCGGAAGCGGCTCGTGCTGCGGCTCAGCGTGGTGGAACACCTGTCCAAGATCGCGCGCGTCGAACGTTTGGCCGCAGACTGGGCAGTAGATAAAGTGCTTCGATTCGTCCTCTACCGGCCCGTCATGCGGCCTGCCCTTATAGCCTGTGGCGATGTTGTCGGTTCTAATCCGGGGCATCGACAAGTGCCTTTGGTCGTTTTGGCGGCCGATATTTCTCGCTTGTCACGGTCGACCGTGACTAGTGGCCCGAGGTCGATCGTCACGGTGTCCTCGTCGATGCGCGTGACCTCGCCTTTCAGGTCAATTTGCTGGCCTCGGTTCACCTTGATGTGGTCGATCATGGAATGTGGCAAGTCGTAACCTGGGATAGAGACGCTTACGCGGTCCTCTGTTATCCGCCTTCGAACCGTGGCAGTAATCGCCACTTGGTCACCAATGCCTATTCCCCGAGCCATGCCATGGATTCTGGTGCGGGCAGTGTCTTCTTCAAGAGGCTTCTAATATACGCCAGCCATCCTAAGGCTGAAGCAATATGTCGGATTGGATGTGTCGCAGCGAGAGACCAGCGTTTGCGTCGACGATGATGCTGGAAGGCCTATCTTCCAAGGGAAGGTGAAGTCCGATCCGGGAGCACTGACCGAGTTGCTCCGCAAACGGGCACCTCACGCCGAGCGCATCCGATTCGAGACGGGCCATGTCCAGCTGGCTCTGGCATGAGCTCAAGCGGGTCGGATTGCCGGTCGTCTGCATTGATGCTCGGCATGCGAAGGCGGCACTTTCAGTTCGAATGAACAAAAGTGATGAGAACGATGCCCGCGGCCTGGCCGAGCTGGTTCACGTCGGTTGGTATCGGGAAGTGAAGGTCAAAAGCGCGGAGAGTCAGGCCACCAGATCCATGCTCGTCGCACGGTCAAGACTTGTTGAGGTCCGGCGCGATCTCGAAAACCAGACACGGTCCAGGAATACGGGCTGCAGTTCAGTCGATCGATTGGGTCACAGTTCCGGCGAAAGGTTTGGGAGCTGGTTGCTGACGGGCATCCGCTTCGGTCGTTGGTTCAGGCCCTTCTATCTGTCCACGAGCAGGTCTGCTGTGAACAGGAGAAGCTCGATCGGCAAGTCCGGCATCTCGCTCGTGAAGACGACGGCGAAACGGATATCAATGGCCGCGTCTCACGCTGGGGCGATCGACTGTTGCGAACCTATCTCTACGAAGCAGCCAGTGTCCTCCTGCACCGGACGAAGAAATGGTCCACGCTGAAAGCCTGGGGGATGCGTCTGTCGAGGCGGATCGGCTTGAAGAAGGCAAAGGTGGCGGTCGCACGGAAGATCGCGGTTCTGCTTCATTGCATTTGGGTCGACGGCACCAGCTTCGAGTGGGGCAGCGAAAAGATGGCGTAACAGATCCGCACTCGATCCCAATCGCGGGCCCTTTGCGGAACTCGTGATGTCCCCCGCCGGGACGGTGGTTGCGGCGACCTCGGTCAAACGGCTGACAGCAGTTCATCTGCATCTCGTTGGAAACGTTGAGGCGCCCGACCCGAACATCATCATGAGGCACTCGACCTCGGAAAGGACCATGACCCCGGCGCTGGCAGTGCGAGATCCGGATTGACAACCACCCGCAATTAAAGGGCCGTTTGACAGGCGGAGCTCGCCGAATGGCCACAACAGCTAAGATTGACGCGTTTGGCGGCTCGCGTGCAATCGTAAGCACTGTTCACGTTGCAGATGTGGCCGGCAGTTTATTTGCTCTTTTGCGCTTCCGCTGCGAGCAAGGCTTGTCCCGCCAGTTCCGCGTGCAGCGTGCGCGCCATATCGAGGTGCTCGAGCACCTTTGGTAGGTTGTCTGAGGCGAAGTGCTGGAGCTCTGGATCTTCGCCGGAGCCAATCTCCCAAGCCAGAAGCTGCGCTGTTTTCTGGTGGTCGAGGATCTGCGCAGCCAGATAAGCAAGATCGAACGCGACGCCGTCCTGCTTTTCGAGATCAGCGCGGATTTTCTTATGATCAGGGTCGAGCTCTTCGGGAAGCGGAATCTCGCTCTTGTCCGCGACGGATTTCAGCTGTTTATTTGCCTCGTCGTGATCTTCGACCATTCGATTTGCAAATGCGCTCACCCCATCATGGCTTGTCTTTTCGGCCGCGAGCCGACCCAGTTCCACCTCGGCCCTGCCGCCAGCCGTGACCAGCTGGGCGAAAAGCCGATCCTGATAATTCGTCTGGTTCGGCGCTGGAACTCCGGGCTTCTCCATCCTCGTGTCGGGAGCAAGGCCGGCCGGATTGCCGATCTGCGCCAACGCACAACAAGGCGACAGCCCCACGGCGAAGGTGATTGCGGCAGCACGCATGAGTGTCCTCCATTCCGCGCCGAAGGCGGGCCCCCGGCAGCGGCTCTTTCGCTCGTTCAGAGAGTGAGCAGGTAAGCCACGAGTGAATCCTTTTCCGGCTGGTCAAGCTTCGTTCCGAGCACCAAGTTGAAGAACTCAACGGTATCGCCAAGCGTCATTAGGCGGCCGTCATGCAGATAGGGCGGAGAATCCTTGATCCCGCGCAGTGTGAAGGTCTTTATCGGCCCATCCGGTATGGCGACCTGGTCGTTGAAGGTCTCGCCGATCTTGTAGAACCGCTCGAGCTTCAGGTCGTGCATGTTGTTGTCCATGAATGACAACCCTGGAACATGACACTCGGCGCAGCGGCCCTTGCCCATGAACACCTGCTCGCCCTTGAGTTCCTGCGCACTTGCGGTGGCCGGGTCAAGCCGCCCGAACGGGTCGAGCTTCGGCGCCGGCGGAAAATCGATGATATTCTGCATCTGCGCCATCATCGCCACCTGGTTCGTGCGGTCGGGCAGATTCACCCCTTTGCGGGTGGCGCTCACGTGATCGCCGTTGAAGTAGGCGGTGCGCTGCTCGAATTCCGTGAAGTCCTCGACTGAGCGCAGCGAGCGCTTGGAGCCATGAATCTGCTGATTGAACAGGCCGCGTAGGCTGGTTGTGTCGAGCCGAAAGCGCTCGGCTTGTGGCCGGACGTCCGGCGTCAGGTGAAAGGCTGCGTTGGTATGGAAATTCGCATGGCAGTCGAGGCATGCCACACCCATGCTTTGCATCGCGACCTTTCTGTCCTCGGTCTGATTGAATTCCTCCTGCGGGAAGGGCGTCAGCAGCAGACGCAGTCCTTCCATTTGTACGGGTGTGATGATGCCGTTCATATATTCGTAGAAGTTGCGGATCGTCAGCAGATCACCGCGCGACACATCCCCCAGTTCGGGATGCGTGGTGAGGAATATCGGAGGTGGAAATTCCGGCGTAAGATAGTCGGGCAGGTCGAAATCGACGTCGAAGCGCCGCAGATCGCGCCCTTCATCGGCGCCGATCTCTCTGATCTGGTTTTCCGGAAAGACCTGGCCTCCGGTCGCCTGCTTGACGTGCGGCAGCGGCAGGAAGCCGTTCGGCAACAAACCACGGTCGCGGATTTCTTGGGGAGTCTTGGCGGCCAGGCTGTCCCAGGTCTCGCCTGCCGGGAGTTTGACCCTGACGCCCTCCTGCACCACTTTCCGGCCGCCCGACATCGTGACGCCCCGCATCGGCCGGTCCGCCAGGTTGTAACGGCTTTCGAGCAACTTGCGCTGCCGCTCGATCACGGCGGGTTTTTGCGCTTCGTCATTCTCCTTCACCGCAGAAAAGGGCAGGCTTGGCAATGGACGATAGGTCAGATCTGGCGGCAGCGGATCGGAAGCAGCGGTAAGCGTGACCGCGGCGGCGCCAAGCAGCGCCGGCAAGCCAAGGTTGAAGACACGTGACATATCCCCTCCCAAGATTATGAAAGTCTCAATACGAACAGACCGCCCCAACTCCCACGTGCGATGTTTGTTCCCGTGACTCCAACCAAACCGGACCGCGTCGTTGATGAGCTCGGGCGAGCCGCCGTGATAGTAAGACGACTGGAATTGCAGAGCGGTAATCCTCCTTGACCAAGGCCAACGCAACGGCTGGTTCGTGTCGAGCTTCATCACGACGTTTGCAGTCATTTCTGGGATATTGGCCGCGGCGATCCGACCGTCGACATACGCCTGCTGTTCACTCGCCAATTTGGTGCATGTTTCTTGGTTATGATGGCAGTCGGCGCCGTCATGTTCAGCACAACGCAGATCATGCCACAGCTGCAACAAACGGCATTGGCCTACACAGGGGACGCTGTCGGGCCTCTCGATAATGCCGGGCGGCATCGCCATGCTGCGGGTATGTGGGTGGCTACGTTCGCCCTATGGCATATGACGTCGCTCACCCCGACGCCAGCTACTACTTTTTGCCTTTTGGGCGCGTCTTCCTGATGATCGGACTGCGTTCCTGATCATCCCTATTTCGACCGCGGCTTACGTCGGTCTCCCTGCGCAAAGACCAATCAGGCGTCAGCGCTGATCAATGTCGCCCGCAACATCGGCGGCTCGCGCCTCGATTTCGCTGGTGGCGGCGGAGGAACTCGGTATCCCCTATGAGCAGGTCAAGGCGGTGGTCGCCGATACCTCCAGCCTCGGCTACAACGATATGACGGACGGCAGCCGCGGCGCCTTCTCGTCTTCGATGGCGGCGATCTCCGCCGCCCGCAGCGCCATCAAGATCCTGCGGGACCGCGCCACGCAGACATCCCGGTCGACGACCTGGCCTGGGAAAAGGGCCACGCGATCGCCAGGGGCGCGACGCACGGCCTTTCGCCGCTGTCGCTGGAGGACGCCGCGTCGGGGAAGACCGGCGGACCGATCGCCGGCCACAGTGAGCTCGTCGCCCACGGCGCCGGCGTCTCCTTCGCCACCCATATCTGCCATATCGAGGTGGATTCCGAGACCGGCTCGTGGCCTGCGGCTCGGTCGTCCTCGTCATGTTGTCGGTCTATGCCTAACCCGGCCCTGTAGTCCTCGATCACGCCGTGGACCGTCGCCGGATCGTGGATCGAGGCGAGAAATCAGCGTAAGCCTCCGCGCCCATCTCCGCGGGATCACCGCCGTACCATGCGTCTGGATTGGCAAGGATAGCCTGCTCCGGCTTTTCAGGCTGAGCGAAGAAGAACCAATGCCACCAAGCCGATGCGAACCGAGCGTCACATCGCGCCAGCGCATGCCGATCGGAATGGCTTGCCGGCTGACGGATGCCGGATGATCCATTGCTGTCCGAAATGCGGTGTACGCCCCACGGTCCTGACCCGCAAGTCCGAAGAGATCGAAGCCCAGATAGTACATAAGGGCTAAGCAATCGCGGGCATTGGACCTTTTAGACGAGCCCGAATGGTCAGGCATGTCAAAGGGCTTGGCCGAAACCGCGAAGATCAGGCAAATTACGGTGTATTCCTCAGCCAAAATCGGCGCCACGCGATGCCAAGTGGCATGGGTGCGAGGATGACCGTGCAGCATCAGAAGCGGTGGGCCCCTTCCACCAACCCGCACTCTGAGCGTCGCATCCAGAAGTTTGATCTGCTCCAGCGAGAAACCTTCAAACATGCAACTCCCTCCATTCGCAACATTTGTCAAACGTGTAAACGGGAGAGGCAGTTCAATGTCGGCTTCCGCGGGATGTGAACTTGCCACGTATTTCCGAGAAGAGGTCGTGAGCCGAATGGCGGCTTTAACTGGTCCCGCGGCAATAACCGGACGGACAGCAAACGGGCCCCGTGCCGCAGGCAAGATCGGTGAAGACGAAGCGTCCCGGCCCCTCGGCCATCGGACCCCATGCAGCTGGCCGTAGGGCCTCGCGATGGGCCATATAATTGGCTTCCATGACTTTCTGGTTGGCCGCCAGCCCGTTGGCGAACAACTCCTGATTAGATGCCATTTGCCGCCCGGCCTTGGAACGTGACGTTCTCCCGCGCAGTCCCATCCAATTGCCGCCCGCGTAGGTAACGCGGATACTTCACCAGGTCCCGCAATCACATGCGTGCAGCCGCGGTCGCTGTCTGATCTTTGGACTTAAACATGTCAGTAGAAATAACTGTAACCATCTTTCATCTTGCCGCGTATGATCCGATCATCTGCCGTGCAAGTTTGAGGACATGCAATGAAGAAGGCCGCTGCTCTCATGGTGCTTTCCCTCGTTACCATGCTCCCCGCCATGGCAGCCGCGCAGTCCTACGTGCCGGAGCTTGGGCCATCGCCGCCGCAGGATGCTGTGCAGCTGTATCCCGGCGGTGTCGAGAAGGCTGTGGCCGCCCTGTCGGACATCGTCAAGAAAGTCAAGGAAGCATCCGACGTTCCCGGCTTCGCCGTGGCGGTGGTGCAGGGCGGCAAAATGATCTTTGACGAAGGCTATGGCCTTCGCGACAACCGGGACGACACTTCTAGGGTCAGCAGCACTACCATTTTCCAGGTCGCCTCGGTGTCGAAATCGATCTCGGCCACGGTGGCCGCCATCGCCATGACGAAGGACCACAGCTTCGACTGGGATACCGCGGTCGGCAAGGTCTGGGACGGCTTCCGCCTCAATCTCGACTATGTCTCGGGCAACGCCACCATCGGCGATTTCTTCGCCCATCGCTCGGGCCTGCCAATGGCGGCTGGCGATGAGCTCGAGGATCTCGGCTTCCAGCGCAAGCAGATCGTCGGCGGCCTGTGGATGGTGCCGCTCGATCCCTTCCGCATCTCCTATCACTACGCCAATTTCGGCACGACGATCGGCGCCGAGGCAGTGGCCCACGCCGAGAAACAGCCTTGGGAGCCGCTGGCCAAGAGCCTGTTGTTCGATCCGCTCGGTATGCGCTCGAGCAGCTATCGGCACGAGGACTTCATGGCCGCCGGCAAGAACCGCGCCCTGCTGCATGCGCGCGTGGCGGAGAATGTGTTCGAGCCGCTCTATGACCGCGATCCCGACCAGCAGGCGCCGGCGGGCGGCGTCTCCTCCAGCGTCCAGGATCTTGCCAAGTGGATGATCCTGCTGCTTGGCGACGGCACCTATAACGGCCAGCCCATGATCGACCCGAAGATCCTGCAGCCCGCCATCACACCGCAGAGCGTGACCTACCGCGGCGAGACGCCCGATACGCGGGCCAGCTCCTATGGCTATGGCTTCAATGTGGGGGTGAACGCCAATGGGCGCACCACCATGGGCCATTCCGGCGGCTTCCTGCTCGGCGCCGGCACCACCTTCCAGATCTTGCCCTCGGCCGACGTCGGCATCGTCGTGCTCACCAACGGCTCCCCCGTCGGCGCCGCCGAGGCGGTCGCCGCCAGCTTCATGGACATCGTGCAATATGGCCAGATCACCCGCGACTGGTATCCCTACATGAAGCCGCGGTTCATGGGCTACTACAAGCCGGTGGGCGACCTCGCCGGCAAGGTCAAGCCGACGAACCCCGCCAAGGCGCGCAGTCCATCCTTCTACGAGGGCCAATATACGAGCAACTATTTCGACACCGCCACCGTGCGGGCCGATGGCGACAAGCTGATGCTCGAACTCGGCCCCAAGCCCATGCAGTTCACGCTCGAGCACTGGGACGGCGACACCTACGCCCTCACGCCCCGCGGAGAGAACGCGCCGACCGGCTCGCTGTCATCGGTGAAGTTCGTCGGTTCCCCCGGCGGCATTCGCGCGCGGGTGATGACGGTGGACTATCTGAATGAGAACGAGTTGGGGCATTTTCAGAGGTAGGGGGTGAAGGCGTCGGGTGCTTCATACACCCCATGCCGTCGGTCGACCTCACGCTTCAAAGCCTCGTGGGCGCTCGCCAGACAGAGCCGCAGTGTCTTAAAAAGCGCCTCGTCTCGTTGGGATCAAAACCACCCTGGGTGGTGGCCACCGACCGGCGGTGGCCCTCCTAGTGTTTCACGGCGTGCTCGGCCGCTGCCTGAAGGAATGCGTTCATAGCGTTGATGATCTGATGATCGCCTCGGCTCCTTCGATGTTCATAGCGAACTTCAGCTCTTCCGTGTCGGTATTCAAAGTCAGAATGCCGATCGAGGGACGATTTTCCTTCGAGAACTCCGCGGCAGCACCCACCCCGGTCAGGACGAACAGCGGCTTCGGAGTCTTCGTTGCGGTGCCCTCGCGGCCAAAGTTCGCGCAATCACGAGAGATGCGTCGAGTGCGGCGTTCTCGTCCCTCGCCCGCTTATCAGCCGGGAGGTGCTCTATCGCTTCGCGAGCTCCAACGCTCCAACCCGCTGCGATGACCTTTCCCATCAGATCCTAAAATGCCCAGACGCTCCCCTACGGCCATTGCGGCGGCGGCCTTTCCTCAAGAGAAGCTGCTTTCGCCTCTCGCCTTCCACGCTCGACGAGAGCGTCAATGTTGCGGGCCAACGCCGGAGCTAGCCCTTCCTCGCCCGGCGTAGTTGGAGTGCCGCGAGCCATATCGTTCCAGGTGAAGCTGGGGTGCATAGGTCGCTCCTAATCTTACACCTAACAGTGCATTTTGAATTTTGCTCCATGACCGCAAGACGACGGCTGGATCGCTTGTATCGACAGGTACTTTTTCGCGGTGAAGGTAGAGTCGAACGCTTAAACGCCGGCCTGACCTGATGCGTTATGATTGGCCCATTGGAGAAACTGGTCGCCGGATCCAGGCACCCATGGCCTGCATGCTCGGCTGGGATAGGGCCCCGGAGATTGCCCGCGTGGCATTTCTCAGCGCCGCCAAGGAAGCGAAAATCTTGAACGCCTGACATCTCCCGAATGCACGTTGCCATCCTGGGCTGTGTTCGCGTGTCCGCGCGCCGAGGCCTGGCGTCTCTCGGCGCTCTCGGTCGCTGCCGTCCAGGCGGTGAAGGCCGGCGATCTGCTGCTTTCGATCGAAGCGGTGAGATGGAACGGCGCTGCATGCCGAGCGCGACAGCACCATCGCCGAAGTCCAGATCAAGGCCGGCGACCAGATAATGCCAACGATCTGCTGATCGCATTCGGGTGAATGAGGGTGCTACACCTGAACGGAAATCGGCCGCAAACACGCATGTCGCAGAAGATGACCAGCAAAGTCGGCCTTGGAGTAATCTAGCGTCAAATAATCGTTGTTTGCAATTGCGCAGGCCGAATTTTCCAAATAGGAACGCCGGAGATCAACAAGGGAACAATTTTGATGGATGAACCAATTGGGCAGAGAAGGGCTGATCTGCTAGGGATGACAGCAGATATCGTCGCAGCCTATGTCCAGAGCAACGCAACGCCCGTGGCGGATCTGCCGAATTTGATCGCCAGTGTTAATTCTGCGTTGTCTGGCCTGGATGAGCCGGTCGCTGCACCATCGCCAATACTTACGCCCGCGGCAAATCCTAAGAAGTCGATCTTTCCCGAATACATTATAAGCCTTGAGAACGGGCGCAAGTTCAAGTCGATGAAGCGCCACCTGGGCTTGCTTGGCATGACACCTGATGAGTACAGAGCCAAGTGGGGTTTGGCGCGGGACTATCCTATGGTAGCGCCAAGCTATGCGGCTCAGCGGTCAGCGCTGGCCAAAGCTGCCGGTCTCGGCCGCAGGGCGGTTGCCAAAACGCCGCCAAAGAAAGCACCAGCAAAGCGCAAGGCCAAAGCCTGACAGTGCACGAATTCGGGCCATGCCATCAGGTCTAGATGGTCCAGGTGGCGTGGCTGGGAATGAGCTGCCTGGCTTCGCAGTTCAGTAAGCGCCGCTCACGCCACAACACAAGCTTCAGCACTGCTTGCGTCTTCACGTCCTCGTATCCTGGCGGGGGCAGGAGAGGTCGATCAATGTGCGATCGACAAGTCGAGCTGATACATCGTCGCCCTCGACAGATAATCAAATCATGTCGATAAAATCGCACTACATCGCTACATCAAGCTCTGCTCGATGCCACAAAGCAACAAAGCCGCTGAATCCAGCAGCGCTCCGTGCTTCAAGGGCATGGCCATACGGGTGCTGGGTAAGCCTAAATTTCTTCCCCGAGCAATATCCTGGCCTCCTTGGCAGCAGCGATGAACGCCTGGCGTGCTATCCTTGGTGGTTTTTCTCCACGGATTACGGCAAGGCATGCTTCGATTGCGGCGCGCCGCGACTTGCCCTCCGGCCTCGGCCAATCCTTCAGCAGAACTTCGGCCGCGTCGGATACCGACGCAACAACTCTGTCGCGATCGATCCGGCCGGGTTGAATGATGACGGGCTTTCTGAAACGTTTCGTACGCACGACAGCCTCCAAGAACAAGATATGTTAGCTTCTGCTGATCCTTTGCGCCACATCAAACGTCCGCAAGTAACAGAAGGCATCCGCTTAGCCCAGAAGCTGCCGCCGCGATGGACGCTGGCCAGTGCTTCAGCACGTCTGGCCGGCCCCGAGTTTCGAAGAGCGCATCGCCAAGAGCGGCGTTACCCAATAAATGATTCACAAAATACCCAGTGAAGGGCAGTGAAGGGGAGTTCTCCGAACGCCGCGAAATGGAATCTCGGGGCTGAATTTACTCCATATCCGGCACGTCACCGCAGGTGAATAGCACGGTCGGCGGGCCATAGTCGCCAATAGCCGGGTCGGCGTCGCGGCTCCATGCGATTACGCCAACGTGCTTCCCTGCGAGGGCCTGACCGGTGCGGATTGCGCGTTCCTCGCTTTGCTGATCGGCGGGACCAAAGGCGGGAAACAGTTCGCCGTCCTCGCCACGATCGAACGCCACTACGACGATTAGCTTGGGCTTCTTTTGACCGGGCAGAATATGATCAGACATGGCAGGAACCTGTCACATGACCGAGGATTGAGTCGTGTTCGAGACTCGGGAGGTGCGCATGCAAGACCACCGTTTTGAGGAGCCCGTGCAGGTCGCGGAACACTATCTACACTTGGAGCGGGTTGCCCAAGCCGCCGATATCCTCTGAACAGATGGCCGACGGCCAGCATCAGGTCCAGATGCAAACGTGGCGCAGCAACCGCCCAGGACTCAGACAACAGGACGTTCGTATAGAAAACAAAACATCCGATTTGATATCCGACGATTTGATGTGCTATGAGTCCACAGCAGAAGGAACTTGCGCATGGCACGCTCGACCGCTCAAAGCGCTTTGCGCTATCCACTCACCATTATGCTCGGCACCGAAGCAAGCGTAAGATTGCTCCGGGAATTGTCGCGCCACGGCGGCTTGCTTTCTTCTCCATTGCTTGCGACTCGTAGCGGGCTTGCAAGGGCAAGCGTGTGGTCTGCTCTCGCAACCTTGGAAGGGATTGGCATCGTATCTTCGGAGGGAACGGGCAGGGCTCGTCTTTACCGGTTGAATGATCGCCATCCGCTGGCGACATCACTGGAAGCTCTCTTCGAGCAGGAGGCGCTTCGGTATTCCAATATTCGCGCCGTAATCACTGAGGCGGTCTCCGCAGTTCGGCCGAAAGTACTCGCGGCCTGGATTTACGGCAGCGTAGCGAGGGGCGAGGACCGTCCAGACAGCGATCTCGACATCGCAGTGGTTACGCCATCCGAAAAGCTAGATAGCGCGCTCCAAGAAATCCGTGAGGCACTGGTGACCCAAGGTCAAAAGCTTGGCTTCAATCCCTCGGTCGTGGGACTCACTCCGGAGGATGTGGCAAGGCTGTCGAGCACGCGAGACCCGTGGTGGGGCGGGGTCGAAGCCAATGCCCTGCTCGTCTTGGGTTCACGCCCGGACGAACTCGCAACAAAAACTCGCCGGCAGGCGTTGGCATGACCAGAAGAGGTGCGACGAAAGCAGTCGAGACAGGCTTTGGCGAGGGGCGATTGCGCATCGCCCGCTCATATTTGAAGGCTGCCCGTTTAGAGGTGGCAATGTCCGGAACGGGTGACATCGGAAATCCGGCTATGTCGCAGATCGTGAATGCGGCAATAGCATACGCCGATGCGCTCACTGCCCGATTTGCAGGAAAGATCAACCGCGCGGATCATGCGGCCGTGGTGAAAACCATGCGCGACGCGCTTGGAAATCGCCTTCCTGCAGCGCAGGCCAGCAGGTTGCGGAGCATCCTCGATGAGAAGGACGAAACTCAATACGGAATCAGGGCGAAATCATTACCCGAAGCGGAGAGCTTGCTCGACAAGTTGGAAAAGTTCGCGGAGTGGGCGGAAAAAGAACTGGAAGTCTGATCAGCAATGGAGGCGGCATGTCGCTTACGGCGACCTGAATGTTACTTCAGCAGTTTGATCAGCACTGTGAAAGCCGCGTCGATGTCAGCGCGAACCGCGGCGCGGACCGCTTCCGCGTTACGGTCTCGCAGCGCTGCAAACATCTGCTGATGGTGCTGGTTGGCGGTCGAATAGTTTCCGGAATCGTGCAGCATGTTGAAATAGGGACTGATCTGCAGCCACAGGTTCTCGATGATGTTGAGCATGTTTTCCGAGCCCGCGGCTCGATAGATGGAGAAATGAAAGGCGTAGTTAGCCCTGAGGTAGGATCCGGAGTGGAACAGCGGGTTTTGACGAAGGTTTGGGCACCAGCAAAAAACGTAGGTGAAGCATGGCTGCTCATCAGGAAAGCAAGGACCGCACTGAGCGTACGGCACGGGAGGCAAAAACGGCCAGACTACGGGAACAGCGGCTGAAGACTGGGACTGCTATGCAAGAGCGGAATGATGAGGGCGCAAAACGACCGTCAACACAGCGACGCCGCAATCGGTGACGCCTATCTTGTTGGCAGTTAGGGCCTCGTTAGCTCCCGGGCCTGCTCCGGGGACAAGGCCGAATGGGTCAAGCCCGACCTTGTCGGTCGGGTGAAATTTTGCCGCTCAATTTCCTCGATGAGACCTGACTGCCTTCAGCAGTTCCCGCTCGTCAGTGTGAGCATTTCGAAAAGTCGCCACTACCGTTTCCGCCAGGATTTTGCCCTGTTGGCTTAAAGGGTCGAGGTCTTCGTCTGCGCAAATCTGATCGAAAACGCGCTGGCAAATAGCCAAATCATGAGGACTAAGGCAGGTGCGATTGGTACGCTGGCGCTGCGGCATGTGCGAACCCTCAGGCCCGCTGCCCGTGCAGAGCAGCGGGCCTTTACAGCCAGACTGGAGAACGGAGGAGAGTTCTCGCGCAAAAAAACGTTTGATGTAGAGTGCTTGTTCCCGGCTAACGAAGTTGGTAATTTTCGTACAGTGCGCCACCTGGGGCCGATTGCCTTTCCGCAAGCAGTTAGCCGTTCAACTGTTTCAATGATAGCCCTGGCAAGCGCCTCACCCTCATGCATGGGCTCTTGGCCATAAGAGCAGGAAGACAGCCTCCTCGATCGGCAGCACGCCGGCCGGGCAGGTCTCCTCGATGCCACGCGCACCAGAGCAAGGGCGGCCAGGCCTTGCGGATTTGTCTTCGGCATCGATGGTTTGATCTGCGTTCGCTAATCCGCCTCATCTCTGAGCGACATCTTTTTGCGGCGGACAGGCGTCCAGTCGATGATCGTATCAGCATCGACGGTGATTAGCCCGCCAGCTTTCACGGTCACCTTTCGATTTTCCTCGTCGACCCGCGTGACCTCGCCAGTGAGCTGGAGCTCGTCACCTGGTTTGGACTTTTTAGGAGCAGGGATCGAATGCGGAAAACCATAGGAGGGGATGCTGACGCTAGCTCTTCCGTCGTCCAGGAGCTTCAGCACCGTCACGGTGATCGCCACCTCATCGCCGATATTGATGTCCGCAATTTCCCAAGCCATGCCCCTGATTCTGGAGCGGCTTTGACGGTAGTCAAGGGATTGCTAATATGCGGAAGATGCCAACACCGCCAGCGTGCACCTTGTTTCGGAACTGATTCGAACCAGCGATTTTGATTCAAATCGTAGTGTCTGGAGTGCGGGCGCATGCTTCCGTCACAACGCATTTCTGGTAGGCTTGCAACCAAGGTCGCTTCTGGCGTGAACCGCCGTGCGGCAGTTAAACTGTTCGAGTTGAAAACTGCCGGAGCCCGATTGCTCAGCCGATCAGCAACACGGTTGTCGCGCAGGATCACCGAAGCAGAGGAACGCTGGCCCTCTGTATTTGCTTTGCGGAGAGCCTGCTTCGCGACGCAAACTTTTCTGATGCAGTGCGGTTTTGGCCTTCGCACCTGCACAGAACTATGCAAAACCGTCACCGCTGGAACTTGACCCGAGGGAATGTGCCCATGAGTGTGGCGGTTGAGACAAAGGCGCTGACGCCGTCGGACATTGCGGTCCGAAAGCACAAGAAGCCGATTGTCTGCTTAACAGCGTATACAACGCCCGTTGCGCGCCTCGCCGATAGGCATTGCGACGTGGTCCTGGTCGGCGACAGCGTCGGCATGGTGCTTCATGGCCTGACGTCAACCCTCGGAGTTACGCTGGAGATGATGATCATGCACGGCAAGGCCGTGCGCCGCGGTCTTGAACGGGCGCTGATGGTCGTCGACATGCCGTTCGGCTCCTATGAGGAGGGCTGCGAACAGGCCTTTCGCAACGCCGCCCGGCTGATGGCGGAGACCGGATGCGCCGCGGTCAAGCTGGAGGGCGGCGAGAGCATGGCTGACACGATCCGCTTTCTCATTGCCCGCGGCATCCCCGTCATGAGCCATGTCGGGCTGACACCGCAAGCGATCAATGTGCTTGGCGGCTACAAGGTCCAGGGCAGGGGCAGAGACGGCGACAGGATTTTGCGGGACGCTGTTGCTGTTGCCGAATCCGGCTCATTCTCCGTTGTGCTGGAAAAGGTGGCCGAGCCGCTCGCACGAAGAATAACCGAGGAGGTTACGATTCCAACCATCGGGATCGGCGCCTCCGCCGCCTGCGACGGCCAGGTTCTGGTCGTCGACGATATTCTGGGCATGTTCACCGGTTTTCGTCCGAAATTCGTCAAGCGCTATGCCGAACTGGGCTCAGAGGCCGAAGCGGCCATTGCGGCTTATGCGGCTGATGTGCGGGGAGGGCGCTTTCCGGCGGCCGAACATCTCTTCGCCGACGCGCCGCAGGCCGGAGAAACCGCGTGAGCGTGCCGATCGTCCGCACCATTGCCGGGCTTCGTACCGTTGTGGCGGGATGGCGCCGTTCTGGTGCCAATATCGCCGTGGTGCCTACGATGGGAGCCTTGCATGAAGGGCATTTGAGTCTCGTGCGTTCTGCGCTTCAAAAGGCCGATCGCGTGATCGTGACGCTGTTCGTCAATCCCAAGCAGTTCAACAGTGCGGCGGATCTTGCCGCCTATCCCCGCGCGGAAGACGAAGACGCTGCAAAGCTCACGCGGCTGGGCGCCCACCTGCTTTATGTTCCGGATGCGACTGAGATGTATCCTGACGGCTTCGCCACGACCGTGTCCGTGTCCGGCGTCAGTAAAAGCCTTTGCGGTGCGTTCCGGCCCGGCCATTTCGATGGGGTGGCGACCGTCGTTGCAAAACTCTTCCTGCAGACCGGCGCTGATTTCGCCTTTTTCGGAGAGAAGGACTTCCAGCAGCTTCAACTTATCAGGCGCATGGTCCGGGACCTGGATATTCCGATCACCGTCGTCCCCTGTCCGACAGTCCGGGAAGCCGATGGTCTCGCTTTGTCATCGCGCAATGTCCGGCTCTCGCCGGCAGAGCGCGCCGTCGCCCCAAGGCAGCATCGGTCCTACTCGATACGGCGGCGGGGCTCTCGAACGGCTCTCCCGTCCTGCCAACGCTTGCCGACGCGCGCGCAGCGATCCTGTCCGCGGGCTATCGCGAGGTCGAGTACCTGGAACTCCGTGGCGAGGCAGATCTGCAACCGATAGCAAGCCTGGATCGGCCGGCACGCCTGTTTGCAGCGGCCTGGCTCGGCGAAACGCGGCTCATTGATAACGTCAGAACACTGCCGTCTCCCGTTCTTGTTGACAAGCCGCTCGGGCATGCCTTCACCCGTGCCGACGGTCACACCGCAACGCCAGCATTCAAGGATGAGCTTGTAGGCTCTGGCAAGCGCTACCCCTGACCAACTCGGCCCTGTGAGCGCTGGATCGTTTCCTCTGGATGAATCACCGCAGCAAGGCGCCGGCAATGCCCGCTGATGCTCGGCGGTTCGGTTCGTGGTGAGCATCACCGTCCTGCCATGTCGGGCTTGGCGACCTGCGACTATTTCAGCAGTTTGATCAGGACAGTGAAAGCCGCGTCGATGTCAGCGCGAACCGCAGCCCGGACCGCCTCCGCGTCGCGGTCTCGCAGCGCTGCAAACATCTCCTGATGGTGCTGGTTGGCGGTCGAATAGTTTCCGGAATCGTGCAGCATGTTGAAATAGGGGCTGATCTGCAGCCACAGGTTCTCGATGATGCTGAGCATGTTTTCCGAGCCCGCGGCCCGGTAGATGGAAAAGTGAAAGGCGTAATTGGCCCTGAGATAGGATTTGACGTCGCCAGCGGCATTGGCCTGCTCGAGTGCCTCCAGATGCTGGCCCAGCAGCATCACGCCGTGATCGTCAATGCGTTCTGCGGCCCATGCGGCGGCGATCGCCTCGATTTCGAACCTGACGTTCCTGAGATCGATAAGCCGCGCACGACTTAATGCCGGGATACCGATCGAACGGCCCGAAACCACCATCAAGGCGTTGGCCGCGCTCAGACGCCTCAGAGCCTCGCGAACCGGCATCGGGCTGACGCCGAAAGCGTCTGCGAGGCTCTGCACCGTCACCATTTCACCTGGAACGATGCTGCCGTCGAGGATCAACTCGGTAACGTGCCGGTAAACCCTGTCCTGCAGGGTTTCCCTGGACAGCGGCGTGATCTCGACGCCCGGCTTCCTGAATGCCGCCCCAGCCATTTCTGTCAACCTTCCCCCATTCGGGCGACGCTCTTGTCATACCCGGCGCCTGTGTCCGGAATGCAAGGTTCGGATTGCCGCGTCAAGCGCCCGCGTTTCCGACTTTTCCCTCTTAGCCATTTCATCATTGATCTTTGATCAAATCATGATACGGTCAGCCGCATCGAATGACAAGGAGTACGTTTCGTACCCTTGGGAGGCATTCGGTCGTCTGAACTGGGAGGAGTTTCGAATGGGTATCGGATCGAAAGCCCGGCGGCTTGCGCTGCTTGCCGGCATGGCTGTTTGCGTTTGTGGTACGTCCGCCGCCGAAGCGGCCGGAAAGCACAAGATATTTCTCAGCATGAGCTTCATCGGCAATGATTGGCAGGCCGAGGCCGCCAACATGCTCAAGGCGATGGCGTCGCACAAGAGCATGGCCGACAAGGTCGACCTCCAGGTTCAGGTGGCGGGGCCGAACGCACAGCGCCAGATCCAGCAGATCAACGCGATGGTGCAGGCAGGCGCCGAAGCCATCGTGATTTTCCCGATCTCGCCGACAGCGCTCAACCAGGTGGTGAAGAACGCCTGCGACAAGGGGGTAAAGGTGTTTGCCTATGATGCCGAGATCACCGAGCCCTGCGCCTACAACGTCCATATCGACCAGGAAGAGGCTGGCCGGGTGACGGCGGAGTGGCTGGTCAAGAAACTTAATGGCAAGGGCAACATCATCGCGGTGACCGGCGTTCCCGGCACGTCGGTCGATGATCTGCGCACCAAGGCCGCGAAGGAGGTGTTTGCCAAGCATCCCGACATCAAGATCGTCGGCGAAGCTGTCGGCATGTGGAGCCAGGCGGTGGCCCGTACCGAACTGTCCAAGATATTGGCGACGCGCAGCTGGGATGACATAAATGGGCTGTGGATGCAGGTAGGCTGCTTCACTGCCAATTCCATGCAGCTCGAGGCCGGCAAGAAGGTCAGCGAACTCCTGCCTTGCGCCGGCGAGGGCTCCAATGGCGGGCGCATCCAGATGCTGCCGGAGGGCACGGAGGTCGAGGGCGCAACCTCTCCCTATGCGCCGCTCGGCGCGCCGCGCATTTCCTACGCCTCGCCGCCTTATTCCGGGGCGCTCGCTCTCAAGCTTGCCGTCGAGGCGCTTGAAGGCAAGCACGTTGCCAAGAAGACGATCCTGCCGCTGCCGGTCGTCACCAACGAGACGATAAAGCTTTGCGACGAGGGCACCTGGGCGGAGATGAAGGCTGGTTGCAATGCGTTCAAACCGTCGCTGGTCTCGAACCCAGGCTGGTTCGCCTCGATCTTCTCCGATCAGACACCTGAGATCGGTCTCGCGGCCGCCCTTGTAGGCCAGCCCGAGGAGTAGGCCTTCCGAAGTGGGGCGTGGGGTGCTTTCGAGGCGCTCCACGCAGCTTTCATGCGGGCTGGGACTGAGATCATGATGTCAGCGCATTCGACAGCTGTCGGCATAGAGGGCGTCCGCAAGGCGTTTGGCGCAACAGTTGCCCTCGATGGCGTTTCCTTCGAGATCGCTTCCGGCAGCGTGCATGCCCTGCTTGGCGAGAACGGTGCGGGCAAGTCGACCCTCGTCAAGCTGCTGTCGGGGCTGGTACGGCCCGACGAAGGGCAAATCACCGTTCTTGGCGAACCCGCACCCCTCGGTTCGCCGCGCGCCGCACACGCCAAGGGCGTGCAGACGGCCTTCCAGGAAATGACGCTGGTACGCGATCTCAGCGTTCTCGACAATATGTTGCTGCCTTACGCGCCCGCCGGCCCGATCGGCCTGATCAGGCGCTCGGCGGCACGCAAGGCAGTCCGCAAGCACATTTCCGATCTGGGGTTTTCGGTCGATCTCGATGCCGAGGTGGCGACGCTCGATCTTGCCGTGCGCCAGAAGATCGAAATCGCGCGCGCGCTCTATCGCAAGCCGCGCATCCTCCTGCTCGACGAACCGACCTCGACGCTGTCGGGCGGCGATGTCGAGTGGCTGGGCGCCATCATCGCGCAATTGAAAGCGGCCGGTACCACGGTCGTGTTCATCACCCATCGCATGCGCGAGGTGCGGGCTTTCTGCGACACGCTGACCATTCTCAGGAACGGCCACCACATCGTGACCGCGCCGGTTGCCGATGTTTCGGATGGTGAGGTGATCGAAAAGATCATCGGCCGCAGCATCGCCCAGACCTTCCCGCCGAAACCTCAAAGTGAGGCCGCCTTCGGTCCGCCGGTGCTCGGTGTGCGCGATCTCAAGACGGGGAGAAAGCTCGACGGCGTCGATTTCGACCTGCGCAAGGGCGAGATCCTCGGCATTGCCGGGCTGCAGGGCATGGGTCAGCTCGACCTGTTCCTCGCCTGTTTCGGCATGGCCGAGATCGAGCGCGGCCATATCCTGGTCGACGGCCGCAAGGTATGGCTCGGCTCGCCCGCCGATGCGCTCAAGCCCAATATGGCGATCGGGCTGGTGCCGGAGGACCGCAAGACGGAGGGCCTGTTCCTGAAGCTCTCGGGCCGGCAGAATGCATCGCTGCCTGTGGTCGAACGCTTTACCCGATTTGGCCTGATCAGAAACGACGAGGAGGCAAAGGCCGTGCAGTCCGCCTTCTCAACCGTGGAGGTCGACCGCAGTGCATTATGGACGAGGGCAGGGGCGTTCTCTGGCGGCAACCAGCAGAAGATAGCCATTGCCAAATGGCTGGTCGCCGAAAGCCGGATCCTGCTGCTTTTCGATCCGACCCGCGGCATCGACGTCGGCACCAAGCACGAGCTCTATGTGATGATGCGCGACTATGTGGCGGCCGGCGGCTCGATCCTTCTGCATTCAACCGAAATTCCCGAGCTGGTCCATCAATGCGACCGGGTGCTCGTCCTCTACGACGGTCACCTGGTGGCGGAGCTTGCCGGCAACGACATCACGGAAGGCGCGATCATGCGGCCGGCGCTTGGCCATGGCGAGTTGGTCCGGGAGGCGGCGGAATGAGCGTGACGAGTTCGCCCGCGGCACCGGCCGCAACAGTGTCGCGGCTCCTCGCGCGGCATCGCGGCGCGATCATCGCGGCGATCGTCTTTGCCGTGCTCCTGCTAATCGTTGATCTGGTAAGTGCCGGGCGGCTCACCTATTTCGATATTTCGTTCCTGTCGAGCGGCGGCGCCACCTCGGCACTGGCGGCGATCGGCCAGACCCTGGTCATCCTGTCCGGCGGTTTCGACCTGTCCGCGGGCGCGGTGATCTCGCTGGTCAATGTCGTTCTGGCAAAAGGCATGGATCCGATGGCAACCGGCACGAGTGTCGCGCTGTGGACCTTGGCCGGAATTGGTGTCGGCATGCTGGTCGGCGCCTTCAACGGCTTCTTCATCGCCGTCCTGCGCATGCAGCCAATCGTCGTCACACTGTCGACCATGTTCATCCTGCAGGGGGTAACGCTGCTGGTCATGGACAAGCCGGGCGGTTTCGTCTCGCCCGATCTTGGCGCCTTCTATCTCGGTGATGCCATTGCCGGCTGGATACCGATGCCGCTGGTGGTCATCGGCGTCGTCCTGCTCGGCTGGTTCTGGCTCAAAGGAACACGCTTCGGGACGGCGCTTTATGCGGTCGGCAGCGACCCGGATGCCGCCGCCGCGGTCGGTGTGCGCGTCGTTCTCGTACGCTTCCTGGTCTATGTCATTGCCGGCGGCTGCTATGGGCTTGCCGGCGTTTTCATCAGCGCCCAGACCGGCAGCGGCGATCCGCTGGTCGGCAACCCGTTGTTGCTGTCGATGTTCGCGGCAGTCGTCGTCGGCGGCACAAGGCTGGGCGGCGGTCAAGGTGGGCCGGTGGGCACCGTCTTCGGCGCCTACATCCTCATGATGGTCGTCAACATCCTGCTCGTGCTCAACGTCTCGGCCTATTATTCGACGATCGCCGAGGGCACAATCCTGATCCTTGCCGTGCTTGCCGGCTCGCTGTCGCATGGCTCCGTGCTTGCCCGCCAACTGCGTGCGCTGCGGGCTCGGCTGGCCGCCTGGCGCGCCGGAATGCTGCCCTCGCAGATCGATCGCACCGACCGGCGGCTGAGAATCGCGCGAGGCAGCGCCGGCGAGCAGCAGGCGCGGCGGCCTGCCTTCCATGTCCGTAACGCCGAGACGCTGCGCTATGCGCTGCCGGCCTATGTCTGTCTTGCCATCGTCGTCATTGTCACCCAGATCTGGCTCGGACGCGCCATCGTCAATTTCAACTACTGGAACTCGCTGTTCGTGCTGTCGAGCTTCCTTGCCATCCTGGCGCTTGGGCAGGGCAGCGTAATCCTCACCGGTGGGCTCGACCTGTCGCTGCCGTGGACGATCGGCCTGTCAGGAATCCTGCTTGCCGGCATGGTCAACGGGTCAGATGCTGCACTTGCCTATGCGCTGCCGATGGTGCTCGCCGTCGCTTGCCTGATCGGTCTCGCCAACGGCATCGGCATCGTCTTTCTCGGCATCTCGCCGATCGTTATGACGCTGGCCACCAACGGCATTCTGCAAGGTTTCGCTTTGCTCTACTCGCAAGGCACGCCGGCCGGCTTCTCCTCGCCGATGCTGCGCTGGTTCATGACCGGCAAAATATTCGCCATCACGCCGGTGGTGCTGTTCATGATCGCCTTCGTCGTATTTGCCGTACTGCTGCTCGGCCGCACCGCTTTCGGCCGCCGCGTCTATGGCATCGGCAACAGCCTGCGCGCAGCCCAGCTCTCCGGCATCGCGGTCGGTCGCACGCTCATCCTCGTCTATGTGCTGTCGGCGGTCTGCGCGGCGATCGTCGGCATCATGCTGACCGGCTTTTCCGGCCAGGCCAGCCTCGGCATGGGCGACGATTATCTACTGCCCTCCATCGCCGTCGTCGTGGTCGGCGGTGCGCTGATTACCGGCGGGCGTGGCCACTATCTCGGCATGCTGGGTGGGGTGCTGCTCCTGACCGCGTTGCAGATGCTGCTCGCCGGCACGACGCTGCCTTATGCGACGCGGGCGATTCTGTTTGGGCTGGTGGTGCTCGGTGCCGTCATGGCGCTGCGCGAAAGGCGGATTCAGTGAAAGGGATGGAACAATGAGCTCAAGCTCACCGGCATCGGCGGACGAATTCCTGACCGGGCTCAAAGGCCAGCGCGTGCTGGTCACGGCGGGCGCTGGCGGCATTGGCTTTGCCATTGCAGAGACGCTATCGCGGCTCGGCGCACGCGTCGCGATCTGCGATATTTCCGACGAGGCGCTGGCCGCTGCTCCAGAGAGAATTACGCTCGCCGCCGTAGTCAAGGCCGACGTTTCGCGCGACGGCGATGTCGACCGACTGTTCGAGATCGTCAAGGAGAAGCTCGGCGGGCTCGACGCCCTGATCAACAATGCCGGCATTGCCGGGCCAACCGGCGGCGTCGACGAGATCGATCCGGCAGACTGGCGGCGTTGCATAGATATCTGCCTGACCGGCCAGTTCCTGTGCGCGCGGCGTGCCGTGCCGCTGATCAAGGCGGCGGGCGGCGGCTCGATCGTCTCGATGTCTTCGGCCGCCGGCCGCCATGGCTACGCGTTCCGCACCCCCTATTCGGCTGCCAAGTTCGGCGTTGTCGGCCTGACCCAGAGTCTTGCCAAGGAACTCGGACCGCATGGGATCAGGGTCAACGCCATCTTGCCCGGCATCATCGAAGGGCCGCGAATCGACAAGGTCATTGCCGACCGGGCAAAGCAGCTCGGCGTGTCAAACGAGGAGATGACACAACGCTATCTGCAGAACATCTCGCTGCGCCGGATGACCAGCCCATACGATGTCGCGGCGATGGTGGCCTTCCTGCTTTCCGATGCGGGCGTCAACATTTCCGGCCAATCGCTTGGCGTCGACGGCAATGTCGAGACACTCTGAGGGGCAATCATGGCGAAGGTAGCAATTGTCGGAAGCGGTTTCATCGGGCGAGCGTGGGCGATCAGCTTCGCTCGCGCGGGGCATGATGTGCGGATGTGGGACCAGGCGCCGGCCGCGACCAGCGATGCGCGCGATTATATCGCCGGCGTGCTCGGCGACCTCGCCGCCAACGATCTGCTGCGGGGACAGGCGATGGATGCCGTGCTTGGCCGCATCACCATTGTGGCGGAGCTTGGCGAGGCCCTGGCCGATGCCGTCCACGTCCAGGAGAACACACCCGAAAACCTGGAGGTGAAGCGTGACGTGTTCTCCCGGATCGACGCCCTTGCCGGTCCGCAGGCGGTGATCGCCAGTTCCACCTCGGCGCTGTTGCCGTCGAAATTCACCGATCATCTGCAGGCGCGGCATCGCTGCCTCGTCGTACATCCAATCAATCCGCCCTATCTCATCCCGGCAGCGGAAGTCGTGCCGGCGCCATGGACCTCCGCCGAAACGGTGGAAAGAACCCGCGCCTTTCTTGTCGAGGCGGGCCACGCGCCGCTGGTGATGAAGCGCGAACTCGACGGCTTCATCATAAACCGCTTGCAGGGCGCGCTGTTGGAGGAGGCGTTCCGGCTCGTCGCCGACGGCTACGCCAGCGTTGAGGACGTTGACACGGGCCTGCGCGAGGGGCTGGCGCTGCGCTGGTCGTTCATGGGTCCGTTCGAAACGATCGACCTCAACGCGCCTGGTGGTGTGCGCGACTATGTAGAGCGCTACCAGACGATCTATTCCAACATCTTCCCGCAGATGCTGCGTCGGGTCGACTGGGCCGGCGAGGTCATGGAGACGGTCGAGGCCGAGCGCCGCAAGCGCCTGCCGCGGGAAGAACTCGGCGAACGGCAGCTCTGGCGCGACCGTCGGCTGATGGCGCTAGCGGCGCACAAGAAAAAATCGGATCAGGAGTTTGGACGATGATGGAAACAAGCCGCAAGCCCGGCGCCCCGCAGGCCAAGGGCAAGATCATCATCACCTGTGCGGTGACGGGGGCAATCCACACGCCGACCATGTCGCCTTATCTGCCGATCACGCCAGACCAGATCGCCTCGGAGGCGATTGCGGCGGCCGAGGCTGGTGCGGCAATCCTGCATCTGCATGCCCGCGACCCTGAGACCGGCAAGCCCGACCAGACGCCGGAGGCGTTCGCGCGTTTCCTGCCGCGCGTCAAGCAAGGCACCAATGCCGCCATCAACATCACCACCGGCGGCAGTCCTTACATGAAGGTGGAGGAGCGTGTGCGGCCCGCCGCCGAGTTCAAGCCGGAAGTCGCCTCGCTCAACATGGGGTCGATCAATTTCGGGCTCTATCACCTCGTAGACAAATACGAAACGTTCAAGTTCGACTGGGAAAGGCCGCACCTGGAAGCGACGCGTGACCTGGTCTTCCGCAACTCGTTCAGGGATATCGAGTACATACTGGAGACCTGTTACGACAACGGCACGCGCTTCGAGTTCGAGTGCTACGACATTGCCCATCTCTATAACCTCTCGCATTTCGCCGATCGCGGGCTGGTGAAACCGCCGTTCTTCGTACAGTCCGTGTTCGGCCTGCTCGGCGGCATCGGTACGCACCCGGAAGACGTCGCCCATATGAAGCGCACCGCCGATCGCCTGTTCGGCGATCAATACCGCTGGTCGGTGCTGGGTGCCGGCGCCAGCCAGCTGCGCATTGCCGCGCAATCGGCAGCGCTTGGCGGCAATATTCGCGTTGGGCTCGAAGACAGTCTGTGGGCCGGCAAGGGCAAGCTTGCCAAATCGAACGCCGAGCAGGTGGTGCTTGCCCGTAAGATTATCGAAGGCCTCGGCATGGAAGTGGCGACGCCCGACGAGGCTCGCGAAATCCTGTCATTGAAGGGCGGCGACCAGGTCGCCTTCTGACCGGTTTCTGCAAGGTTCGAACAGAGGAGGACGGCATGAAGATCGAGGTCGTGGTGGACGTGAAAACCACGCTGGGCGAGGGACCGCTGTGGGACGTTGAACAGGAGCGCCTCTACTGGATCGACAGTTTCGATGGGCGCGTGTTTCGGGCGACCGCCGACGGCCGCGAGATCCGTTGCTGGGACGTGCCGATGAAGATCGGCTCGATGGCATTGCGCAAGGACGGTGGTGGCGCGGTGGTGTCGCTGCAGCGCGGCTTCCATCTGCTTGATTTCGCCACCGGCGAGGTGACGCCGATCCACGATCCGGAGCCGGACCGGCCGATGAACCGGCTCAATGACGGCAAGGTCGATCGGCGCGGCCGCTTCTTCGCGGGCTCAATGGACACGATGGAAGAGGGACCCTCCGGAGGGCTCTACCGGCTCGATCCCGATTTCTCCGTGACCAGGATTGATTCCGGCATCATCTGCTCGAACGGCCCGTGCTGGAGTCCAGACGACCGCACCTTCTATTTCGCCGACACCTGGACCGGCGAGATCTGGGCCTACGACTATGATATCGAAACCGGTGCCGCCACCAACCGGCGCACTTTCACCCGCGTCGATACCAGCCGGGGAGGGGCGGCCGACGGCTCAACTGTCGATGCCGAGGGCTTCCTCTGGAACGCGCTGGTCTATGACGGCAGGCTGGTGCGTTACGCGCCCGACGGCAGCGTCGACCGCATCATCGACATGCCCGTCAAGAAGATCACCAGCGTCATGTTCGGCGGGCCGAAGCTCGATACCCTGTACGTCACGTCGATGGCCAAGCCGCCGCTGCCGCGCTTTCCGGGCGACGGAGTTTTACGCGGCAGCCTTTTTGCCATCACCGGCCTCGGCGTAACGGGAGTTCCGGAGCCAAGATTTGCTGCGTGAAGCTCGGCATCGAGCCGTCACTTTGTGGCGGTCATCGTCTCGGCAGCTTTCCGCAGTACTCAGTCTGTAGCAGGCTGCCATCCGACGGGCGTGACCGGTGGCCGGCATGACCCTCGCGCCCGAATTCGTTTCAACAACAGGTTCTCACGGACAAGCCGTCTCCGAGTCCTCTGTCGCTGCGGCCCGCCAACTGAGTCCGCGGCGCTTGGTTGGGCTCTCGCACTCTGTTGAGAAACCTAGCAACCAGACAGCGATGCCTATTTTTTCGATGAATGTCAGTAAAAGATGCGTTACTTTCTGACGCATGAAGATGGTCGTTTCCTCAGTTCCTGATCGGATCTTGAGGCGCGCCCGCGGTAGTGGGCGCGGGAGCGTTTTCACGCCCAGCGATTTTCTTGATCTGGCGGGACGGTCAGCGATCGATCAGGCGCTCTCGCGCCTCGTCAAAAGAGATAGGTTGCGGCGTCTCGCCCGCGGACTTTACGATTTCCCGAAACTGCATCCAAAACTTGGGGCGCTTTCCCCGTCGCCCGATTAAGTTGCCCAGGCGCTGGCCAGGGAGACGGGCTCTCATGTGCAGGTCGCCGGGACGCATGCGGCCAATGCGCTTGGTCTGACCAGCCAAGTTCCCGCCCGAACCTCATATCTCACGGATGGTCCATCCCGTCGCGTGGTGCTCGGAAAGCGTGTTATCGACCTGCGCCATGCGTCGCCCAAACACCCGATAGCACCGGGGAGTGCTGCGGGAACAGTCGTTCAGGCGTTGCGGCATCTCGGGCCATCACGGGCCGCCGATGTCGTTCAGATCGCGTCGCGCCAACTGTCCCTGAGTAACAAAAAGAGACTCGTCTCAACCGCCATACAGGCGCGGCTTGGATGCGTCCGATACTAAGCGCCATTGGCGACTCACCATCGGATGCGGCTCATGGATAGCTTCGTGCGCCAAGCCGCGTCGGTTAGCCATGTGGTGCGCGTGCTAACTCATCCACGGCAGCTGAAAGAACGCGTTCGGGGTCCGAGGCGAGCACATCTTGCGGACGTTTGCCGCCAAGGAAGCTATTGATCGATGCAAACCAATAGGCGAGCCCCCAGGCATCCTTTTTCCCGCGAAACACACTCAGAACCTTAGCGAGCGGTTTAGTGGGCCGATATCCAGCTGCAATATCCAGAGCGTAGCCGGGAAAATAGTCTACACCCCAATGCCGAACTGCGAAGATGCGGCCTTGTTTTTTCCACTTGTTTGGCTGCGCACGTGGGTTGCTCGTGCTGAACCCTGCCATTGTCGCGACTTGAGGAGCGGTCAGCCAACCGCCGCTTTCCAACACTTCTCTTCTCGCCTCGGCCGCCATCCGCGCTTGTATGAGCACGTGTTGCGGAGGGAGTACGTCAGGGACCAGGGCGTCGATTATCGTGCTTATGGCTTCGCGCTGGCGACTCATCAGGATCGTACGCACCAGAGGCGCAATGCTGACGAGCGTGTCCGCGAGGCCGCGCACAGCAGGTTCACTCCCATGCTCGACCGTTACTGCTATGACCAGCTCGGCAGTTAGGCGATCAAGTCGGTCACCAACCTCCTTCGGCTTTCCGGTGAGGACGCCAAATCCCGACAGTTCAATAGTCTCATGGGTAAGTGCCATGATCTCCCGCTCCTGGGGCGATGAGCATGGTTACATATGTAGCACAACAACCGGTATCACAGGTGCAGCTAAGCTGTGGCATTTGGCGTCCAAGTTCGCTGATTGCCTGGAGCTTGCAGAGCGCGTCCCAACGACCGACCGGCGTAAGCCGGCAGTGCCGCCGACGCTATCCCTTGATCGCCGAGCCGACGATCGAATCCACGAAGAAGCGCTGCAGGAAAACGAACAGCACCAGTGGCGGCAGCACGGCAAGAGTGGCGCCCGCCATGACCAGTCCGGTGTTGAGCGCACCTCTGTTGTAGCTGAGCAGGCGGCTGAGGCTAATGACGATCGGATAATCTTCCGCATTGCCCTGCAGCACGGTAAGCGGCCACAGATAGCTGTTCCAATGATAGACGAAGGCAAACAGCGCCAATGCCGCGGTCGCGGGCGCCACGCTCGGCGCGACGATCTTGAACAGGATCACAAGTTCCGACGCCCCATCCATCCGTGCCGCGTCGATCAAATCGTCCGGCACGCCGGCGATGAACTGGCGCATCAGGAAAATGCCGAAGGCATTGGCGAGGTTGGGCACGATGATGCCGGCAAGGCTGGCATTCAGACCGATCGATCCGACGAGACGGTACAGCGGGACCAAAGTCACGATCGGCGGCAGAAACATTGTGGCGATCAGCACCGAAAACAGCAGTGAGCGGCCGGGAAAGTGATGCTTGGCGAACGCGTAGCCAGCCATCATGCTGGTGACCAGAATGCCGGCGGTGGTGATCGTGGCGATCACGAGCGAATTCCACATCGAGCGGCCGACATTGATGACGCCGGACACTTTCTCATACGCTTCGAGGCTCGGCGTGCGCGGTATCCACACCGGCGGCACCTGCATGGTTTCGGCCGGCGTCTTCAGGCTGGAGAGCACCATCCACAACAGCGGAAAGGCGGAGGCCACGGCAACCAGCAGCATCAGCGTGGCGAGCAGTGCTCTGCGGCCCGCCAGGCGTTTGCGCGCCAACCGGCTCGATGCTGATCGGCCCGGCGCGCTCATTCGTCATCCTTCCGGTTGGCAAATGCAAACAGCGCGCACACAACGACGATCAGCGCCAACATCAGCATCACTGCCATGGCCGAGCCCAATCCGCCTTGCGCGCGCTCGATGCCGACACGGCGGATGTGATAGGTCAGCACATTGGTCGAGCCGACCGGCCCGCCTTGGGTGATCAACGCCACCGGCTCGAACACCTGCACGGCGTTTATGATGGCGATGACGGCGCTGAACAGAAGCGTGCGCCGCAGCAGCGGCAACGTGATAAAGCGGAACTGTTCGCGTCGGGTGGCGCCGTCCAGAGTCGCCGCCTCGTAAAGACTGCCCGGGATCTGGGTCAGCCCGGCCACGGCCAGCACGGTAAAATAGCCGATCTGCTGCCAGACATTGAGGACGACGATCGAGATCAACGCCGATCTTGGCGAGGATAGCCAGGGTTGCGGGCCGATGCCGGCGAGGCCGAGCATCTGGTTGAGCGGCCCTTCGCTCGGCGAATAGAGCTTCGACCAGACCAGCGTCACGGCGATCATCGGCACCATGTAGGTGGAAAACAACACGGTCCGCAGCGCCGTGCCGCCTGCGACATCGCGCTGGTAGACCATCAAAGCGAACGCGACCGAAAGGGGCAGGATGAGCATCACCGACAATGCCGTGTAGATCGCGGTGTTGAGCAGTGCTCGCTTGAAATCCCGCCCGACCGAGGTCGGTCCGAATATTTCGCGAAAATTGTCGAAGCCGATGAAGCTCGCATTGGAAAAAGGCGTCTGCGTCGACCAGTCCTGGAATGACAGCCAGATGGTGAGCAGCATCGGCAGCAGGATGAAAACGCCGATCAGTGTCACGACGGGCGCCAGCATGATGCCCGCCGAGGCACGATAGGTCTTGATCATCGCTCTGCTTCCAAAGCGTCGGGCTCTCGAAACAACGCCTACGCTATCTGGCGGCACGCTCCAGGATCGAGACGGCATCGGCCTGCGCGTTCGCCTGCGCATCCTTGGCCGAGAGCTGCCCATACTGCAACGCCTCGAGCGTCTGCTGCAGTGATTCGCTGAACTCCTGGCCGCCCGGGACGACAGGGAAGGGCTTGGCGTCGGCAAGCACGCTGACATAGCCGGACAGGAACTCAGAACCGAGCTTGTCCTTATGGGCTTCGATGTCGGACGTCCGTGTCGGCAGGATGCCCATCGAGATCAGAATATCCGACATTGCCGATGCGCCGTTCTTGCCGGACTTCGGACTGTTCAGCCATACCAGGAAATCCCATGCCGCTTTCTGCTCGGCCTCACCGGCATTGGCGTTGACGACGGTCATCCACGAATAGGAGATCGAATGCGGCTTGTCGCCGCTCGGGCCAACCGGAATGGGCGCGGTGGCGATATTGGAGAACTTGTCGCCCATGCCGCCCTTCAACGCGCTTTCCCACCAGTTGGCCATGATGATCATGCCGGTCTTGCCGGAGACGAAATTGTCGAGGAAAGGGCCTGTGGTGTTGGCGTCGGCCGTGGCCATCGCCGGATCGCTGGCGCCGGACTTGATCAGGTCCTCGTAGAGCTGGAAAGTCTCGCCGGCTTGAGCACTGTCGAGCACCGGCTTGCCGTCCTTGACCAGCTCGCCGCCATTGGAGACCAGCAGCGAGGCGAAGGGATGGACGACGCCCGCCGCCCAGGAATTGATCATGCCGAAGCCTTGCTGGCCGGCATCTTTCCTGGTCAGCTTCTGGGCCGCATCCTTCAATTCGGACCAGGTCTTCGGCGCGGCTGTGATGCCTGCCCGTTTGAACAGCTCCTTGTTGTAGTTCAGCGCATAGACGTCGATCTCGTTTGGAATGCCGTAGAGCGTGCCACCAACAGAGGCCGCACTGACGACACCGGCCGGCCACGCACTCTT
Source organism: Mesorhizobium sp. M1295 (assembly GCF_040318135.1). Lineage (NCBI taxonomy): Bacteria > Pseudomonadati > Pseudomonadota > Alphaproteobacteria > Hyphomicrobiales > Phyllobacteriaceae > Mesorhizobium > Mesorhizobium sp. M1295. The sequence goes on from NZ_JAMYLU010000023.1 coordinate 33,814, forward strand.
GACCTCGCCGGCAACCGCATCGGGGGCCGGCGCGACCAGCTTGTCTCGCGCCAGTTCGGGCAGCCACAAATCATAGATGCCGCCGATCGTCGGCCCGTCCGAGCTGCCGCCCTGGGAACGCAGTGTCGTCAGGAGATCGCCGAAGGGGACGGCGCGCACGGTGACGGTCACATCCGGATTGCTCTTGGCGTAGTCCTTGGCCGCGGCGTCCAGCAAAGCGACCGTCTCCGGTGACCAGTGGGTCAGATAGGAGATGTTGACCGATTGCGCCCAACCAATGGTGGGCGACGCCAGCAGCCCTGCAGCCAGTGCCAGTTTCGAAACCCAAGCCCAAGACATCCGGATCCTCCGCGTAGCCGCACAGCGATTTGAATGACGTTATGACAACTTGAAGCGGCGATGCAAGCGCTATCTTCATGAAGAGTTCCCGCCGGCGCTGCGGACGATTTCTTCATCTGACCTACAATGAGAGAGATAGCTTATTGAAACTAGTTCGTTAGGTAAGATTATTCGAGCCGTTTCTCCCTGCCGAAGATGCCCAAAACGTGCCGCAAGGCTCTTGCAGTCGAAGTCATGTCGTTATAATGACACTTAGCCGCCGCAAAGGAAGCCGATGTCGAATGAGAGACGATCATGATTCATCGACGCGCTGCGCTCTGCCTGATCGGCGGCATTGCCGCGGCGTGCACCGGGGTCTGTACCGCACTACCGACCAGAGCCGACAACACCGTGGCCTTGTGGAACTGGCGCTCCGGGGACCGGGCGGTCGCCAGTCGGAGCCGCTCTCGATGACACGCGTTCTGGCCATCGATCTTGGCGGCACCAATTTGCGCGCCGCTGTCCACACCGGTGATGTTCGCTGGCTGGAGATGCTGAGCCGCGAGCCTGCGCCGGCAAGCCTTGATGCCTTTGTCGCCCGTATCGGTGCGTTGCTCGCCGAGGCAGGCCTGGTCGAGGCACTCGGCGTGGCGGTGCCCGGACTTGTCGAGGGCTCGGTCTGCCGCTGGGTTCCGAACCTGCCTTATCTCGATGGCATCGACATCGCGGCCTTGTTTCCTCGCCTGCGTGTCGCCATAGGCAATGACGCGCAGGTCGCCATGCTCGCCGAAGCAGTCGAAGGTTCCGCAAAGGGCCTCTCCGATGCCATCCTGCTGGCGATCGGAACTGGTATCGGCTCCGCCGTTCTGGCCAATAACCACATCGTCGCCGGCGCAGGTGGCGGCGCCTGCTCATTCGGCTGGGCCTGCGCCGACATCGAGGATGAAGGCGAGGACCGCAGCGGCTGGCTAGAGCGCTTCGCCTCTGGGCGAGCGTTCGATGCCGCGGCGCGTCAGATCGGGTTGGCCAATGGCGGCAGGTTGGTCGAGGCCGCCCGGGCTGGCAAAACGGCCGCACTTGACGCGTTGGAGCTGCCGGCGCGCCGGCTGGGCACTGCCCTTGCGGGTGCGGTCGCGCTGCTCGATCCTCAGGCAGTCCTGATTTCCGGCGGCCTTGCCGATGCGCTGGACGTGATAGGGCCGCCGCTGCTTACGGCATTGCGGCGTCAGCTGCCGCCGCATCTGCGCGATGTCGTTCTGCGGTCCGGCGAATTCGGCTCCCGCGCCGGTCTCGTCGGCGCCTCGCTGGCCGGTCTCGCCGGAGCACAGTGGAGGCAGATAAGATGAGCGAGCCGAGCTTTCAGCAACCCGACCGCCGAAGGCCCGAGCCGCTCTGGTATCAGGTGGAAGAGGCCATCCGCGCCATCGTCAAGAGCGGCGAGTGGGCGACCGGCGACCAGATTCCGGCCGAAGACAGATTATGCGCCTTGTTCGGGGTGAGCCGCATCACGCTGCGACACGCCTTGCGCAATCTTGAGGAGCACGGGCTGCTCAGGCGCGAACATGGCCGTGGCACCTTCGTGCGCTCAACTACGCTGGTCGCCGGCACCCGCGAACTCACCAGCTTCACGCAGGAAATGGGCAATATGGGCGTGGTCGCCGGCTCGCGCTTGCTCGACTGCAGCCTGACCACCGCCAATGCCGCCGCGGCCGGAGCGCTGGAGATCGAGGAGGGCGACCCGGTGGTGCGCATCCGGCGGCTCAGGCTCGGGAACAACGAGCCGATCGGCATCCAGACGGCGCAGCTCTCGGCCGCGCGCGTGCCGGGCTTTCTCGATGCCGGCCTGTTGCAGGGCTCGCTCTACGAAGCACTGGAACGCCACTATGGCATCGTGCCGGTCGCAGCGCGCGAAAACTACCGTGTCGGCGCGGTCGGGGCGGCGGATGCCGAGTTGCTCGATCTGCCCACGGGGAGTCCCGCTTTCGTGGTCGAGCGCATCACCACCGACGAGCGCGGCCCGTTCGAATTCACCGTCTCGGTGATGCGTGGCGACCGCTACGAAATCCGCTCGACGCTGCGTGCCGGCCGCGCCCCGCCAAACGCACGAAGCTGAGCCATTACCGAAGCCGACACATAACAGGAGTACCCACGTGTCCGATCTTTACATACCCCGCCTTGCCGCCCTCATCGAACAGGCCTCGAAAGCCAATGCCGAAGCCTTTGGCGAAGCGGCCAGCCGCTTTGCCGACACGCTCGAGAGCGGCGGGTTGGTTCATCTTTACGGCTCGGGCCACTCGGTGTTGCCGGTCCAGGAAGTGTTTCCGCGCTACGGCAGCTATGTCGGCTTCAATCCGCTGACCGACCCGCGTGTCATGTGGCATAACGTGCTCGGCGCCGGCGGCGTGCGCGAACTTCTGTGGCTGGAGCGGACCGAGAAATACGCCGAGAAATTCCTCGACCACCAGCCGCTGAACAAAGGCGATTCGATCATCATCTTTGGCCACAGCGGCCGCAATTCGTCCGGCATCGACACCGCGCTCTACGCGAAAAAACGTGGCATCTTCGTCGTTGCGATAACTAGCAAGAACAATCTCGACAAGCCGGCGACGCACTCTTCCGGCAAACGGCTTGCCGATGCCGCCGACCTTGTCATCGACACCTGCTCGCCGATCGAGGATGCCATCGTGCCGGTCGAGGGCTGGAGCCGGCCGGTCTCCGGTTCGTCGACCGTGCTTGCCATGATCCTGGCGCATGAGCTGATCGCGCGCACCGCCGAGGCGCTTTCGAAACGCGGCATCGAACTGCCGGTTTTTGCCTCGCCGACAATTGCCGGCGTCACACTGCACGACACCGACGTCATCTATGGCGTCTATCGCGAGAAAATGCTCGAGGCGCAGAAGAAGCACCTGCCGACGTTCCAGGCGACCATGCGCGGCGAATGACAACCGGGCAGGGCACGCAAAACGCTAGGACGTAGACTCATCACCGCGTAGCCAGATGCGAGTTGACACGAGTTTCAGGGCAGCAAGGTAGTTTTCTGCCAGCTTGTCATATCGAGTTGCGATGCGAGGGAACTGCTTGGCCTTGTTGAAGAACGTTCGACGAGGTTGCGGGCCTTGTAGAGAAAGGGGCTGAAGCACATCGGGTCCTTGCGGTTGGCCTTGGGCGGGATGTTGGCCCATGCCTTTTGCGCGGTGACGGCATTGCGCAAGGCGTGGCATCATAGGCCCTTGTCGGCGAGCAGCATGGCACCCTCGGGCAAATCCTTGATCAAGTCCGCTGCGTAGGCGATGTCACTCATTTGACCTGCCGTGAGCGTCAGCTTGATCGGCCTGCCTTCGGCGTCGACAAGAGCATGGATTTTGGTCGTCAGCGCGCATCGGGAACGACCGAGACAATAATCTCGATCCCCCTTTTTGCTGTCGCGCCTTGCTGATGGACGCGAACAATGGAGGTATCGATCATCTGCACCGTTGCATCATGGGCTTTGGTGATGCCATGCATGAGGCGGTCCCACACACCTGCTTTCCGCCATCGAACGAAGCGATTGTAGCAGGTGGTGCGTGGGCCGTATCGCCCCCTGGAAGATCGCGGCATGGCGCACCCGATCGCAGCACCCAGAAGATGCCGTCTGCCCGCTGTGCCTGGACGGTGATCGTGCCGAAGACTGCAGCGAACGTTCCTCGTAATATTGCGTTTAACCATGAAAGACGACGATTCGCCCAAAGCATGCAAAAGGGCCCATCGGCTCTCGCGCCGCGATGCAAGGCCAGGAAAGCCTTACGCCAGATCAGTTTGTGAAAAGTCATTGCCCTTGTAAAGCAGGGCAAGCCGGTGAGCCTTCGCGCAAGCGTAGCCAAAACAATCGCCGAAATTGAGATCGGCTTTGTGCCCGACTGCTTTGCCGTATTTCATGCTGGCTTCGATCGCCCGGTCGCCGATGTCGCCGGACATCATGATTTCCTTGCCGGCGATCTCGATCAAAAAGGCGTCGACGGTCTCACGGGCTTGCGCCAGCATGTCGGCCGTGGGCTTGGCGTTCTTTTTGATGGCTTCGGCCGATGCTCGCGCGAGACCCTGGACTGCCTCGAACCGGACGAGCGGGGAGATATACAGCGGCTTGGTCGCGGCCGCGAGCCGCTTTTCCAGTTCTTCCGCGCCAGGTTCCTCGTTCAGGATGGCAACGATCACCGAGGCATCGATGAACATCAGTCGTCGCTCCACATTTGGTCGGTGAATTTCTTCATATCGAAATCAGGGTTGGCCGGCCCGATCCGCCGTGCCATTTCCTTGACTTTGACAAGTCTCTCGCGCAGCGGGACGCTGCCGCGGTTGCGCTCGATCTCATGGCGCAAGGCGGTTCTGACGGCCTCGGTCTTGCTGCGCGCGTTGGTAATCTGCTGCAGCTCGACGGCCATGGCATCGACGTCGGGATCGCGAATGAAGAGCGGCATTTGTATATCCTCTGAGTGATATATGTATATCATATCGCAGATATACTGGCCAGCGAATTCGCGAGCGGCGGTTTTGATAAGGAGGGGAGGGAGGAATGCAGCTCGCGAAAATCCGTCGGAAGGTTCGGTTCTGGTGCTCAGTCCTTGGAATTGCTCGGCGTCTGAAACACGTCGCTGCGGCCATGTCACTGTCAACGCCCACATGCCCAAGGCGCATCGGCGCTACGTACGCCGACGCCTGCGCATCCCAACATCCGCGGCGACCGATTGATGTCGATAGACCGCCCACGCGCCCGACGAGGCCAGCGCCAGCTGCATCGATTGCGTCAGGTTCATAACGGCCATAATCCCGGCCCAGCGAACTCTCTCGTTAGGGCAGCTCGGGGAGTGCTACGGCTGGATGCTCTTGGGAACATCCCGAGCGCATGATCCGGCGGCGAGGATAAACAATCTGAACCACGCGCTGCCTCCACATGATGGCGCCGGCGAACTCAACGAAGCCGTGCTGCCATTCGTGGTGAACTGGATAACACGGCCTATCTTCTCGCTCGAAAATTCGGCGGCCTCGACAATCATTGCCGGGGTTACCTCGACGGATCCCTTCGCCGTCTATCCGCGTCTCATCGGCTGTCGCGCTGATCCGGATTGACAGCCACCCGCAATTAAAGGGCCGTTTGATGACACCTAGGCCTCCCCAGCAGTATTAATTCACAAAGCAGGTCGGCACCCCTGCCATCCGCTGGATCCGGTCAGCGTGTGCTTCGGGTTCGGGGTGCAAGATCAGGCGGTGCCATTTGCACGGATGGCGGCGAACCAACCACCACGGCAGGGGCGCCAGATTGCTCACCACGTTGGCTCTCTACTTCGCGGCTCATACCTTGGTGAGCAGCTTGCATCTCCGGAACGGTGAAAACCGGCACCTCGCCCTTGAAACCCTGGAGCTCAAAGGCGCCTGCCTGGACGACCGGCATCGATGCTCCTGCCGCAAAGCCGGGACCAAGCACCAGGGGGATGCCCAGCTTCTTGGTCGTCGACTCGAGCCGTGCCGTGCGGTTCACCGGGGAGCCGATCGCGGTGTAATCGAAGCGCCGTTCGGAGCCGAAATTGCCTACCGAGCAGATGCCGGTCTCGATGGCGACGCCGATTGCGATGGAGGGGTGGCCGTCCGCGGTGAAGGCGGCGTCTTCACGCTTCACCCGTTCGATCAGGGCAAGCCCCGCGTCGAGCGCGCGCTCGCGATGGTCCGGCTGATCAAGCGGCGCGTTCCAGAAGGCGAGCACCGCATCGCCCATGAACTTGTCGATGGTGCCGTCGCGCTTGAGGATCTCATCGGTCGCAATGCCGAGGAAGTGATTGACCACCTTGGCGATTTCCTGGGTATCGAGTTGTTCGCTCATCGTCGTGAAGCCGCGTATGTCGCTGAGCAGGATCGTGATCTCGCGCTTCTCGCCGGACAGGATCGCTTCGGTGTCCGAGCTTGCGAGGCGCTGCACCACGGAAGGCGACAGATACTGGGAGAACTGCCGTGCCAGGGTGGACCGGCGCTGCTCGCTGCGCCTGTAGAGAACATAGCCTTCGAAGCCGGCTACCAGGATCGTCGCAAGCGCCGGCTGCAGCGGGTCATAGAGTGCACCCTGCAGGCTGTATTCGAGAGCGCCGAACACGAACGGCGTGACGGCCAGCAGCACGAGAGCCAGGGCACCAAGCACGACACGCCAGGCGAGCACTCCGGAAAGTCCGATGAAAACGACGGCACTGAGGACAAACCAGAGCCGCTCGAGCATACGCGCGTGCGTTGGCTCTGCCAGGTAGCGCCCGGCAAGCATCTGGCCGATTGCATCGGCGTGGATGTCCGCGCCTGGTCGCGCTGGACGCGTCGGGGTGGGCAGGTACTGCGTCAGTCCCACGGCCGACAAATCGACAATGGCGATGGCGTCCCGCAGCCGCGGATCGCCATGGCCCGAAAGGATAGTGCCGGCAGATAGGCGCGGCGTGTCGGTGGCGGTTTCCCATAGCCGGATGCTCCCCTCGGGCTCGAGCGGCACAATGGCGCCAGCCATCCTGAGTGCATTAAACCCCGCGGCATTCAGGCGGGCTATGTAGCCGTCCTGTCCGGCATAAAGGCGCAGGAGTTCGAGCGCGAAGGACGGCCACAGCTGCACGCCTTGAGCGGTGTTGCGAAGCCACAGCAGCGGCACATGGCGCAGTACGCCGTCGGGGTCGGGCAAGGTGCGAATTACGCCGAGGCCCGCGGCGGCGTTCGAGAATTCGGCAAGCGAGCCGGTCAGGCCGGTGAAGCCGGGAAGTGTGTCGGGTACTTGCCCGACGATCGACCAGCCGGCTTTGGGCTCTGCTTCTGAAACCGTCGCCTCGTTGCCCAGGCTGACGGCAAGCGCCGTTCGATTTTTCGCCAGCGCCGCTGCCAGGCGCTTGTCTCCGCCGATGCCCTCAGGCGAGGTGTCGGCCTCGGGGAGTACCAGCGCAAGCCCGACCACCGCCGCGCCGGATGCGGTGATGCCATCGACCAGATCGGCCAAGAGGCCACGGTTCCAGGGCCATCGCCCATGTGCCTTGAGGCTGGCGTCGTCTATCGAGACGATCACGACAGGATTGCTCGTCGCCTGGCGTGGGGCGAGAAACTGGTAGAAGTCGTACGTCCGCTCACGCAGGCGCGACAACGGCCCGTCAAAAGCCAAATGGCAAGCGAGCAGCAGGAGCACGACCACAAGGCCGGATATTTTGCGCCTGCCAGCTTGCCGCCAATCAGCCCAGCGCCAACCGGCCAAAAGGCTCATGTCGTGCGGCCGGGCCTAATTGCAGTAGTAGTCGCAGCCCTCGCCATCGCCATCGCCCTCATCCTTCACCCCGCCACCGGCAGGTGGCGTTGGGCTGTCGGGGAACTCCATGACCACTCCTGGCAATGCGCCGTCGGTGGAGTCGCAGACCTTGAGCGAGCCGCCGAGTGCCGACGCACAAATCGCGCTTACGTCCAATCCCGGACCCGGTGCGCCTGGCAGGCCGGTGCCGGCTATCCGGTCGATGCTGTCCAATATCGGGAAGGTGTCGATTCCGCCGTAGCCGGTCAGCAGCTTGCCATTTTCCGACGTGCAGGCGAAGCCCGGGTTTGTGATGACCAGCCGTTTGCCATTCATCGTGCAGGTCATGCGGCCGGCGCGCAGTATGCCGACGGTCTGGCCGGCTGCCACCAGCACTTCGATGATGCCGCCTCTGGCCCCGAGCACCATGTGCGGCGTCGCAACCTGCATGACGCCGCCTTTCGAAACCTGGCCGCCATAGAAACGGGCCAGGCCGCTGTTCATCCCGATGTCGATCTTTCCCGATCCGGAGCCCGGATTGTAGACGAATTCATCGATCGTCAGGCTGGTGTTCGGACCAATCTTGGCGCTCGATTCGTCCCGGAACACCAGCATTCCAAGACCAGTGGGATTGCTGCGCAGCTGGTCGCCGAGTTCGACGCCCGCGCCGACGTTCATAGTCCCGCCGTTGTTGCGGACGATGTTGGTCTGGTAGGCCGTCATCGACCCGACCGTCTCAGCGGCGGATGGTGCCGCGAAGGCAAGGCAGGCGACAAAAATGGCGATCTGACGGTACGGGGTCCTCATCGCGGCCTCTTTCAATTGAGCGTCAACGTGTAGCTCATGAGCATTTCGAACGATTTTCGGTCGCGGCTGGCGATGTCGAAGTTGGTTTCGCGATAGGCGAGATCGACGCTGATCTTCTGCGACTCCGTCAGCTGAAAATCGCTTTCCGAGGCAATGCGCCAGAAGTCGCTCTTGATACTTGTGCCGATGCCGACGGACAGATCGGGAGCGTCGCTATGTCCGGCCGAGAAGGCGACCTGGTGCGACCATGCGAAAAGATCCGGTACATTCATCAACAGGCCGCCATAGCGGACCTCGCCCGTGTAGCTGCGGCCGATTTCAGATCCGGAAGCGAAGTCATTCGAGCCGACAAAGCGCAGTCCGAGCGCCTGGCCATTGCGGAAGCGGTAGCTGCCGCCTGCCTCATAGAAAACCCTGCTATCGGCGAAAATGCCTTGCGAGGCGCTTAGATCGATGTAGCCGCCACCGGCGAAGAGCGTCGTCTCGACCGTCGGGCGCACAAGAAAGCGCCCACTGACGCCGATGCCGGTTTCCTGGATATCGCTGTCGAAGCGATCCGTAACTGTGAAGGCGGAAAGCAGCAGGCGCAGCGAATCGATCCCACTGTTGGGCAGCCCCTTGTCCCAGGTGATCGCGGCGTTGCCGTGGATGAAGGTCTCCTTGCCACCCGGAACCGACAGGTCTGGCGTGAAAAAGCGCTGTGTCGCCGTCAATGACCCCGAAAGAACGAGAGCGTCGGCACTTGGCGTACCGAGGTCCCATCGGACAAAGCCTTCCGCCCGCCCATAGGGCGAGACGAAGCTGTCGTCGTCCTGCGCCCCGCCGGGCTCAAAATCGGTAAATGCGCTGAACACGCCGCCGGTCAGGGCGAGTTCCCAGGTGACGCCACGCAACGCGCGCTCGATGCGGGCGAGCAGGCGAACAGCTTCCTGCTGCTCACTTGCGGTCAGGCCGCCGACTTCCATGCCGTACTGCACCTGCCGCCGAGCCAATTCATAGGAGCCGACATGATAGTACAACCGGCTGGCCGCCAGCCGGGCGCGCGCATCGCGGGGATATTTGATCAGATACTGCTCGATCGAGGAGATCGCCTGATCGTATTGTCCCGCGTTGACGGCAACTGTGACGAATTGGGCGAGCGTTCCATTGTCGGCCGGACTGGCTATGCGGGCCGAAAACGCATCGTCATAGGCCGGAAAGAGACCCTGCGCGCCGGCCGGCAATACGCCGGTACAAAGCAGCGCCGCGGCGAAGCCGAAGATAGCTGGAAACGAAGATTGCATGCCGAGAACCACCCCAAACCCGACTAGTGCGAACGATTTAGCACGACTACAAGAAAAAGGCGACTGACCTGTGACGAAATCGTCCGAGTTTTCAGCAGCTGTTGCAGCCGCGCAACAAACAATCGGGTTAATTCACATTTCGGCTGCGCCGGTTGCCAGAACATCTTCGCAGCGTTGCTGTATTGGCCGAAGTATTAGATAGCGGTATAAACTAACAAAACTCATCTCCGGATAGCGAATCTAGCGTTCTTCAAGATCAATATAGTTCGCGTGATTCTGCGCGCATTTGGTCGCTGCCTGACCCATCGATGTCACATATGGCTCATCCGAAGGTCTTCCGTCGCATTGCGGAGGCGATCGGAGAGCTGGCGGGCAATGCTTCTCAACACGGCTTGCGCGATATGCGGCCTGGCCTTTGATATCTTGTTGGCGGCCGACGAGGTCAGCTCATAGGCAACAACGTCCTCGTCCGCGATGACGTCGGTCGAGCGCGGTCGCTCAGTCAGGAAGCCCATTTCCCCCACAGTACATCCAGCCCCGATGCTCGCCAGCCGCCGCCGTCCGCCAGGCGCATCAACCCAGACGCTGATACAGCCGCGCGTCGGCATCCACAGTCGGTCGGCCTGATCGCCAGCGCGGCACAGCACGGCGCCTTTGGGGAACTCGACGCGGTCGAGATAGCTCATCAGCATCTTCAGATCTTCCGGCGCCATGGTCATGCCGAAATCGGTGCGCTCGAGCGGCACCTCTATCACCGAGCGGGCAGCACTGTCGGTCCGCTCGACGATTTCCTCCTCGAAGCGCTCCAGCGCTGCCTCGAGATCGGGGTAGATGTTGGGCCCATCGCTTTGTGACGTAAACTCCTCCAGGGCCTCGGCATCCCTGAGATCACTGAAGAACAATCGCTGACCGCGCCGGGCACAGCGAGCGGAGATCTGCTGCAAGGTCAACGCGCCGGAGGCGTCGACGTCGCTGACGGCGCGGAAATCGAGAATGATCACCCGCACCACGCTGGGCAGCCGGTCAATTTCCTCCGCGAGCTCATCGGCATTGCCAAAGAACAGCACGCCCTGCAGCTCGAGGACTGCCAGCTCGCGCTCGTGAATCGCCAGCAACTCGGTCTGAGCAGTGGAGCGAATGCGCCTGGAGCGCGTCTTGCCGACGATCTCCTTGCGCCGCACCACCGGTCGGCTCATTTCGATCATGAAGACAATGCAGGCCAGCGCCACGCCGACCACGGCGCCGATAACGGGTTGGCCAAGGACTGTGGCGAGCGCCACAGCGGCGACCACGGCCATATTGCGCCGTGCCTGGCTGCGGCCCGCCGCGCTGTCGCCGAGAAGTGCCTGCCGCGCCGTCCGCAGTGCCCAACGGTCGATGGTATTGATGCCGACGAAGACCAGAATGGCGGACAGCACAACCAGCGGCATCGAGAAGATCAGATTCGGGAACGCAAGGATGGCCGCAAGCAGCACCGCCCGGCTCGCAAACGTCGAGGTGCGCATGCGCCCGCCGGCACGGTAGTTGGCGGCGGTCAGCGCGGCCGACGTGGATACGAACAGCCCGCCCATCATGGGAGAGACAAGATTGGCCATGCCCAGCCCGACAAGGGCGCGGTCCTGGCCGACCTGAATGTCGGCCAGATTGCGCGCAGTGCGCAGGGTAAAGACGGTGTCGAGCGTTCCCACGATCGCCAAGGTCAACGAGCCCGCAATCAGGGTCCACCAGATATGTTTCAGCCCCAGCCGGAGCGTTGAGGCAGCCTCGATCATGCTTACCGGTGCCCAGCCCTCTATATCGATCGATCCGATAACGGGCCCGAGCTCAATGTCGGGCGCCCACAGACGGGCAGCATGGTAGATTACATAGCCGATGATCAGGCCGGCAAGCAGCGCCGGAATTTTGGGCGCATGCCGCGTGATCATCGCCATGGCCGCGATCAGCGCAAGACCGAATGGAAGTCTTGTGATCGTCGCCAGGCTGAAGTCCGCCGCCATGATGCCGCTCCAGGAGGAGACTGCGAGAAGCATCGGCGTCTGGCTCTTGATGACCAGGATTCCGACGCCCGAGACGAACCCGGCGACAACCGGATGGGGGGCAAGCTTGACGATCCGGGCGAGTCCGGTCGCGCCGATAAGCATCATCCATAGGCCGGTCAGCATCACGCAACCGACGAAGGCAAGCAGCGCTTGTGTCGTGTTGCCGTCGAGAGCGACCAACAGGGATCCCAGCAGGCTCGCCTGGATCAGCGAGTTGCTGGGCATGGTCGTCACGAAGCACGACCGTTGAAATGCGGACGCGACAATGCCGCCGACAATGGCAGCGATGACGCCGGCAAGCGCGCCTTCCGCCACCCGATCTGCGCCGAGCGGTGATAGGGCAAGGACGCCGGAGGAGACGCACATCGGCAATGCTACGCCCGCGGTCGTCACGCCCGCGGTGAGTTCCTGGGCCAGAAAGCCCATGCCCGCGCTTAAATTACGCGCAAAATCCGTCTGTATCGCAACCTGCTCAGTCACGGTGGTTCAAAGCTCCAAAAATCCAACGGTGATGATCCCGTCGACCGCGTCCTGTGCAGGACGCGCATCGGCGGACACGCCAAAACTACAACACGAGCATGGTGGCGAGCCCAAGCATCAGGCCCATGCCTACGATATCGGTGACGGTGGTGAGAAAGATCGCCGAAGCGACCGCCGGATCGGCGCCGACCCGGCGCAGGCCCAGCGGGATCAGCACGCCGGAGATTCCGGACATCAGGCACGATCCAGACATTGCGAGCAGGATCACAAGTGCCAGCATGGGCGCCTGGGCTGCCGACTCCGGCTGCCGCGAGGCGTAGAACCACATGGCCGCAGCCGCCACAAGACCGACGAGCACGCCGTTGGCGATCCCGAGCGCGCCCTCCCTCATCACCAGGTGCAGCTTCGGTCGTTTGTCCACATCGCCCAGGGCAAGGCCACGCAGCGTCATAGCCAGTGCCTGGCAGCCGGTGTTTCCGCTCTGCCCGGCCAAGACCGGGAGGAACGCTGCCAAGGCGACGATCTTTTCGATCGTGCCTGTGAACGAACTGACCACGAAAGCGGCCATGAAGGCCGTCAGCAGGTTCAGCTGCAGCCACGGATGACGCTTCAAGAAGGCTGAAATCAGCGGCGTAAAAGAACGCTCCTCCTTCTGGACACCCACCATCTGGCCAGACTGGGCGGAAATCTCGATGATTTGCTGCTCGAACAGCCGCCAGCCGCGAACCTGCCCGAGCAGCCGGTTCTCCGCGTCTACCACGGGATAGATAGGGTAGTGACGGCGTACCGCCGCCTTGCATGCGTCGCTCAAAGACATACTGACGGGAAGGGCGAACGGTTTCGGCAGCATGATCTGATCCACCGTGGCGTCCGCTTCGCTCAGCATCAGATCGCGCAGGACCACGAGGCCAACCAGTTTGTCGCCCTGGTCGGTGACGTAGAGATAAGTGAGCTCGGTCGGCACCTGGGTGCGTCTGACGGCCTCCACTGCGGCGGCTACCGTCGTGCCGACAGGAACGCTGGCGGGAATCGGGTCCATCAGCTCGACGAGCGACTCGGGGATCGCTGGGTCCTTGCCATCGCCATGAGGCTTGATAGGCCGCATATGCGGCGGCAAATGCTCCACCACCTTCCGGGCGTGCCGGTCCGGCAACAACTTTAGTGTGTCCCGAATGAACTCGGGAGACTCTCGGGCCAGCAATACCGCCGCGTCATCAGGTGCTCGAGCACGCAGCGTGCGCACCAGCTTCTCAACGTCGTTCTCTTCCTTCATCTGTTCCCCCAATTGCGAGTGTCTTGCCTCTGACGGTATGACACGAATCTGATCGCTCCGCCCTGGCGCAGTGGCCTAAGCGCCTCGATCCGAGAATCTTCGCCTTCTCCAGGCGCCGAGTAGACCGTACCCGGACAAATCTGAGCCATTGCGGGTGCATACAGGCGGGCTGTAACCTCTGCGTGTCGCCGAGAATTCAACGTGTTGCGAACTTCACCGGTCTTTTCGTGGGCTCTGCGAGCACGCCGCACCAATGAAACTTAAAACCCGGAAACTCTGCAGAGGCTGGGCCTCTGACGTTCGAATGATTTGCCTCATGCGGCGCATCTTGCCAGTTCCACCAGCTCTGAGGCTGATGAATTCGCCAGGATGACAGGATGATTTGCTTGAAACCGTAATAGTTTAGCCTGAGAAAGGGATTCTCTGTATGAAGTCTGTTCGGAACGAGAGGTGCTCTTGAGAGCTTGCAGGTCCGGGGCAGGCAGCCTGCTTCGTGAGACTCGACGTCGCTTCGGTCGGATCCGCGTTAATGTAGGCCTACTGATCACAGCGGTAGACCGCTCGATCGCACCTGGGGGCGAACGAAGACTCGTTTCGAGAGTGGCATCGGTTCAGCAATTGCCATCTCACCTAGCAGTGATACGGACCGGCTGGGACTCCTGGCCGCCCGTCATCGGGGGATGCATATGAGCAACATTATCGCCACAGGTTTTAACTCAATCTCCCCCAATGGCGGGTTGGAGAGCATTGAAGCGGACCTTCGCAGCTTTGCTTATATGGGCGTCGAGGCCGTCGAACTGGGCCTGACGACCCTCGATCTCATAGCGGGTGGCCGCGTCATCCCTGAGAGAGCCGAGAGGCTTGTCGCACTGACCACCAATTCGATTTCCGCTATACGGTTCACGGCGTCGTCTCATCGAACCTCATGGACCCGGCGGTCTGTCGTTACCAGATTGATGCAGCCAAGGCCTTGGTCGAACTCTGCGATCGGATCGATGCGCGCGTGCTTGTCCAGCATAGCGGGCATCTTCGCGCCGACCAGATTCTCGATGGTCCCGGTTTCGAGGAACGCGAACGCGAAGCGTTGCTCGAGCTCGCTGAGTTCAGCAAGCTCTATGGTGTGCGCATCGCCTTTGAGAACCTCTTCGCCATGGACCCAAGTCAGCGCCGGCAGACCCCGGCCGAGGTGGCGCAGACGGTAAAGGCGGTCGGCCATTCGAACCTGGTGGCGCTTATCGATTTCAGTCACGCTTATATCGAATCCGCCCGTGGTGGCCTGAACTTCCGCGCTCAATTGCGGGCCACGGCGCCGGTCGCGGGGCACCTGCATGTCCATGATTCCTTAGGGCGCCCGAAGGGCCTCCATCGAATTTACCTGCCGCAGGAGGATGCAGCGCTAGTCTAGGTCTAGGCGACCTGCACTTACCCCTCGGTTGGGGCGATATCGAATGGGATGACATCTTCAGCGAACTGATATTCTTGCCCGGGACCTGAGCGGGGAGCGGCGGAGTAAAGGTCGAGAATCCGCCGCTATGGTTTAGCCAATGTCGGCCAGAGCTGCTGAATTCGCTGGCAGCGAGCCGTTCCGCATTGGCAAGATCGATTGTAACGATACTTGTCGATCTTGTTTCGATGAGATTGTGAGAAGAGTGCGCCTGCCGGTCTACGATACGATGGGCAGCATTAGGTTTGATCTATCGTTGGCGGTCGAGCGCGGGGGCAGGGGCCGGAAACGTGCCAATCACCCACCGTTGGCCAGCCGGGCCGTCGACTGATTTTTGCTCCATGTAATCGTATGCGTGCTCGCCAACTCGATACCTTGGCGGCGTCCGCCAGCTCGCTCTGACTATTCCCTTTCCTTCGCACTTATCTTGATTCCCCGCCGTTCTGCGTACTCGATTAATGCGAGTTCTATCACCGAGGTGATAGAACGCCGCTCCGCTTCTGCAAGTTGTTGTGCCAACGCCAACACCGGCGGATCAAGGCGGGTGGTGAACGGCTTTTTTGTCATTTTCGCTCTGGGGCTTGATATTCAGTTTCAAAAGGCGCATAAATATGCACGTGCATTGCACTTGCATCGCAAGTGCGGCGGCTGGCCAGAGTGCGCCAACACCCCAGTCAGCCTGACCACAGCCCAACCTGACTGGAGCTCGGATCATGGCTGATTCCGACAATATCATGACTCTGCCTTACGTCACCCGCAGGCGAGTGCTTGCGGGAACGATCGTAGCCACCTCCGCGTGGACGCTCGAAGGCAACGCGTCCGTAAGCGGCGCCGAAAGCTCGAATGCGCGCTCTGATCCTGCGCTGGCGCTTTGGCGGGAATGGGAGAGAGTCCGCAAACAGACCGAACGGCATTGCCGCGAGCAGCAGCGCCTTGAGACAAGGCTTGTCGAGAGCGTCGGCTTTCCTTGTGCGACCGTGCGCCTAGCCGAGGGTGAGCAGGTGACGGTCCATTCGATCGAGATGCTCAATGAACTGCTCGGCAAAGCGCCGGATATGGCGGCTCTCCGCGATAGGGCCGAAGCTGATTTCGCGGCGCATCAGGCACGCTGGGATGCGGCCGCGGAGGAAATCGGCTATACCGCCGCCTTCAGCGCTGAGCGCCAGGCAGGCGAGAAAATGCAAGATCTGCTGCAAGCGTTCTCAGCGACTCCCGCCACCACTATCGCCGGTGTGGCAGGCAAGCTCGATGCCGTATTACGCGAGGGCGAGGCATGGGAGGAATGCTCCGAATTTCCTTGGGCGCAAATCCGTTCAGCGCTCAGCGACCTGATGCGCATCGCCGAAGGCTTTGGTGCTGACCGGATGCGGCGCCGAAGGATCCGTCACCACCAAGCTGAAACTCTCCGCCATTCCCGATGACCGTCCGGTCAAGATCACGGTCGAACTGCCCCGGAGCCGTACATCGCGATCTGGTCGCCCATGCTGAATTGCTCGGTCTGCGAGACCGGACAGGTAGTTGCCGATCCGGCAAAGCTGATAGGGCCGATGCTGATCCGGTTCATGACAAGACGGGGCGTTTATCAGAACCCGGCGAAGCCTGAAGCCGGGATAAGTGTTCCAGGTTTATGCCGGTCGGACGGCCGTCAGAAGGAATACCGATCACGCGGGAACTCGATGAAGATCGGCAGGGCAGGATTGCCGTTGTCCGGGCAGATGCCAACCGCGCTCCTGAAAGTGCCGTCTGCCGTAAGCTGCGGATCTGGGGCAAGCCAATCCAGATCTGCAACTTTGCCCGTTGGCGGTGATCGATATCGGCGCGCCGGGCCGCGCGCAGAGAGCTGCCTTCCTCGGCGACCTCAAGGAAAATCCGGTGCTTTAACAAAGACAGAGCGGCGGACCGGCTCGATGAGAAGGTCCGCCGTTCTGGGTCGTTCAGATCACAAGAAACGAACCTGCTGCAAGCGACAGACCTGGAGCAAGCGTGGCGAACTGTATTTGAGCTGCGCCTCCGATCCCGTCGCTGTCGAAAGAGAGCGCTCCGGTTGAGCTGTTGTAGATGATATGGTCGGAGCTATCATGCGCGGTCGTACCAGCAAAGAAAGCATCGGATGAAAGGCCACCCAACTTAAGCCCTGCAAAAACGGCGTCATCGAGGTGGATCTTGTCCTGGAGCTTGTTGAAGTCGGTGACCTTGTCGATATTGCCGGCTCCAAGAGCGCTATTGAACACGAATGCATCATTGCCTCCGTTACCGGTCAAGATGTCGGCACCCCGTCCGCCATTGATGACATTGGCGCCGGCATTACCCACGATCGTCTGAGCGAATTCGTTGCCGGTGAGATTGATTACAGTTGTGCCGGACGGGTTGCTGGTGGCGAGAATCTCGACCTGCGAGCCGGCCGAAAGCGTGTGGCTCACCGAGGCGAGCACTTTGTCGGCGCCCGCATTCATCGCTTCGTGCACCCTGTCGCCGGCGTTGTCGACAAAGTAGGTGTCGTTGCCGCGATAGCCGACCATGATATCGGCGCCTCCGCCACCATCAATGACGTTGGCGCCCGAATTGCCCCTGACTGTCTGGGCGAACGCATTACCAGTGAGGTTGATTGCCGTCGTGGCAGAAGGATTGTTGGTTGCGAGAAGCTCCACCGATGAGGCAGCCGAAAGGGCATAACTCACCGTACTGAGCAGCCTGTCGGCGCCTCCGCCCGCCACTTCATTTATCCTGTCTCCGGCATTGTCAACATAATAGATGTCGTTGCCGCCATAGCCGGTCATGGTGTCGGCGCCGCCGAGGCCGTTGATGACATTGGCACCGGCATTGCCCTGGATGGTCTGGGTGAACTCGTTGCCTGTGAGGTTGATTGCCGTCGTGCCGGACGGGCTGTTGGTGGCGAGAAGTTCGATCTCGGAGCCAGCCGCAAGCGCATGACTTACTGACGCGAGTGCTTTGTCGGTACCGCCGCCCGCCGCCTCGATCTCCTTATCGCGGACATCATCGACATAATAGGTGTCATTGCCGCCGTAGCCGATCATTGTGTGGCCGCCGGCCCCATGAAACACATCGTCGCCGCTGGTGCCATACAAGGTGTCGCTTGTGTCGACGGGAGGCGGAGTGGTCCCCGTCGTTGCAAGGTTGTGTTCCCGGAAAACGGCCTGCAGTTCCGAAGAGCTCTCCAACGCTGTGTCGCCTCGCTGCGAACCCCAGGCGTATGCGTAGTCGAAGGCGGGTGACGGAACCAGCTTGGCCCAGTGCTCCATCATGATTTCCATCTGGGCGGCGGTGGGCACCACATATTTGCCACCCATGTCGGTGTTATACTCGCCACCTCCAAACGCCTGGTAGCCCGGAACGATCTGGCTCGTCGGGATGCCCGATGCCTGAGCGGCGGCGACGAATTTGTCGATCATGTTGTAGTCGACCGGGCCATCCGTGCGGACGGGATAGACATCTATGCCGTAGTAATCGATACCCGTATTGGCGGGATTGTACGTGCCCCTAAAATCCGGATTCGCCGACGTCCCCAAGCTCATCATTGTGATGTAGGTCTTGGCGCCTGGAAAATGCTCATGGATCCAGTCGGATTCTGCCTTCAGATTTGCGGCGGAGGCGTAAGTACCCCATTGGCCGGTGGGATCCGGCTCGTCAACCAGGAAGAACCCAAATACGTTCGGATTGCCTAGGAAAGGTGTAACCTTGTCGATAAAGGATTGTGTTACGCCGTTGGCCTCGTCAAGGTACACCAAGCCTTTCATGCCTTCCGGCAGTTCATTGACCTGCTCAACATATTGCACGCTAGCCAGATTGAATCCGGCCTTTGCAATGTCCGTGCCGGATCCACCCGACGTATAATGGAGAGTCGCCATCCATAATCCCTCATTTTGATTCGATAGCGCCCCGCGGATGTCTGCCTACTAGAAGGTGTATATTAGCGCCAAATCACATACCTGCACGCCTTGATAGAATGATTGATCGGCGGCTGGATTGTCACATTGCTGAAAAAACGTACTTCGAATAGATGGCGGGCGAGGATAAATGGATAGTTGACTGTGGATGAGTTCGTAGCTGTGATGCAGAACGTTATTTGTGGTGTTAGAGTAATTGCGTCATGATTAATTTGAGATGGGTTATTTATGAAATAATTTGTAGAAAAGTTTTGAATTTTTTAGCAACCCTTATTGATGGCTGGCGACTATGATAAAGGAACATAAGGTAGCTGTACTGTGCTCCGGCAGGATCTCCCATACAAATATAATATCTTGGCTTGTGAAAGTCTCAATATACAACAGGCGGGACGCCAAATCATAGTCAGAAAACGGCTTTCTTCCACAACGGGCATTTGACTGCGGCCGGTACAGCCGATGTTAAGCTAAGATGCAAGCCGGATCATGTTCTCCGTCGGTGACACTAATTTATTGTGGAAAAATACTGGGCCGGTGCTAGCCCGCGAAGAGATCAGCCGCAACTGAGATTGCGAAGCGGGATGGTCAAGTTGCTGTTAGTGCGTGAAGGGCGTGCCCTAACCCGGTGACCAATTTTTCATCGTGCGGCAATTCCGATTCGACGCCGGGCAACATTGGCTGAGTGAACTTAAGTGCGATTCAGAATTTTCAAAGAGTGATTGGGGTACCGATTGAACCCCCCGACGAGCAATGGTACTCAGCTCGCTCCGCATGGGCAGACTAAAAATATCCTGAGTTCATCTACCACGCCGTTGAGAGGATTTCGCTTGCCAATCTTGGTCACAGGTGCAGCTGGTTTTATTGGAAGCTATGTTTGTCTCAACCTTCTGGAACGTGGTGACAGCGTAGTGGGTGTCGACAATTTGAATGATTACTATGATCCGAGATTGAAGAGAGCTCGGCTGGCGCGCCTGCTCGGACGGCGACGTTTTTCCTTTCTAGAGATTGATATAGCTGATCCGATGGGGCTCGCGAGAGCCCTAAACGGGCAGAACATAAATAAAGTCGTTCATCTCGCGGCACAGGCTGGGGTGCGTTATTCGTTAGAAAACCCACGAGCCTACATCCGGTCCAACATCGCCGGTCATCTTGAGGTCCTAGAATTTTGTCGTGGCTGCCCCGGCTTTGAGCATTTGGTCTATGCCTCATCGAGCTCCGTTTATGGAGGCAACCAAAAAGTGCCTTTCAGCGAGAACGACCGGGTGGACCATCCGGTGTCACTGTACGCGGCCACGAAAAAGTCGGATGAATTGATGAGCTACACGTATGCCCATTTGTTTGGCCTGCCTCAGACCGGTCTGCGATTCTTCACGGTCTATGGTCCCTTCGGCCGGCCGGATATGGCCTATTGGATGTTCACCAAGGCCATGCTTGAAGGCAAGGCGATCCGCGTGTTCAACAATGGCGAGATGTGGCGCGATTTTACATACATAGACGATGTAGTGGAAGCCGTTGTTGCGGTGCTCGATAAGCCGCCGGTAACGTACGTTCCGCCCAGCAAGCTCTACAATGTGGGGAACAACCAGCCAGCTCGACTGGACGACTTCGTTGATGTTTTGGAGAAGCTGTTAGGCGTAAAGGCAAACCGCCAATCCGTGGCGATGCAGCCCGGCGATGTGGTGCAGACCTTCGCCGACATGACATTGATGGAACACGACTTCGGTTTCAAACCGCGAACGTCACTGGAAGTCGGCTTGGGCAGGTTTGTAGACTGGTATAAATCGGAATGGATAGCCAATACACGCGCAACGTGACGATGAGGTCGAAAACGTTTAAGCGGATAGGACGCGACGCGCCAGATTAGGGCCAGCGCTCCCATACCACGAGGCTACGGACACGGCTTATAATGTCCACCGGATTGGTCTGGCTGGCCGCACAAAATTCCTTGGCTTATGAGTTGTTCGGCGAGATCGGCTCCGTCTTTAGTGAAACATTGGGCCACGATAAAGTTGTTCAGCCTTGACGCGACAAGACCGTCACAGGGCGTGCCAAGCCCTACTGGTTTGCATGTGACCATCTGAGGCGGGAACCGATCGCTTGCCGCTTCGGATACAAGGGCAGTCATTTGGGCAGGTTTCGTGAAAGTTGCTCCGCACAAGATCACGTGGTTTGCCGCGACAGTAATATCTCTAATGTCTTTTATCACCAGCGTGCCGCTAAAAGCTTTAGGCCCGTCGGCCATGACCGGCGGAGAACGCTTTTGATCGTTCACTTGCAGCAGGGTGAGGATGCCGCACATAAACAGCGCCAAAAACATAGCTAAAGTAGCAGACAAGCGCCAAGACATACCCGTTCTGATCCCGTTGATAACTTAAGAGGGTTTAATTACCTATCGCGCCAAGCAGAAGTAACAAGGATCCTCGGCAAGTCTCCCTGAGCTGCCCGGAAATTCGCGTGAATACTCGGTTGTCAGCGCGCCATCCCCAACAAGCTTGGGATTGCCTACTCCCAGGGGACTGAGCCACACACAGATGTCAAGTGGCCCGCCCAACGAACGAACTGGCACAGCTGACCGCCACCAGACCGCATCCAATGCCAACGCAATCGGCGGCCAAGTCAAGTCCGTCCAAATCCCGCCTTATGAAGGCCGATCCTTGAACGAGCTCTATCGCAGCGCCAACCAAGGCGAGGAAAAGTATCAAGTTCGGTTTGCGTTCGGGCCGAGACTGCCAACGAATGTCAGAACGGCGCGGGCCGAACCTGTAGATAAACCCAGCTCGGAGGTGTCGCGCCGCGTCCACCACGATGTCGGGGCGAGCCACTACCGCTCGTGAAGCCCACATTCGGCACCGCAACCACGACCAGTCAAGGACCTCAGAACCGCGATTGGGCAGAGAACGGTCTCCTACGCGCCCTTACTTCACCATCTCTCAATCGCACACTCATGTGAGCGCGTCTCTCCAGAATTAACGCCATTGCCCTTCTTCAGAGATGTGACAGTTCATCCCAGATATCCCTTCCTCGACAAGGACCACGCTCTGCTACCCATGTCTTCGGGTCTGACACAGAATGGACCCCGTTTGCGTTTGGCTGGGGCGCCAGGATTCGAACCTGGGAATGTCGGTACCAAAAACCGATGCCTTACCACTTGGCGACGCCCCAACAGCCGGAGCGTGCCCGCTGTGCGCGCGGCCTTATAGGACGACCCGAGGGAAAGCTCAATGCCGACACATCGACTATGGGCGACCGATTCACCGGCTTTGCAATCGTCAGCTTGAACGGGCCTATTCACCCCACACGGCCACTTCATTGCCCGCTGAGTCGAGGAAATGGAACGGCCTGGCGCCGGCAAGTGAAAAGATCGGCCTGACGAATGGTGCCGCCGGCATTCTCAACGGCGCTCAATGTTTCCTCAGCCTTTCAGAATAGCACACGTGAGCGGCTTCGCCGGCAGATACTGGCCGTCCGCCTGAAGACCGCCGTCCAGCCCTTCGGTATAGGCTGAATAAGTCGATCCGGAATTGGTGAGCAGCGACGAGAAGGCCGCGCTGCAGAAGGCCTCCACACCGTCTAATGTTCCGCCCGTCATCGGCATTTCCAGATAGTCGAGCTCTCCGGTCGTTCTCATCGTTCTCATTATGTTCCGCGCGGCAAAGCGTTCCAAAAAGCAAGTCTTTCCGCCGCCGCTTCTCCTTAATCGATTGTAGAGGCCGGCTGGCTCGGTCGATGCCTTGCCTTTCGCACTGCAGCATCATATCGCTCGATTTGCCAATATTTCCAATCTCCTGCACCGGAGAACAAGCATGACCAAATGGGTCTACACCTTTGGCGACGGCGCCGCGGAAGGCCGTGCCGGCGACCGCAATCTGCTCGGCGGCAAGGGCGCCAACCTTGCCGAAATGTGCAGCCTGGGCCTGCCGGTGCCGCCGGGCTTCACCATCACCACCGAAGTCTGCAACGCCTATTACGCCAACGACCACACCTATCCGGCCTCGCTGGAGGCGGATGTTGCGGTCGCCCTCGATCACATCGGCCGACTGACCGGGCGCCGTTTCGGCGATCCGTCGAAACTGCTTTTGGTTTCGGTGCGCTCCGGTGCCCGCGCTTCCATGCCCGGCATGATGGACACCGTGCTCAATCTCGGCCTCAACGACGAAACGGTCGAAGCCCTGGCCGCCGATTCAGGCGATCCGCGCTTTGCCTATGACAGCTACCGCCGTTTCATCCAGATGTATTCCGATGTCGTCATGGGTCTCGACCATGAGGTGTTCGAGGAAATCCTCGAGGACCAGAAGGGCGGCCTCGGCCGCGATCTCGACACCGAGCTGACAGCCATCGAATGGCAAGGCGTAATCGCGCTCTACAAGGCCAAGGTCGAGGAGGAACTCGGCAAGCCCTTTCCACAGAATCCGAACGAGCAGCTCTGGGGCGCCATCGGCGCGGTGTTTTCCAGCTGGATGAACAACCGCGCGATCACCTACCGGCGCCTGCACGACATTCCCGAAAGCTGGGGCACGGCGGTCAACGTACAGGCCATGGTCTTCGGCAATATGGGCAACACCTCGGCCACCGGCGTTGCCTTCACCCGCAATCCGTCGACCGGTGAAAAGCAGCTCTATGGCGAGTTCCTGGTCAATGCGCAGGGCGAGGATGTCGTTGCCGGCATCCGCACGCCGCAGAACATCACCGAGGCGGCGCGCATTGCCGCCGGCTCCGACAAGCCGTCGCTGCAGAAACTGATGCCGGATGCCTTCCAAGCTTTCGTCAGTATCTCCGACCGCCTGGAAAAACATTACCGCGACATGCAGGATCTCGAATTCACCATCGAGCGCGGCAAATTGTGGATGCTGCAGACCAGGTCCGGCAAGCGCACCGCCAAGGCGGCGCTGAAGATTGCCGTCGACATGGCCAGGGATGGACTGATTTCGAAGGAAGAGGCCGTCGCCCGCATCGATCCGGCCTCGCTCGACCAGTTGCTGCATCCGACAATCGATCCAAAAGCGGCGCGCGACATTATCGGCGTCGGCCTGCCGGCCTCGCCGGGCGCTGCGACTGGCGAGATCGTGTTTTCATCGAACGACGCTGAGGAGGCCAAGACGCAAGGTCGCAAGGCGATCCTGGTGCGCATCGAGACCAGCCCCGAAGACATCCATGGCATGCACGCGGCCGAAGGCATCCTGACGACGCGCGGCGGCATGACCAGCCACGCCGCCGTGGTGGCGCGGGGCATGGGCAAGCCTTGCGTTTCGGGCGCCGGCTCGCTGCGCGTCGACTACAAGGCCGGCACGCTGATGGCGATGGGCGCAACCTTCCGCAAGGGCGATATCATCACGATCGACGGCGGCAACGGCCAGGTACTGAAGGGCGTCGTACCGATGCTGCAGCCTGAACTCTCGGGCGATTTCGCCGCCATCATGGAATGGGCCGACGGCGCGCGCCGCATGAAGGTGCGCACCAACGCCGAGACGCCGCTCGATGCCCGCATGGCGCGGTCCTTCGGCGCCGAAGGCATCGGGCTTTGCCGCACCGAGCACATGTTCTTCGACGGCGACCGCATCATTGCCATGCGCGAGATGATCCTGGCCGATACGGAAAAGGACCGGCGAACGGCGCTGGCCAAGCTGTTGCCGATGCAGCGCTCGGATTTCCTCGAACTGTTCGAGATCATGGCTGGCCTGCCGGTAACGATCCGCCTGCTCGATCCGCCGCTGCACGAATTCCTGCCCAAAACGGAGGAGGAGGTGGCCGAGGTCGCCGCCGCCATGAACGTATCGCCGGACAAGCTCCGGCGGCGCACCGAAGCGCTGCACGAGTTCAATCCGATGCTCGGCCATCGCGGCTGCCGGCTTGCCGTCTCCTATCCCGAAATCGCCGAGATGCAGGCGCGCGCCATTTTCGAGGCGGCCGTCGAGGCCGGCAGGAAGGCCGGCGCGCTGGTGGTGCCGGAGATCATGGTACCGTTGGTCGGGCTGGTGAAGGAGCTCGACTTCGTCAAGGCGCGCATCGATGCCGTCGCCAAAAGCGTCATGCAGGAGACCGGCGTCAAGATCGATTACCTCACCGGCACGATGATCGAGCTGCCGCGCGCCGCGATCCGCGCTCACGTCATCGCCGAGGCGGCCGAATTCTTCTCCTTCGGCACCAACGATTTGACTCAGACCACCTTCGGTATCTCGCGCGACGATGCGGCTTCGTTCCTCGAGACCTACCGGCAAAAAGGCATCATCGAGCAGGATCCATTCGTATCGCTCGACATAGAGGGCGTCGGCGAACTGGTGCGGATGGCGGCCGAGAAGGGCAGGGCGACGCGGCCCGACATCAAGCTCGGCATTTGCGGCGAACATGGCGGCGACCCGGCCTCGATCCATTTCTGCGAGAAGGTCGGCCTCGACTACGTCTCGTGCTCGCCCTACCGCGTGCCGATCGCCAGGCTGGCCGCCGCGCAAGCGGCGGTGCAAGCTGCGAAAGCCGGAGCGTGAATAGATCCCGACCGAAGATTCCTCCGCGCAGCAAGGAAGGTTGATGTTTTCGACCCGCCGTGTGAAATGGGGCGCGGGATGGTGAACATGTCTGATGATGAACAAACGGCTGCGGCCCGCTGGACGGTGAAGGCCGAACTCCGCG
Organism: Mesorhizobium sp. M1295; assembly: GCF_040318135.1. Classification (NCBI taxonomy): domain Bacteria; kingdom Pseudomonadati; phylum Pseudomonadota; class Alphaproteobacteria; order Hyphomicrobiales; family Phyllobacteriaceae; genus Mesorhizobium; species Mesorhizobium sp. M1295. The sequence goes on from NZ_JAMYLU010000023.1 coordinate 59,254, forward strand.
CGGTCGGCCGCGACAAGCCGCTGCTGCTGGTGCTGGCGGCGATCCTCTGCCTCTATTGCGCATTTGTCGCCGGTCCGATCGTCTATGTGGTGCTGGCCATCAACGGCATTGCGGATTTCTTCAAATGAAGCCGGTTCCGGCGATCTCGCTGTGGTCCGGCGCGCTGCGTCTACCGGCCCCGAAATTGCTCGACCTGGACGAAATTACTTAGCCGGGATGAAACCGTTCCCGTCTATCGTTCGTACCTTGGGGGTAGGGGAAGGACACGTGACGATAAGAATCAGGCTTCCGGGCGGGACTTTGAAGATCAAGAAGAGGGACGAGCTGCGGCGTCGCGAGCAGAAGCGCGAGGTGCCGGTTTGGCAGGTCGGCAATTATTTCGTCATCTGGTGGCCGAGCGGCATGTCCGATCGCCCATCCTCGCCCAACAAGTCCTCGCCCAGGAAATAGCCCCCGCACCCGACGATCCCGGCTGGGCATGACGCCCCGGTGCAGGATCAGGAACCGCCGTGCGCGCCAAAACGTCCGAGACCGCTCGACTAACCCCAGAAATAGTCCGCGGACAGGCGTTGACTCTTCCGAGACGGAAGGTCTCTTGTGCTGCATTGCACAATGGGGCGACGGAATCGATGGCGGTGCGTATCAGGATGCCTGGCGGCACGCTGAAGGTGAAGGTGTATCGCGAATTGCGCGATCGCGAGCGCGCCCGCCGCATACCCGTCGTCAAGATCGGCCGGGTTTATTTTACTTGGTGGTCGAACCGCCAGCGCCTGATTGACGATCGGTCGCCAGGGTGACGCCCCAATTCTTTCGGCCTGGCATGCGCCTGCCCGCCCGCCTGCGCGGGCCAGCTCGCAAAATAAGTTGATGATGATGCTGTTGACTCTTCCGTAACGGAAGGTCTCTATTCACCGCATTGCACAAAATTGCTGCGTTGCACAACGGGAGTTGGACCGATGGCAGTGCGTATCAGGTTGCCGGGCGGCACTCTGAAGATGAAGACCTATCGTGAGTTGCGAGCCAGGGAACGCGACCGCCGCGTGCCTGTGATGAAGATGGGCTCGCTGTATTTTGTCTGGTGGTCGAAGTCTCAAGGCCAAGAAAAGCCACAGGACAACCCTCGGTAAACTAACAAGTCTGCAACATGATCAGCATCAGGGCCGGCTCATACGACGGCAGGTTTGAGCCGGCGCTTCGGATGGCAATAGTCTGTCGTGGAGCAGGTTTGATCCATTTTATAGTATGCGTGACCAAGGAACTGGCAGTGAGAACAAAACCTGCGTCTGACGACTTGGGATCGATCGGATGTTAGCGCGGTGACGAGAGCCTTTAACGCACGGTTACTGACTTGCAGCACGCACTGTGACCTGGCGCCGTGATGGCGCTTTTGGGATCGCTGCCTCGACTTTGATCTGCTCGATCTGGAACAGATGCGCCGCGCAATCGGCGGCGCAGGCTGCAAAGAACGGCTGCGGATCAGCGTTGGAATCCACCAGCTTCTGTCCTTACCAATTCGTAACCAAATTCACGCGAACGTTCGCGTGACGGCTCCAAATCCCGACATCATTTCTGCCCAGTTTCCAGGCCCCAAACCCGTCCCGGTGCCAGAAACAGGTGTTGCAGTACCCGCCCACGCACGTCCGCTCGATTCCTCCAGACGAATTCATCGGCGATCTTGTCCTCGCCTCCGCGCTCGCCAGTAACCTGCGCCTCCAATATCCAAGGGCCAGGATCGTGTTCCTTTGCGAGGCGGACTTTTGCCGGTGCCTGATGGCTCATGGCGTCGCCTCGGACGTGGTGGCGTTCCGGCGCGCACGGATGCGTTGCACTCCTGTGCAGCGTGGTCGCGAGCCTTACACGTTGGCGCGCGCTCCGCGCCGGTTACAGTTCGATCTGACCATCGACGTGGCCGATTCCAAAATCTCACGCACCATCGGTCAGGCTCGTCAATGCCAAGACCCGCGTCGGATACGATCCTCCCGAAAGCCGTTGCGCTGGCTGGAACGCCAGCCCGCCAACGTCGCAGCCAAGCCGTTTGGCTTTGGTGGCCAGTATTATCTCTACCGATATCTTTCGCCGCTTGAGGCGCTTGGCGTGGAGTTGCGTGCGCAGGTCCCAACGATTGAGCCGCTGCCGTTGGAGACCGCCAGGGCATTGGCGCTTCTCGACCGGGATCATAATCGGCGTAACGCCTTCATAGCCGTTCATGCGGGAGCGAGCTTCCGGGGAGGCAATGGCAACCGGAACGTTTTGCGCTGGCGATCGACGAGATCTCGCGACAGACCGGGTTGGACTTCCTGCTTGTCGGCGGCCTCGATGAACGGGCATCTGCCGAGCGCATCGCCGCCAAGGCCGGTTCGCCGGTCGTCAACGTGGTCGGGGCTCTGTCACTGGCAACGCTGCCGGCTGTCCCCGGCCAAGCACGCCTGTTTCTGGGGCACGAGAGTGGCCCAAGCACATGGCCGCCGCCGCGGGAACGCCGGTTGTCGGTCTCTTCGGCCTGACCGACCCGGCCGTCTGAGGTCCTGTCGCCGTGGCCAGGGTTACGCCGCGGCCCTCGATACTTGCGAGTCCATAGCCAGGAGCCTGTGCCGCCGGACCGATGCGAGCAAGGCTTGCAGCGTCTGGCGACTTGAGGTCAAAGCGGTTGCCGGCGCGGTGCGCGCGATCCTTTCACGTACGGTTAAGGACGTGGAGCACGCATTGTGACCTCGCGCTTGCCAAAGGTCAGGCCGGCGGTCAAATTGCCGCTGCAGACGCTTTTGCAGGGGCATCGTCCCGATTTCCGCCTTGATGGCGGTCTTGGGGTCGCCGCTTCACTCTTGATCCGGCCGACCTGGAAATAATCGATGCGCCCGTTCCAAAAGTATTTTTGCGCCATTGCGATATCGCTGTGGGCTGTTTCTCCTGGCAACGCCCAGTTGCTCGTCGCACCGACGCTGCACATCAAGGCCGAGGCGGGCGGCGGCCGCGTCGCGCTGACGCTCGATGCGTGCGGCGGAAGGACCGACACACGGATTCTCTCGGCGCTGGTGGAAAACAAGATTCCTGCCACCATTTTCGTCACCGGCATCTGGCTGAAGCACAACGCCGCCGCCGTCGAGATCATGCGGGCGCATCCCGAACTGTTTGAATTGGAAAACCATGGCGGCCGCCATGTCCCGGCTGTCGACACGCCGCAAAAGATCTACGGCATTCGCAGTGCCGGCAGCCCGGAGGCCGTGCTGGCCGAGGTCGAATCGGGTGCTGCCGCTCTCGCCGTGACCGGCGAGCCGGCGCCGAAATGGTTTCGCGGCGCGACCGCCGAATACAGCCCGTCGGCAATCGCGATGATACGCAAGCTTGGTTTCAAGATCGCCGGATTCTCAATCAACGGCGATGGCGGCTCATTGCTCGGCGCAAAAGAGACCGCCCGACGCATTGCCGCGGCGAAGGACGGCGACGTCCTCATCGCTCACATCAACCAGCCGACCCATGCGGCCGGCGAAGGCGTGGTGCAGGGACTTCTGGCGCTGAAGGCCAAGGGCCTCACCTTCGTCCGGCTCGACGATGCCGACGGTGTTGGCGATGAAGGCACCACCGACTGATCAGTCGGGCGTGGCCTCGATGGTCACCTTGTTTGGATAGAACGCGCCGTGGTCGCGGATATCGGCCATTTCGTCGAACGGCCGCTCATAGGCCCACATCGCATCCTTGCCTGCATCGCCGGCGGGCAGCACGCTCCAATAGCTGGCATCGCCCTTGTAGGGGCAATGGGTCGAGAGCTCGGTCTTGCCAAGCTTGTTGAAGTCGATGTCGTCGAACGGAATGTAGAAAACAGGGGGGTAGGGCGGTTCGGTCAGCACCTTGACCTTGCTGGACGAGGCGATCACTAGGCCGCCGGCGCGCACCGTCACGGTGCCCTTGTAAGGCTCGACGGTGATGATCTTGCCGGGATTGCGCTGAAAGCCGGGTGCCGGGTTTGCGATCTGGTCCATGTCGGATCTCCTTGCCTCAACCCCAAATGTGTCTGGCAAGCGCGTTGTGCAAGACCTGCCTGCCGCGACGCCAAAGCGTCGACCGCGGGGGCAAGTCTCACCTCTTTCTTCCGCTTCGCCGAAAACTCAGGCGGCGGTCTGGAATGCGTCCATCAGCCCGGCATAGGCGGCGGCAATGCCGGCCACCGGATTGGTGCTTTTCGAGGTGGTCTCGACCTTCAGCGCACCACCGCTGGCAGGCAAGGTGAGCAGCAGGAACTGGCGATTGCCGCCATCGCCGACGCAGGCGGCAGCGACGTGCTGGCTTTCGCCCTCGTTCTCGACGCACATCTTGAACAAGAGCGTGCCGCCGACCGCTTCGAGAGCGCCACCGACGACCTCGACGAATTCATCTTCGGAAATGGTTTTGGCGTCGGGCACCAGATCGGCCTGGGCGCCATCGGCCGCCACCAGATCGGTCAGACTTTCGGCAAGCGTATTTTCGAGGGCTTTGTCGTCGAGCTGCGCGTCCATGCGAACCTCTTTCATTCGCCAATCGCGCCCCGCCTGTTAATCAACGTTAACGCCGAGCATGGCCGGATTGTGGCGAATTCGGCCTCGTTTGGCTCTATGCACCGCTTCAGCCCGGTTCTGGCTAGACAATCCGCCGATTCCTCCCACAATGGCGCAAAAAAATTACGGGAGGAGCACGATGCTCGGGCTGATGCAGGAATGGCCGCTGCTTTGCCACAAGCTGATCGACAACGCCGAGCGGCAGCACGGCAGCCGCGAGATCGTGTCGCGTTCGATCGAGGGGCCGATCGTGCGCAGCACATATGCCGAAATCCATCATCGTGCCCTGAAGGTCGCCGAGCGGCTAGAGCGTGACGGTTTCGGGCTTGGCGACCGCCTCGCGACCCTGGCCTGGAACACCGCGCGCCACATCGAGGCGTGGTACGGCATCATGGGTGTCGGCGCGATCTATCACACGCTCTACCCGCGGCTCTTTCCCGAGCAGATCACCTGGATCATGAACAATGCCGAGGATAAGGCAATCTTCGTCGACCTGACCTTCCTGCCGCTGCTTGAAAAGATCGCCGGCGCGGTCAAGTCGCTGAAGCAGGTTATCGTGCTGACCGACAAGGTGCATTTACCCGAGACTGCGCTGCCCAATGTCGTTGCCTATGAAGAATGGCTTGCTCAAGCCGACGGCAACTTCGCCTGGAAGACAGTCGATGAAAACACCGCTGCCGGCATGTGCTACACCTCGGGCACGACGGGCGACCCGAAAGGCGTCCTCTACAGCCATCGTTCGAACGTGCTGCACGCCATGATCGAAGCGATGCCCGACGCCATGGGCCTGTCGTCGCGCGATACCATATTGCCGGTCGTGCCGATGTTTCACGCCAATGCCTGGGGCCTTGCCCAGAGCGCGCCGATGATTGGCGCCAAGCTGGTCATGCCCGGCTGCAAGATGGATGGCGCTTCGATCTACGAGCTGCTCGACACCGAGAAGGTGACCTTCAGCGCCGCCGTGCCGACGGTGTGGATGATGCTTCTCCAGCATCTGGAAGAGACCGGCAAGAAACTACCCTATCTGCAGAAAGTCGTCATCGGAGGCGCGTCCTGTCCACGCGCGATCACGACGAAGTTCCAGGACAATTACGATGTCCAGGTCGTCCACGCCTGGGGCATGACCGAGATGTCGCCGGTCGGCACGCTGTGCACCCTGAAGCCGGACTATGCCGGGCTGAAGGGTGACGCCCGCCTCGCCGTCCAGCAGAAGCAGGGCTTTACGCCGTTCGGCATCGAAATGAAGGTGACGGACGACGCCGGCAACGAACTGCCATGGGACGGCAAGACCTTCGGTCGGCTCAAGGTCCGCGGGCCGGCCGTCGCGCGCGCCTATTATGGCGGCATCGGATCCGAACAGTTCGATCAAGACGGCTGGTTCGATACCGGTGACGTCGCGCATATCGACCCCGGAGGCTATATGCAGATCACCGACCGCGCCAAGGACGTCATCAAGTCGGGCGGCGAATGGATCTCGACCATCGAGCTCGAGAACCTCGCGGTCGGCCATCCCGATGTGGCGGAGGCCGCCGCCATCGGCATTCCGCATTCGAAATGGGGCGAGCGGCCTTTGCTCGTGGTCGTCCGCAAGCCGGGTAGGGAGCCGACCAAGACGGATATTCTCGCTTTCATGGACGGCAAGGTGGCGAAGTGGTGGATGCCGGACGACGTCGCTTTTGTCGGCGAAATCCCACACACCGCTGCCGGCAAGATCCAGAAGATTACCTTGCGCCAGCAGTTCCGGGATTATCACCTGCCGACGGATTGACCGGAGATGCGGCGTCTTTGCGCCTTCAAGCCGCCGCTGAAAGGCACTATGCCTTTGTTCGGGTTGGGGCAGCGCGGAAAACAATGACGGGAATTCCCGAGCGACAAACGTCGAGGGCCGCCGGTTGGTCGCGGCGTGCCGGCGCGTTTTCGGCAGTCCTGCTGCTGACCGCTCTCATCGGCCATCGCTATGACCTCGTCGAGACCCAAGCTTTCCTATGGGTGCTTGGCATTGTCGCCTTGCTGGCCGCGTTCGCGCTTTTGTTTGGCGGGTTTGCCTTCGCGCGATTGTGGAACTTCGGTGATCGTGGCGGCCAAGACCTGACCGCCGGCGCCTTGCTGGCGCTTCTGGTGCTCATCCCTTACGCTGTCGGGGCCTATTGGGCGGCGACCTATCCGCCGCTGCGCGACATCTCGACGGATTTCGACGACCCGCCGGCGCTCGATAGTTCTACCCGGACAAAGGATATGAACGAGCTTTTGCCGCCGACACTCGGCGAGCAGCGCCTGCAAATCGAAGCTTATCCGCTTGTTACCGGACGCAGCTACACCTTGCCTTTCGGTCGCGTTCTGGAGGCGGTCAAAACTGTGCTCGATCGGCGCGGCTGGCAGCTCACGGCGCCGTTTCCCGACGCAGCAGGGCAAAGCGACGTGACGGTCGATGCGCTGGCCAAGAGCTTGCTGCTTGGTCTTCCCGCCGATGTCGCCATCCGCGTGACCGACGACGGCGATGCGGTCATCGCCGATATGCGCTCGGCCTCGCGTTACGGCCGCTACGACCTTGGCGACAATGCAGCGCGCATCACCGATTTCCTTGCCGAACTCGACCAGGAAGTCGCCGGCCAGGTGGGCGTGGCGCCGGCGGAATGAAATCCGAAGTGTGCTACGTTGCCGGCGAATAGATGCCGCCGATAGCCGGCGCGCCATCGGTGTGGACCAGGCCGCGCGCCACCAGGTCTTCCAGGTGGGCAAGCACCGACAGGCCGGCCGCGCTATGCAGGCGCGGGTCGGTGTCTCGATAGATCGCCTCCACCATGTCCTTGATTGTCCGGTCGCCGTTGTTGATCCGCTCCAGAATTGCGCGTTCGCGCATTTTGCGATGCGTTTTCAATCCGCGCATGAAGCTGCGCGGCTCGGTCACCGGCCCACCATGACCGGGCAGCAGCAGCCGGTCGTCACGTTCGATCAGCCGATCGAGCGATGTCATGTAGTCGGCCATCGCGCCATCCGGCGGCGCGACGATCGTGGTTGCCCACGCCATGACGTGATCGGCCGAGAAAAGGATGCCGGTTCCCTCCAGCGCGAAGGCCGCGTGATTGGCGGTATGGCCGGGCGTCAGCACCGTCCGGATCGCCCAGCCGTCGCCGTCGATCACCATATCGTCCGGCAGCGCGATATCAGGAACAAAGTCGGTGTCGGCGCTGGCGTCGAGCGGATTGACCTCGCCGGTGTGCAACGGCCGCGCCGGGCGATGCCGGCCTTCGGCCAGAACCGCCGCACCGGTATGCTGCTTCAGCCGCGCCGCCAGCGGCGAATGGTCGCGATGCGTGTGGCTGACGAAGATATGGCTGACCGGCCTGGTCCCGATCGCTTCGAGCAGTGTTCGAAGGTGCGCCTCGTCATCCGGACCGGGGTCGATCACCGCCAGCGTCTCGCACCCGACGATATAGCTGTTGGTTCCGTGAAAGGTGAACGGGCTGGGGTTCTTGGCGGTGATCCGAAGTACGTCGGGCGCAACGGTCACGCCCTTGCCATAGGCAGGATCGAAGCGTGTGTCGAATTTCAGCGCCATGCGAACGTCGCGACCTTTTTTGGGGGGAGGGCAAAACCGGATTGCCGCATAGCACGGAAGCCAATATAGGAAAACGCAAGGCCGCGTACGGCGGCAATCCGGAACGGGGAAGACCATGGCTATTGCAACGACGATGCGTCCGCTCATTTCTCTCGCTTTGCCTGAAAAGGGCGCGGCCCGGCTGGCGGGACAGCTTTTGCTGGCGATCGCTGGAACGCTGCTGCTGATCTTGTCTGCCAAGACGAAGGTCATCCTCGGACCAGTCGATATCTCGATGCAGACGCTCGCCGTCTTGCTGATTGCCGCCGCCTTCGGCATGCGCCTCGGGGTCGCCACGCTGCTTCTCTACATGGCTGAGGGCGCGTTGGGCCTTCCGGTCTTCCAGAGCACACCCGAAAAGGGCATCGGCATCGCTTACATGCTCGGTTCGACCGGCGGTTATCTAGCCGGCTTCGTCGTCATGGCGGCGATCGTCGGCTGGGCTGCCGATCGTGGCTGGGATCGCCATCCTATCAAGCTCTTCAATGCCATGCTGGTGGCCGAGATCGTCATGATGGCAATGGGCTTTGCCTGGCTGGCGCTGTTGATCGGCCCGGAAAAGTCCTGGCAGTTCGGGGTGGTGCCCTTTATCGTCGGTGATCTGATCAAGGTTGCGCTGGCCGCGAGCCTGGTGCCGGCTGTTTGGTCGCTGTTGAAGCGTTCCTGAAGCCGGTCGAGCGGAACTGAGGTCAGAAACGGAACTGCACGTTGCATCGCTGTCGCCATGTTGTTGCCTGACCCCCATGACTCGGCGAGCCCGTCACATTAGCTTCAAGTCGACGGACTAAGCACCAGAACCAACGGGCGATTCGTCACGACCAGCGTAACCAAGCACCTACGTATGGAAATAAATTGCTCGACATAGCATCTCAGCCAGCTGAAAAAGAAAGCGGCTCGGTGATTATTTAGGCACAGCTAAATTTCTGGACGATGTGTAGGAAATTCTTAACCCAACCGCCTTGACTCTAGTGGCTTGGTTGCTTGCTGGTATCCACACACTATCGTAACCGTTGACCTGAGATCATGCGCCGACCGCCGAAGGAAGACACGTGAGTAGCGCGGAAAAAACAACGAGCAAGGCAACAGCCCTGTCGCCGGAGCCGACCGCCGCGCCGGCAACGCGCTGGTATGCGGCCAGCGTCTTTCCCGGGAAGGAGCATGTCGCCGAGCGGCATCTCCGGATCCAGGGATTCGAGCCCTTTGTGCCTCGCTGCGAGAAAACCGTGCGTCATGCCCGGCGGCTCGAAACACGGTCCGCAGCTTATTTCCCGGGTTATATGTTCATCGCCCTTGACGTCGCGCTGCAACGTTGGCGCTCGATCAACGGAACGTTCGGTGTGCGCTCCCTCGTCATGCAAGGGGACCGGCCTTTGCCTGTCCCCTCCGGTCTGGTAGAGCGCTTCATTGCATTGACCGGCAAGCATGGCTTGCTCGATTTCAGCGGCGGCCTCGCAGCCGGTGCTTCGGTTCGGATCCTTTCCGGCCCGTTCGCGGAAATGATCGGTCGCCTTGACCGGCTCGATCCAGCCGGAAGGGCTCGGGTTCTGGTTGCCATCATGAATGGCGAGATACCTGTCGACCTTGATGCCAGGGATCTCGTCGCCATCGCATAGTCGTAAGCATCGAGATGCGGCGAGGCGATGCAAATTGTTGTAGGATCGGCTCTCGGGTTTTCACCCGGGAGTGCGGTAGCCGTTCTTCGGTGGGACTAGGCGCTATCTGACGAGATCGTCTCGTCGGCGCTGATGAGAGTACGCGATATGCGAATAACAATGATTGGTGCCGGCTATGTAGGGCTCGTCTCGGGCGCCTGCTTCGCCGACTTTGGCCATCAGGTCTGCTGCGTCGACCGGGATGCGGAAAAGCTTGCTATGCTCAAACTCGGCAAGATACCGATCTACGAGCCAGGGCTCGACGACCTCGTCACCACGAACACAGCGCAAGGTCGCTTGCGTTTCGACGACAATCTGGCCGATGCGGTTTCGCAATCGGATGTCGTCTTCATCGCCGTGGGCACGCCGTCACGGCGTGGCGATGGGCACGCCGATCTGTCCTTCGTCTACGATGCGGCCGCCGAAGTCGGCCGCGCGCTCAAAGGATTTACGGTCGTGGTGACGAAATCGACCGTCCCTGTCGGTACCGGTGATGAGGTGGAACGGATCATCCGCGAGCAAAATTCCGCCGCCGATTTTGCGGTGGTCTCCAATCCCGAATTTCTTCGCGAAGGATCGGCCATCGAGGATTTTAAGCGGCCCGACCGCATCATTGTGGGGACCGATGCAGAACGGGCCAAAGCCGTCATGGGCGAGATCTACCGCCCACTCTCGTTGAATGTCGCGCCGATATTCTATACGAGCCGGCGTACCGCTGAGCTCACCAAATATGCCGGCAACGCGTTTCTGGCCATGAAGATCACCTTCATCAACGAGATTGCCGATCTCTGCGAGCGGCTGGGAGCCGATGTTCAGGACGTCGCGCGCGGCATCGGCATGGACAACCGCATCGGCGCCAAATTTCTTCACGCGGGGCCAGGTTATGGCGGCTCCTGTTTCCCCAAAGATACGCTTGCGCTGGTCAAGACCGCGCAGGACGCGGCAAGCCCCGTGCGGCTTATAGAAACGACGGTCTCGATAAACGATCAGCGCAAGCGGGCGATGGCGCGCAAGGTGGTTGAGGCCTGCGGCGGCACTGTGCGCGGCAAGACTGTCGGTATTCTTGGCCTTACATTCAAGCCGAACACCGACGACATGCGCGATGCCCCCTCATTGGCCATTATTCAGGCACTCCAGGATGCAGGCGCTTCGATCAAGGCCTATGATCCGGTCGGCATGGAGCAGGCGCGCAAGATGATAGAGGGCATTGAATTCGGGGAAAGCGCCTATGCGGTGGCCGAAGGCGCGCATGCGATCGTCATCGTCACCGAGTGGAATGCGTTTCGGTCGCTCGATCTGAAGCGGCTCCGCGCACTTATGGCGACGCCGGTGATGGTTGACCTGCGGAACGTCTATCGCGGCGAGGACGTCTTGAGGGAAGGCATAGCCTATTCCAGCGTTGGCCGAGAGCGGCACCTTGTCAGGTGAACGTCCGGGTTTCCATGGGACCCGGGTTGCGGGATTCAATTTGAGCACCACCACTGTCCAATTGCCCAATCGAAGGCATTTGCTGCTCCGGATGCGCTTTCAGCTGCTTGGCGGATTGACATTCGCGATCTTGTTACCGGCGCTGATCCGCATGTCGTTTGATGAGCAGGTTATCCTGTACTCAAACTTGCAAGTTACGATTATCGCGGCATTCATCGCCCATACGACAGGCTTTTTCCTTTACAAGCGCATCGGCAATTTCCCGGGCGTTGCGGCGGCTGGTTACATCTTGCCGACCTTCGCGCTGACCTATGGCCTCGTGTTCGTCACTATCTTCTTCTTCAGATTTGACTATAGCCGATTCCAGGCCGCCGCAAGTTTCATACAATCGACATTGTGGTATTTTGGCCTGAGCCTGGCCACGCGACGGCTCGATGCATACCGGCTGGCAATAATTCCTGGCGGAGACGTCAATAGGCTGGAGAGCATACCGGGTGTGAGCTGGCACAGGATCCACTCGCCCGACACGGTTGTCGAGTACGCGAGCGGCGTGGTAGCCGATCTCCGAGCCGACCTCTCGGATGAGTGGGAGCGGTATATCGCCGACCGCGCGCTCTCGGGAACACCAGTATATCACGTCAAGCAAATCAGCGAATCGCTCACAGGCCGGGTAGAGATCGAGCATCTTTCTGAAAATACCCTGGGCTCTCTGAATCCAAACCAGGCGTACCTCAAAATAAAACAATCAGTAGACTTGGCTTCTGCATTGTTTGTCCTCATTGTTTTCTCCCCCCTTTTGTTGTTCGTCGCCATTGCTGTAAAGGTCGATTCAACTGGACCTGCGTTGTTTAAACAGAAACGAATGGGCTACAGAGGACAACCTTACGAGGTCTACAAGTTTCGAACGATGAAGCTTAGCGCCACCACTGGCGATGAGAAGGAAGCGGCTATCACAAAGGCCGGCGACACACGTATCACCCGATTGGGGCAGTTCTTAAGAAAATCCAGGATCGACGAGTTGCCGCAGGCCTTCAACATCCTGCGCGGCGAGATGAGCTGGATCGGTCCGCGGCCGGAAGCACTCGTGCTGTCAAAATGGTACGAAGCGGAGCTGCCATTCTATCGGTACCGTCACATCGTGCGGCCTGGGATCACCGGCTGGGCGCAAGTCAACCAGGGCCATGTTGCGGCCGTGGACGACGTCCTGGAAAAACTTCACTATGACTTCTACTACATCAAGAATTTCTCCCCTTGGCTCGATGTACTGATTGTGTTTCGTACCATCCGAACCATGCTGACAGGATTCGGCGCGCGTTGAGCGAGCGAAGAAATCGGACACGAAGCTGCCGTCGTGAGCCTCACAGTACGAGGTAGGCACGAGATTTTGAAATGTTCCAGCTTGTTTGAAATGGATGTTGTAATGCTTAACGTTTCCCTGACCGGCGTTGGGAATATCGTCGAGTCGATCCCGGAGAAGCACAATGAATAGGAAGACTGCGCTCATCACCGGCATCACCGGCCAGGACGGCGCATATCTGGCGGAACTTCTTTTGGCAAAAGGCTATGATGTTCATGGCATCAAGCGGCGTTCCTCGTCATTTAACACCGGTCGCATCGACAGCCTCTACCAGGACCCGCATGAAAAGGACGTAAGGCTCTCGCTGCACTATGGTGACATGACCGATGCCACCAACCTCATCCGCATCGTGCAGGAAGTGCAGCCCGACGAGATTTACAATCTCGCGGCGCAATCGCATGTCCAGGTGAGCTTCGAGACCGCAGAATATACGGCGAATGCCGACGCGATCGGCACATTGCGTCTCCTCGAAGCCATCCGGCTGCTTGGCTTGACAAAAAAGACGCGTTTTTATCAGGCATCGACTTCCGAGCTTTACGGCAAGGTGCAGGAGATCCCGCAACGCGAGACGACGCCTTTCTATCCCCGGTCGCCTTATGCGGCCGCAAAAATCTATGCCTACTGGATCACGGTGAACTACCGCGAAGCCTACGATATCCATGCTTCGAACGGGATACTGTTCAACCACGAGAGCCCGATGCGCGGCGAGACGTTCGTCACCCGCAAGATCACGCGCGCGGCTGCCGCAATCAGCCTCGGCCTTCAGGACAAGCTCTATCTGGGCAATCTGTCGGCTGAACGGGATTGGGGCCATGCCCGCGACTATGTCGAAGGCATGTGGAGAATTCTCCAGCATGTAGTGCCGGACGACTACGTTCTTGCAACTGGCGTCAAGAACTCGGTCCGCCGTTTTGTCGAGCTTGCATTCAATGAGGTTGGGATCAAAATCCGATGGATTGGTTCCGGCATCGAAGAAAAAGGCATCGACTCAAAATCAGGCGCTGTCCTGGTCGAGGTGGACCCGCGCTATTTCAGACCGACCGAAGTTGAGCTTCTGATCGGCGACCCCGCGAAAGCGGAGCGTGTTCTCGGGTGGAAGGCGACGACCTCGCTGGCGACAATGGTCCAGGAAATGGTCCGGTCCGATCTCGAAGCGGTAAGGCGGGAGTCCGAACATCGGCGCCTAGACGAGGACCGAATTCGCGTTTCGGCACAGTAAGCGACGTTGGCCGCGTCGACATGAAAATCTCGGTTTTGACCGTCTGTTGGAACTCTGCGGCGACGATCAGGCATACGATCGACAGCTTCCTGGCTCAGGATCATGGCGACAAGGAACTGGTGGTCATCGACGGCAATTCGTCGGACAAGACGCTGGCAATAGTTCGGTCTTACCCACAGGAGCAGATCCGGCTGGTCAGCGAACCCGACAAGGGAATGTATGATGCGCTTAACAAAGGGCTGCGCCTCTACACCGGAGACGCGGTAGGCGTACTGAATTCAGACGATTGCTTTCACGATCGTACGGCGCTGGGACGGATCTCCGCGGCGCTCGAACAGGCCGACATCGTGCATGGCGATCTGGATTTTGTTGAAAATCATGTCAACAAGCGGGTCCTGCGGCGCTGGCGTGCCGTCCCGAGGCCGGCCAAGGGTTTTCAGACTGGCTGGATGCCGGCCCATCCAACGTTTTACGTCAGGCGGAACGTGGCGGAAACGGTTGGTATGTTCGACCTTGGCCTCAAAGTGGCATCGGACTATGATTGGATGCTAAGGGCAGTTGAACTCCATGGGTTCAAATCCGTTACCACCAACAACGTTTTGGTGGATATGATGGTCGGCGGCGTTAGCACGCGCAGCTTGGCTTCCTACATCGGACATAATTTTGAGGCCCTGCGGTCTCGACGCCAATGGCTTCGCTCCGGTCCAATTGACTACGCGCTCCTTGCGAAGCCTGCGCGCAAGCTGGGGCAATTTTTGTCGAGGCGGTTCACTTAAATGCAGCCTAGTAGGAGTAAGCAATAGAAACTCTACGCATTCTAATATGGTCTCCAACCGGATGCGGTTCGCATTATAGCGGTCCAGCGATTTCAACCTATAGGTTAATACGGGAGGTCGTCAAGAATGCCGAGGTAGAGATCACCTTGGCTCATGGGTCTAGTGTACAAGATCAAGATGACGGTCACTTCAGACGCATCATAAAAATGCCGCGAGTCGACATCGTGGGAAATCGCATTTTGTCGTATGCCAGACAGGTTAGATTTTTAGTGGCATCATATAGTTGGATGCGCAAGAATTATCGCGAATTCGACGTCATGTTTACTCCGGCTTCGAACATTTTAACGTTGCTTCCAAGCATGCATGCCATGCTTATGGGCATTCCGGTTGTTGGGAGGGTGGCCGCTGCTGGCACTGAACTCTACGACAACGGAAAAGGTCGCACGATGATGAGATTATCGTCGCGACGCGCGTCGTTGATATCCAGGCTGTCCAGCGTTCTCGCAATTTCTCGCGAGATTCAGGAACGGTTATATCTACTGGGCGTGCCGCCCGAAAAAGTAATTTACTTTCCGAATTCGGTAGATTGCCTGCGGTTTCGGCCTGCAGATCCAACGGAAAAGTCTAACGCTCGGCGTCGTTTTGGAATTCCAGCCGATGCACGAATTGTCGTACTATTGGTTGGTGCGGTGACGAGGCGGAAAGGACAGCATTTGCTTGTTCAAGCGCTGTCCGATCTGCCCGCTAACGTTCATTTGCTACTTGTCGGTCCCGCGAGAGAAGCCGAGTACAGCTCGCTCCTTGCCTCGTCCATCAATGCGAACGGCCTAGCGGGCCGCGTTCACAGATGCGGGCACATCGAAGACGTTCAGGAAGCTTATTATGCAAGCGA
The DNA here is from genome assembly GCF_040318135.1 of Mesorhizobium sp. M1295. Lineage (NCBI taxonomy): Bacteria > Pseudomonadati > Pseudomonadota > Alphaproteobacteria > Hyphomicrobiales > Phyllobacteriaceae > Mesorhizobium > Mesorhizobium sp. M1295. The sequence continues at coordinate 74,705 of NZ_JAMYLU010000023.1, forward strand.
CATATTTGCTCTTCCTTCGACCGACGAGGGGATGCCGAACGCCTTGGTCGAGGCCATGTCAGCTGGGTTGGCGTGCATTGGCACCCAGATCTCAGGGATATCTGAGCTTCTGGACGAGGAGCGGGGAATAATTGTCAAAAGGGACGCCGGTGCAATAGCAGAGGCCATTGGCAGATATTTAGAGGCTCCTTCGCTAATGAAATGGCACGCTGATAGTGGAAGAATGTATGTTACCACACATCAAAACAGCAAAATCGCAGCTGGTAAGTTTTATGATCTCTTGCTTGAAGCCTCGACAAAGTAACACGGGATCGAATATACGATGCTGATATTTCATGGAATGCTTCGCAATCACAATTTTGGCGATGTGCTTCTCGCAAAGATATGCCTTTCTTGGGTGAGAGAAGTCTACACATTGCCTATCAAGGCTGTATTTGTAACGCCAGAGCTGAGAGAACGTCTTGGCCTCGCTCCTGCTACACTGTTCGACGTCCTGAGAGCCAATGCCGCCGTTCTGTCCGGAGGCGGCTACTTTCAATTTGCAGAAAACGGACTGAACCCTCTTAAGCGGCTTTACAAGAATGCTGGCCCGATCCTTTTGGCGCAGATGGCCAGGCGTCCCACCGCATTGATCGGAGTTGGAGTCGGCCCAATTCCCGATGGATCAGGCCTTGATTGGATCACACGCGCTGGAATCAGGCAGCTTTTCGGCGCGGCACGGTTGATTTGCGTTAGAGATCTCGGCTCTCTCGATGCGTCCCTTAGCCTTTTAAGTGGCGCAGACCCGATTCAGACAGCAGACATGGTCTTCGCTCTTAGGCCGGAGGATTTGCCTAAGTCTGCAGTAGATTATGCCGACTCTGTCGTGTCGCCGATCTATGCAAACAAGAACGTCGAGAACATCCTCGGCATGCAAATCTCAAGTCTCAGGGAAGAGTCGGCTGGCTATGAGCAGCTCTATGATATACTTGAACGCCGAATAGGCCTGACTCGTGGGAATCATTTCCTGCTGCTCGAAGATCACGTTTACATGGGTTCAGGGCAGCAGCGTTTCCAGGCATACATGAAGCAGAAGCTGGGGCCGGATCGGGCAACTGTCGTTCCTTACCCAGGGCCTTTTCAAATGGCGGCGCTGCTAAGCAGAATGGACGCAGTCCTGACAGACAAACTGCATGTTGGCCTCGTCGCGGCGGCGATGGGAACCGAACCGTTCTCGCTTGCCAAGCATCCAAAGAACATTTCCGCATATGAAGAGATCGGCATTCCAAGCAATTGCGCATTGATCAGTAAAGCTACAGCGGCTGAAGTCGAAGTTATTGTGGAATCATTTCTGAGAAAAAATCAAAGGTTCGAGGTTAGCTCACGAATAAGGGCTGCAGCCTTAAAAAACAAAAAATTGCTTCAAGAGTTCCTGCTGACCATATAACTGCGTTGTCAAAACTATTTCGTGGCGCACACGTTATTGTTTCCCAAGCCAGGATTCCTGTATGGGTGGTGAATTTGCTACAAGGAAGAAAACCAAATCGCGTTCCGAGCGCGCTGTCTGGCCTGGGCTGGACGACTGCGCAAGCCTGGGTAGGCATAGCCGTTCAAATTACGATGTTGGTGTGTCTTTCACGTCTTATCAGTCCTTACGAGTTCGGCGTCTATGGAGTGGCTCTCGCGCCTGTGACGCTGATCGCGGCATTTGCGGAGTTTGGGCTTGGGCCGGGCGTCGTCCGTAGCAGATCGTCAGCTGATCTCGCCTCGGCTGCAGCCGGGTTCATTGCTATAGTTCTTTCGTCAACGCTTTTTCTAGCTATTACCCTATTGAATCTGAATTTTCCGTTTTTTTTTGCTAATGAAAATGGCGTATCTGACCTTATAACGTGGTTGTCGTTTATAATTTTAACTACTCCATTTCTGGCTATTTCGCGTGGCTTGTTACAACGATCTCGTAGGTTTGAAGAGCTGGCGCGCATAGAAATACTGTCCCTAGCCGTCAATATTGTCATCTCGATTTCCGGTGCGATCATCGGTCTTGGAGCATGGGCTCTTGTTGCTGGTCAGATCGGCTATCAGTTTACCAATTTTGCTTTGTCGTTTTTGGCGGCTCGCCCTTCCTTCGGCTACCATCGAGCGGAGGTGATCGAATTGATTCAGTTTTCCTGGGTCTTTGTTTGGCTGCGAGTCATTGACACCGCCTCGATGACGCTAGACCGACTTACAGTCAGCGGCGCGGTAGGGGTCTCAGCAGTGGGCTACTATCAGAGAGCCACCAATGTTCGAACCATCGCGTCGACAATGGCATTTGCGCCGATGGACGTGTTTACCTTTCCGCGCCTATCGGCGGCATTCGGCCGGCCAGAAGCTCTTCGGTACGAGTTTGACAATGCAAAGGCACTTGCTTTGATATCCAGCGTTCCACTGTCAATAGCTATCATTGTCGCTTCTGGGGAGTGGACATCGATCCTATTCGGACCTGCGTGGCAGCCAGCCGCGGTACTTATTCAGATTATGTCTCTAGTTCTTCCGTTTCGCGCCTTGGATCGGGCGAATGCGGTTCTGGCGCGATCAGCTGCACGTCAAGGATGGCGTGTCCCGATACAGTTGGTCACAGTGGGACTCTCGTTGCTAGCGCTTTATCTGCTGGCGCCAAGCTCCCTATACGCAGCAACTTTGGTCGTGACTTGTATTGTGGCCAGTGCGGCTTTGTCGGGCTCGGCGCTTTCGGCCAGTATTTTGGGCCGGCCGTTTGGAGCAGAGTTCCGATTCGGCTTTCCCTGTATCTTTGCTTGGATCTTGGTGACAGCGGTTGGATTGGGGGCCAGTAAAATTGGTGCGCTGGCGATGCCGGCATGGTTAGCTTCCCTGCTCTCCGCCGGCGGCGCCACGTGCCTGTTCATGTGCATAACTTCTTTCAAGCCCCATTGGATTTTTCCGGAAAAGACCGCCACCCTGATGCATGCATACAGGAGGGGCGGCCAATTGCGTGTCCGAAAAGCTTTGATACGGTGGCGGTCCTCGTGAGGTGAAAACAGCTCCATCGCAAGGAAGATTCTGGGGGGCCGGTTTGACGTCGTAGGCGCAACCCAATCCTTCACCCAGACAGAAGTCTATCTGATGCGATGTCGGCAATTGCAATCGAGTTCCAGCTTTGCTGTTTTTGACGAATGGAGAAAGTTTTTGGCATCGACACCGAACTTTATCCCGGCTTTGAGTGGCATCAGGGCAGTGGCCGCCATCACAGTTGTTCTCTCGCACGCCACTTCCTCCGGGTTTTTGCCCAAGAGCTTTTTGGATGGTGCGGCTAGCACCGGTGTTATGTTGTTCTTTTCGTTGAGCGGATTCCTGATGGCCTACCTCTATCTTTGGAAGCCGGCATCGCTGGGATCGATCTTAGAATATTCGGCTGCCAGAGTGGGGAGAGTCTATCCCTTGTTTGCGGTAGTCATATTGTTCTCTTGCGCAATGCACTACGTGGACAACCGGTTCGCGTACAACCTCGACCTGATGTACGCCATTCAACATCTTCTATTATTTGGCAATACAAATACAATTTGGACGATTGCTTCGGAGTTTTATTTTTATGGATTGTTCATTCCAATTTGGATCTGGTGTTCCAGTTCTCGATCAAAAACGACATTCCGTCTGGTGGCGTTTGCCGTGTTTCTGATCTTATGCTTATGGTTTCTGGGCTTTCCGGGCGGCCGTATCGCAATTACGCGATATTTACATTTCTTTTTGCTCGGGATGGTCGCCGCTGCTGCCCATAGGCATATCCGCAGCACTTCCTTTGCGAACTGGGCGCTTCCGGGCTCACTCGTTGTTTATGTTTTGACATTACCAGACATTCTATATTGGGCGTTTGGGTTGCAGCATCCCGGGTATGAGAGCGTATTTCCTGCTATCCTCATGAGCTCTATCGTATTTTTTGCCGCCCAAGCGAACCAGACCTCTACGGTAGCCTGGGTGCTTGGAACGAGGCCTATGGTGTATCTGGGGGAACTGTCCTTTGGCTTATACCTATTGCATAGACCCGCAATGTCGATATGGAAGGGCATGCTGGCGCACACGGGCTGGGACCCTCCTCTCCCCATCCCGTTCATCTGTCTCGTGATCGGGCTTTGGCTTGTCAGTCATCTAGCCAATCGTTTCATTGAAGTGCCGGCTCGGCAATTCATCAAAGAGCGATCGACGATCGAAAGGAGCCCTCTAGCGCCGTCACTTGTTGACGCCGGTCCTGACCAAGAGGCGGCGCGGCCCTAACGCATAGCTTCGTAGGTAAAGGTGACCAGTCCCTGGGCTACGAACCGACTGGCTCTCCAGCCCCTACAACTTGCCTCCCGAGACAGAGGGGCGAACTCGCTCCGGCGGCGTCCGTCACTGTGGGCGAGAGTACAAGGAGCAACCGAGTCAAATGAGCCGACTTTATGCGACGCTAGGCCCTGCAGTGCTCTGCGCAACATTCATCCTTGGTGGGGACGTAAGCTCCACGGGGCGCAGTGCCGTTGGGTCTTGGGACGATCTGCCGACCGTCAACATGAAGGGAGGGCTGCAAGTTTTTTGGGACGTGCACGACTCTTCGAAAGGCGCCAACGCAGCTATCGCCTCTGAGCATGGCTTTGCCCCCGTCACGATTGTAAACACCTTTGCAGACTATCCTGGTGGGCAGAAAGAAAATATTCGCCATACCTTGGGTCGGCGGCCCAACAATAATCCTTGGGCTCGGCCAGGGTATTTTGAAAGGATTGTGAGGAGAAACGTCTCAAAGCCAACCGCTAGCGAAATGTGGGTGAACGATATCGAGTTCCCAATTGAGCTGGACGTGAGCAAGGCTTGGCGGAACACGAAAGTACGGGAGGCATCGAAAGCGAAAGATGAAGCGGAATTCGCGACTTCATATTTTCGTGAGTGGTCGAAGTGGTATGCGCTTCCAAGCAAGTGGACCAAGGAGGCGCATCCTGATATCAGGGTTGGAATTTATGGGAGGCAGTTATTCGATAGAGACTACTGGGGCCTATATTCGCTTAGCGAAAAAGAGCTTAAGGAAAAGCATTCGACTGAGCTAGAGATCTGGAAGAATATCGACGACTATGTGGATTTCTATGTCTCTAGTGTTTATATTTTCTATCGTGATCCAGGCTCTGTGTATTATGTTGCGGGAAACGTGGAAGAAAATGTCCGATTGGGACGGTCATTTGGCGACAAGCCAGTTTACGCCTATGAATGGTTGCGATTTCACGACTCGAATTGGCTAGAAGGAAAGGATGAGCTGGATCCATATCTGGTCGAGGCTCTGGCGATTGTTCCCTACTTTTTTGGAGCGAAGGGCATCGTGCTATGGGGGAGCGAACCTCAAATCAAAGAGGCTGGAATTCAGCCTTACAGGACCCTTGGTCTATTCATGACGCAATTGAACCGAGTCGCAGCGATCGCAACACTCATCGAAGGAGGTCAGCCCGCTGCCAAGGAGGAGGCAGTGCAACGCCTTTGGCAGAGCAAACAGCCTCTGGTGCGGACAATTGTTACAAAGTCATCAAGTTGCGTAGTGATGGCGGTTAACCCATGGCAAGATGAGAACAAAACCTCATTTCTGAAGAGTAGCTGTATGGACAACTCTTTGAATATACCTTTGAGGGGGCGCCATGTTACGATTGTAGAATACAACAACGGAGTTACCAGTGAATATTAGTCTCTATGGTCGACTCTGACGCGGGGTTATTGATGTATACGGATAGTAGGGGAAATCAGTTGCGGGTGTCGAGTCCGCATTCTTCGTTCCTTTCTGCCCTGATTTCTCCGGCAGCAGGTTTTGCGCTTGCGGTACTTGGTTACTATGCTTTTGGAGGCTTAGTGACGAAGTTCTTCCCTGATGGAAGCGTTGGATCAGTCCTCTCGAGGGCACTGATCGTCTCTGTGATCACAATTGCCTTCTCGTTATCTTGGAAAGCTGTTGGCCAGAATTTTTCGTTTCTTTACCCGTTCATCATTTTTTCTTTGCTTTATATCGCGAGACTGGTTCAGAATGTATTTTTGCTTGGGATAGAGATAAAACCTGGGAATGGTGTTGTCTTTGGCTTTTTCCTCGTAAGCGGGGTATTCTCAGCATTATTGTTGGCTAGAACTTATCGAGAAATGAGGGATGACCATCTCGCTGTGGCGGTGAGTGTCCTGTGTGTCATTTTTCTTGTTGGTCTGATTCTAAACCGGCAGCAGCTTAACATAGTTGGTGGTGCCCGCCTCTCGATCGAGAAGATAAACCCAATTGCGATGGGGCATACAGCGTTCGGCTTTATTATCTATTATGTACTTTCATTTGGCCGTTCTCGACGTCTTACAGTTGAGGCAGCTATTTTTATTCCCATTTTGCTGTTCGTGGCGGTGTGGGCGCGATCCCGCGGTGCATACTTGGCAGGAGCTGGATCTCTCATATTGTACGTACTGCTCTTAGAGGGCCGACGACGATTGCTAACCATCCTCGGCGCGGCTGTCGTGATTGGCCTCCTACTATCCGCTTTCGGTACACAGTATCTAGATGTCGTACTCGAACGCCTGGCGAAAATAGATCCTGAGACGGACAGTTCAACCCTTTCTAGATCTCTTCTGTTGTCTGGAGCTTGGCAGCAGTTTCTAGACGATTTTGCATTTGGTCGTTTCGCGGTTGAAATGCACTCAAATTACTATCCGCATAATATCTACGTTGAGTCGTTAATGGCCTTGGGATTGCTGGGGTCCTTGCCGTTCATCATTCATTGCTTGCTTGCTATAAGGGCTGCAATCGGAGTGATAAGGTCAAAAAGATTCCCCTTAATTGCCGTCTTCGCAGCAGTTCTATTCATCAAAGAAGCAATAGGCAGTGCTGGAAGCGGGAGCCTTTGGGGGAACTCGGCGTTTTGGATAACATCGGTGATGGTCATAACTTTTTGGTACGGGTCAAAACGGGAAAGGCGATCGCGCTCAATTAAGCCTATCTCCCAACAGGGCGCTAGAACTCTATTCGAATGATCACTCTGAAAGTTTTTGTATGCGTCGCATTACGGCCATTCGACCTTTGATGCTCCGTTCTTTCCCTCACGGGATCGACGGCGGGGTCTCGTGTCTGCGGGGCAGGGGTTCGAAATGAGGCTTATAGTCGTTCAACCCTCAGTCCCCTCTTATAGGCTTGGACTATTCAACCGTTTAGCCCAGGAGTTGGGACGGGATTTTACGGTATATGCCTCCTTTGAGGACTTGGGGGTGCTTAGCGAGTCAATGTCGCTGCCAGAGTGGAGAGCTTCGCTTGGTTCAATTTTTAAGATCGCGCCTGGGTTGTTCTGGCAACGAGGAGCCCTGTCGATTCCGATACGGCGAGATGACATAGTGGTTGTATCCGGAGCCCCTCGCTGCATCTCTAATCTAGCTCTTTTGGTTAAGGCAAGGCTCATGGGAGCCAAAACTGTGTGGTGGGGGCACTACTGGTCCGCAACAAGTCGAAAATGGAGTTCGTGGCTGCGTTTATTGGTGATGCGTTTTGCGGATGTCGTGCTCTTCTACACAGACAAGGAAGTGGAGGTGCACCGTGCAACGGCGCGTCATAATGACCGTCAAGTCGTGTTCGGGCTGAATAACGGCATCGAGACGGCTGCAATCGAAAAGTTCCGGATCCCTTATAACGTTGATCAACGTCCAAGAGATTTACTTTTCATCGGGAGGATTACCGAAAAGAGCGAAATTGATTTATTGCTAAACGCGCTTACATATCCACAATGTGCGTCTGTTACGCTGGACGTAATCGGAGCTGGTGGGGAGAAAGACGCGTTACAGCGCCGCCTTGCTGACCGTCACCTTGACGGTAGGGTAGTCTTGCACGGGGGTCTGACCGACGAGGCGCGGATTTCCGAGATAGCGAATCAATGTAAACTCTTCGTGTATCCTGGCGGCGTCGGCCTAAGCCTTATACATGCCCTTGCCTACGGCCTGCCTGGCGTCGTGCATGACGATCGCAAGACGCATATGCCGGAAATTGCTGCTCATGAAGAGGGGGTCAACGGTTGCTTATTCCGCAAAGGTAATGCCGAGTCTCTGGCGGACACCATTGCAACCGCATTGGAATCAACTGAGGAACTTAATAGGATGTCGGGAGCCGCATTGAATACTGTTGGTGACTCGTTTAATACCGCCGATATGGCACGTCGGTTTTTGAAAATGTTTCGGGACATAGCAGCGTCCAGGCGCTGATGTAAGGCATTCTGGCGCTTCGAAGGCGATTAAATTGCACAAAGTTATTCATACGGTCTCCTCTATGGCGACTGAAGCAGCCGGTACGACGGTATGCGTGCGCAGGTTGGTCCAGGAAAGTATACAGGCGGGTTGGCCGGCGGAAGTCGTGACCATTAACGACGCAGGTCTGTCGAACAATCGGTCTAACACCGGGTTTAATATACACTCGTTTAAATCAGATTTTCGCAGTGTTCCCTCGATTCGTCGGCTTGCTATGTCTCGGTCGCTCAGCTTTGGGTTGGGGGTATTGGCTCGTGATGCCGCGGTTATTCATAATCATGGCCTTTGGATGATGCCCAACGTGGCGTCTGGGATAGTTTCGAGCCGTGAAGGGCTACCACTTGTTATCAGTCCTCATGGAATGCTGGGCCCTGGCGCCTTGCAGTTCTCCCGCTGGAAGAAGCGCCTCTTTTGGTACCTATTTCAGAAGGCTGCTGCGGCTGGGTGTGCTTGTTGGCATGCTACAAGCGAAAAAGAGCTTGAAGATATTCGTTCCTTCGGACTGAGAGCACCCGTGGCTGTTATTCCTAATGGAATTGACGATATTTTACCTGCTGGTAAACCCCACCTTCGTCGTGATCCAGGAACACGTACCTTGCTGTTTTTGGGGCGCTTGCACCCCAAAAAGGGCGTAGACAGTCTATTGCGCGTCTGGTCTGGCATTTGTTCCGAGTTTCCAGATTGGCAACTTGAGATTGCTGGGCCTCTCGACAATTCGTATGCTGCCGCATATGAGAAATTTGTGCGAGAAATGGCCGTCCCCAGAGTTAAGTTCACCGGCGCCAAATTTGGGCAGGAGAGGTTGGAGGCGTACCAGGAGGCGGACTTGTTTGTTTTGCCGACGCTCGATGAGAATTTCGGGATGACAGTGGCTGAAGCCCTTGTTTGCGGGAAGCCGGTCGTGTGTTCTAGAGGCGCGCCTTGGCCTGAACTTGTGTCGCGTGGATGTGGTTGGTGGCCTGAGATTGGCGATTCTTCACTCGAGCAAGCGCTTCGTAATGCCATGTGTCTGTCGACGGACAAACTGGCGAAAATGGGCCAGCGAGGTCGGAGCTGGATGCTGAACGACTATCGCTGGAATTCGATCTCCGATCGAATGCTGAGTGTCTACTCCTGGCTTCTTGGTGGCGGCAGTCGGCCAGATTGCGTTGTTCTGTGACTGGTCGTCTGGATTCGAATGTGCCCGGATTCTTAGTGGGGTCACTTCTTGGTCTGCGTTGATCTTGATCCCGGTATTTAAGAGCATTGCCGCTTTGGCGGCGGTACGGCTACAAGATTTTAGACGAAGGTGAATTATGGAGCGACAAATGAAATTCTCGCGCGCTGGTTCGCTCCGAGTTCCCTCGATAGCCCTACTGAAGAAGGCCGTTCACAAATTCCGGCGGGCCCTACACCAGCCTCGCGTATCTATTTCGCGCGTCCAAACATTGCGACTTGGATCGGCGTATGGGGGCTGGGACTTCATCGACAGAGAAGAGTTGCACGGCTCGACGGTGATCAGTTGCGGACTCGGAGAGGACGCCAGTTTCGACGTAGAGTTTGCGGCAAAATACGGTGCAAAGGTGATCATACTCGATCCCACTCCGCGGGCTATTGCCCATTACCAAGCGATAGTAGATCGAATGGCCCGCGGGGAACTGGTGCCGACTACTGGCGAGCCTTGGCATCCAGGTAGGTACGATCTAACGAACATCAAGCCCTCGCAGCTCTTGCTCATACCAAAAGCGTTGTGGGTTGAGGAAACGTCTCTTAAATTCTTTGCGCCTTCTGATCCAAAGCACGTAAGCCACTCAATTATTGACTTCCAAAACAACTACCAAATGACTGGGACTCACATTCAAGTTTCCACCATCACCGTCGAAATGATTTGTAGGGACTACAGTTTAACAACGCTGCCATTGTTAAAATTGGATATCGAAGGTGCAGAGGTTGACGTTTTAAAGCACATGGTGCTCGGGAAAGTGCGCCCCTCACAGATACTAGTCGAGTTTGATGAACTCACTCACCCTTCGAAGCGATCCAACACGCGCTTCTTCCAAGCGCATGAGGCGCTCTTAAACGCCGGCTATCAATTGCGCTACCGGAGAGGTGCGAACTACCTCTATGAGCAGCCTGGTTCATCCAACTCCGTGATGAAAACTGCATAACGCCCGACGATGTCCAATCAAAAGGAGGGGGCTGTCCGCTTCATAGCGTTTTTCATGAATTTCGCTGTTGGCAGGCTTGATTCACGACTACGCGCGTATTCGAGAAAGTCGACCCTCAAGCCGGCCTTGACCTCGATCCAAATCTCTAGGGGGATTGCCGCCTTGGCGATCGTACTGTTCCACTTGAGTGCAGCGGTCGCAGCGCCGAAGTATTTTAATCAGCCAGTTTTCACCTATTACTTTGGGGCTGGTTCCGCAGGCGTTAATTTCTTCTTTGTTCTTAGTGGGTTTCTCATAACGTATGTGCATTTCTCTGACATCGGCAAGCCGCGCCAGCTGTATTCTTATATCGTGAAGCGGTGTTCGCGGATTTATCCGCCATATTTAATAACGCTTCTCGCAGTGACTGTGGTTGCCTCCTTTATGCCCGGAATGTCGGATTCCTTTCCAAGGAATGCGTCTACAATATTAAAGACCATACTTCTTCTCCCACAGGATCCCGCGGTCGTTGGAGGTACTGGTGCGCCGATCATAATTGTAGCTTGGTCTCTTCAGTACGAGATGCTTTTCTACGCGCTTTTTGCGATCTTAATAATAGGCGGCTGGGTAGGAATTTCTCTGGTCGGAATTGCGATGGTTGGATGCTGGCTGTTTGAACCGTATCTCGCGATTGGATTTTTAAACGGATATTTTATCACTCTTTTTGGACTCGGAGTTATCGTGGCACTGCTGGTGCGCGGCCGTTGTTTTGAATCTGCTGCTGTGCCGGCTGTCATTCTGGGGGCGGGAGGAATGATGTTGATGGTGCTGCTGGTAAACGCCAGGGAACTGTTTCCGGGGCAGGAACTCGATCTACACAAAGATTCAGGGGGAATTCTTGCCTTCGGGCTTTTTTCAAGTGTCCTGATTTTTGGGTTGGTATCAAGAGAACTTGCTGGGTGGAGACCAGTTTCTCGCGCTGGTGAGTTGCTAGGGAATGCGTCTTATGTCTTGTATCTGACCCACTTCCCGATTATCAGCGTAATGTGCAAGCTAGCTAGGAAAATAGGCTTATCGGGCTTTGCAGGTGCGACGATCACATGGATTGTTACGCTCGCTGTTTGTATTGTTGCCGCAATATTATTTCATATTGTCTTTGAAAAGCCTCTGCAGACTATTTTCCGTTATAAGAAACAGAAGGATCCGCTTTCCTAGTGCTGGCCTCGATCGGGGAGAGCTTCCAAGTCGAGCGACTTTCTCAGTTGCCGTCACCCGAAAGACGTGATGCAAAACTCACACATCGAATTGCGCCACCTTAAGCCCGGTCATATGCTCACCGATCAATATCAGCCGCACTTTGTAACACCTGAATAGGCCATGCCCGAATTGCCCCCGCAACGCCATCCGCTTCAGACCGTCCCTGATCCCGATCTAAATGACAAATTAAGACGATTTACATGGCGAATTGTGCAAGCCACGCTGTACAGGTGGTCGCCTGTCCCATTTCACGGTTGGCGGTGCTTCCTCCTGCGGCTGTTTGGTGCAACGGTGGGGCGAGACGCTCATCCTTATCCATCTGCACGTATTTGGGCACCTTGGAATTTGCATCTTGGCGCCCTGAGCAGCCTCGGGCCGGGAGTGATGTGCTACTCGGTAGGCACTGTTACGGTTGGAGACTGCGTTACAGTAAGTCAAGGTGCTCACCTGTGCGCCGCGACGCATGACTTTCGCGATCCCGCGTTTCCGCTTCTCGTTGGAGCGATCTGGATTGAGATGGGCGCCTGGGTAGCGGCTGAGGCTTTCATTGGTCCCGGTGTACGTGTGGGACGTCAAGCCGTAATTGGGGCGCGTTCGGTGGTAACCAAGGACGTCCCTGATGGAACGGTGGTTGCAGGCAATCCCGCCCGCCAAATAGGTTTGCGATAGGCTATTACAATTCGTCCAAGCTACAAATGCTTACACGGACATGTGCGATGGTAGTAAGGCAATGAGCCGAATTCACGCGATTATCCTTACCTTAAATGAGTCGGTTCACATCGCCCGCTGCATTGAGAGTTTCAAGGATGAAGTTGAGAGCATCACCGTCATAGATAGCGGGTCAACCGATGGGACGGTCGAGATAGCGGAAAAGCTTGGCGCGGAGGTGATTCGTCATCCCTGGAAAAACTACGCGACTCAGCTAAATTTCGGAATTTCAACCCTCGCAGCAAAAGGTGGCTGGCTGTTGCGAATCGACGCTGATGAGGTCTTGGATCGAGCAACGCCGTGCCGGCTTGCCGATGTTGTTTCGCAGGCTGAACGGGATTGCGATGGCGTACTCGTGCGGCGCCGAATTTATTTCCTTGGTCGCCGTATGAAACATGGCGCCATAGAGCCTAGTTGGCAGCTTCGGCTTTGGCGCAATGGCCGAGGACGCTGCGAACAGCGCTGGATGGACGAACACGTAATTGTCCAAGGAAAAGTTCGGAAGTCGGACGTCGTAATTTCGGATATTAACCTGAATTCTTTGACATGGTGGACGGCAAAGCACAATCAATACGCTTCGCGGGAAGCCATAGATCAGCTGAACGTGCGTTTCGACTTTCTAAAGGCAGACAAACTGCCAGTTTCCGGTGCCAGTCCGCAGGCTCGAGCGCGTCGCTTTCTAAAAGAAGCAATTTACCTCCGCACACCAGCCGGCATTCGAACGATCGCCTACTTTCTCTACCGCTATTTGATACGCCTTGGTTTCCTCGACGGCAGGCCGGGGTTCTATTTTCATTTCTTACAAGGGCTGTGGTATCGCGGATTAGTTGACGCGAAGGTCTTCGAGATCGAAGAACTCGCAAAACAAGAAGGCGTATCAATCGCGGCTGCCATCAAAGAACGAACGGGATTTGTCGTGGATGCAGGTTGAGAGACCGATGTTGCGGACAGCGCTTAGTATTATGTTGAGCCCATGGTTTAATCCAGGAGAGTCAAATGAGTAAGATGAATTTAGAATACACTTATGATTCTCACGAAACGAACGATTCCCATAATATTTTGTTGCCGGCCGTTGATAGAATTGTCGCAGAGTTTACTCCTAACAATATTTTCGACCTCGGGTGTGGCAATGGCAGCGTGGCGAAGCATCTCAGCAACAGATGTGTGGTTACTGGAATAGATCCATCGATATCTGCAGTCGCTATTGCTAATCAAGCCTATCCCGATATCAAGATTGAAAGCGGTTCCGCTTACGACGATCTCCGCGCTCAATATGGCACGTTTGACATGGTACTTAGTCTTGAGGTCGTCGAACATCTCTATGATCCGAGGGCATTTGCCAGGAACGTTTACAAACTCCTCAATCCAGGTGGTACGGCCGTCATTTCGACGCCTTATCATGGCTATATGAAGAATTTGGCACTAGCTCTGACCGGCCAAATGGATGCCCATTTCTGGGCTCTGTGGGACGGTGGCCATATCAAGTTTTGGTCCATCCGGACCCTTGGCATACTTCTCAAAGAGGTTGGATTGGAAGTTTTACGTTTTGAACGGGTGGGGCGGATCCCCCCGCTTGCGAAGAGTATGATCGTGATCGCACGAAAGCCCAAGTAAAGACTTGCTTGGGTGGTGAGGAGTGGCTGCGGAGTTATTCCCCACCATGGCGCTCTGGAGCGCAACTACGCCCGTCGGTTGCCAAACCTGTAGCGTCTGACCTTGCCCCGCTGATCTAATCCTGACCCGCCGCTGAGGTTTCATCCAGTGGCGATTAGAGCCTCGGCCGTTTCTGTTACGCCGTATGGCGCGGGTTGAGCAACCGGCACAGACGCGAAGCCTGCAATGACCGCAGTATCGGAGCCGGTTGGAAAAGCCGCCGGGGTCTGGTAGCCGAGCGAGGAGTGAGGCCTCGCGATGTTGTAGTCGTCCACCCAATCGGTGATGGCGCAGCGGGCATGATCGAGGCCCAAAAACAGGCTCTCGTTCAGGAGCTCGTAGCGCATTCTGCCGTTGAACCTCTCGATGTAGCCGTTCTGCATGGGCTTACCTGGTGCGATGTAGTGCCATTCCACGCGGTGATCCTTCGACCAGGCGAGGATGGCGTTCGAGGTGAACTCGGTGCCGTGGTCGGAAACGATCATGCCCGGCTTGCCGCGGCGGCCGATTAGATCTGTCAGTTCGCAGGCGACGCGGCAGCCGGAGATCGAGGTGTCGGGGATCGCAGCCAGGCATTCCCGCGTCACGTCGTCGACGATGTTTAGCACCCGGAACCGCCGCCCGCAGGCGAACTGGTCGTGCACGAAGTCCAGTGACCATCGCGCGTTCGGTCTTGCCTCGACCAGGATCGGAGCGTGCGTGCCCACAGCCCGGCATCGTGCGCGGCGCATGCGAACCGTCAGCCCTTCTTCCCGGTAGAGCCGATAGATGCTGTTGATCCCCGATGGCTCGCCCTCCCGGCGCAGCAGGACGAACAGCCGCCGATAGCCGAAGCGTCTTCGCTCATTGGCAAGCTCGCGCAGCCTTCCGCGCAACTCCGTCTCCGGCGGGCGACAGGACCGGTAGCGGATCCTCTTCCGATCGGCGCCGACGCCCGCCGTTCCGACAGGCCAATGGCGGCCTGCAGATGCGCGACGGCTTCGCGCTTGGCGGCGGGCCTTACCATTTTTTTGATAGAAGCTCCTTCAACGCCGCCGCTTCCAGCATCTGCTCGGCCAGCAGCTTCTTCAGCTTTGCGTTCTCGCCCTCCAGAGCCTTCAAGCGCTTGGCGTCGGATACGTCCATCCCGCCATACTTCGCCTTCCGGTTATACAGCGTCGCCTCAGCTGATCCCGTGCTTGCGGGCTAGATCGCCCGTCTTCACACTCCGCCTCGTGCACTCGCAGGACCGCGATGATCTGCTCTTCCGTGAACTGCTTCCGCTTCATCTGTCCGTCCTTCTTGGAGGCCGGACTCTAGCTCCAGGTGGAGGAAAAACTCAGTGGCATGTATGGACGGCCTCCGCGTGGCAAGGGCTTTCTGACATTGATGACAGGTTGGTCGGGTGCAGGCATGTATTCGGCCTTTGAGTGCGGCCTGTTCATGCCGCTGGCCTTGATGAAGTCCGCGGATCGGATCCCAGACAGGTCAACGCGCTTTTTTGAGCGGCACCCACTGGGCGGGTTTTTCCGATCCCGGTTCGACCGTCCGTCATCACACCATCAGCACCTCACCAACCTCTGTGCATCCTCTGCGACTACGTCACTACGCCGGTGAATCCGCGAAGCGCTTGCCCGTAGTCATCAGCGCCCAGACGATCCGGGCCATCTTGTTTGCCAAGGCCACCGCAACGACGTTGTACGGCTTTTTCGCCAGAAGCTCGGCAGCCCAGCGAGTGGGTGCCGCTTTGCCCTTACGACAGAAGCGAAGCACGGCATGGGCTCCCACAACAAGAAGGCGACGGATGTAGGGATCGCCTTGCTTGCTGATCCGCCCGAGCCGATCCTTTCCTCCGGATGAGTTCTGTCGCGGCACCAGGCCAAGCCAAGCCGCGAGTTGCCGGCCGGATTTGAACAGGGAAGCATCTGTCACGGTCGCAACGATTGCGCTGGCGGTGATCCGACCGATGCCGGGGATCGTTTCGAGGCGACGGCTCCACTCGTGCGAACGATGCCAGATGTGAATCTGTCGGTCCAGCTCACCGACCTTCTCGTGCACCTCACGCAATTGCTGTACCAAAAGAAAGAGGGCCGATCGGGCAAGCGGGGGAATGAGGTCGTGCCCCTCGTCCTCAACCAACGCGACGAGCATGCTCAGCCCTGTAGCACCCTGACGAGTGATGATGCCCAACTCCGCCAAGTGGCCGCGCAAGGCGTTCACCAGCATTGTCCGCTGCCGGATCAAAAGCTCGCGGACGCGATGCAGCATCAACACGCTCTGCTGCTCCTCGCTCTTTGTCGGAACAAAGCGCATCGTCGGTCGCGTGACCGCCTCGCAGATTGCCTCGGCATCCGAAGCATCATTCTTCTGCCGCTTCACGTATGGCTTGACGTATGACGCAGGCATCAGGCGAACCTCATGCCCCAGAGCCGTGAGGACACGAGCCCAGTGATGGCTCGTTGCGCAGGCTTCGATGCCGATCAAGCACGCCGGCAAGGACGTAAAGAATGCGACTACATCGTCGCGACGCAACTTCCGGCGGACAACCACTGCGCCCTGCGCGTCAACGCCGTGCACCTGAAACACGTGCTTGGCGACATCCAGACCGATTGTGCTAACCTTCTCCATGGACGGCTCTCCCTCATGTGACTTTCGACAGCCACACTTTGGCACATTGCGATGCCGGGAGCGGAGGCCGTCCACATGGGGTAATCGCGGGAGCGACGCGCCCTGGAACCGATCATAGCCTTGGAGGGTGGCTGTTCCCCGATAAGATGAAATACG